>JBDREN010000224.1:0-7172 GCA_043819795.1 Elusimicrobiota bacterium
GATCCAAAACTCGAAGGTGGCGGCATGCAGACCGTCCAAATCGTCAAACCCGCTCACATTCACATAATCGCCGTTCCCATCCAGGCTCAAGGCCCCTCCGACCCGGCCGTCCGTCCAAACCGGATCGCCGTTGATCGTCCCCGGATTAGAATCGAAATCATCATTTCCGGGATGTGCTTGATCGTCAAATGTCCAATAACTCACCATGCCGGACGGACATGTTTGGGGAGACTGTGCCAGGACGGGAGATGACAAAAAAGTCAGGCAGGGCGAATAGATCACCGCGACAATCAGCGTCTCAAAAATACCGTGTCTCTTCTTCATATTCTTTCCCTCCCGAAGTCGTTGTGCAAGGCAACAACAAACCGGTGATTCACGCCCGGATAATTAAGTGTAACAGGACTTCCGCTGACTTGTCACGGACAACTCCTGACAAACGCATTGAAATAATGCCTATATAATCAGCATCTATTTTCCCCCTGTAAGATAAGCCGCTTCCGAGCAGCTTCGCGTGTCGAGGCGCCCCTGCTTGGCCGCCACCTTCAGCATCAGCCAAGGCAGTTCAACGCCGCCTTCCCTAATATTTGACGGGGGTAGCTAAAGCGGCGGCCGGGAGATCCCGACGTCCTCGAGTGGACCCCACTCGCTTTTCTCAAGAGGCTCGCGCCCATCATCGCGCCGCCTCGCCTCAACCTCGTACGCTACGCGGGCGCGCTCGGCCCGCGTTCCCGGCTCCGGCCCATGGTGAGCGCGGCGGCTCGACAAGAGATCGAGCACCATGAGCTTCTGGAAGGCGTGAGGGTCCCGGTCACCCGCATCGCGGCCTCGATGCGCAAGGCGGCGGGGAAGGCGTCGACCGTGGCTTCCAGGGCCTGGGCGGCGTGCCTCCAACGGGTATTCGAGGTGAACCCGATACTCTGCCAGAGGTGCGGGATCGAGATGGTTCCGGCAGCGGTCATTGTAAACGACGAGGAGTCGGTTCGGCTCCTGACGCACCTCGGGCTTCCCAGGGAACCGCCTCGTACCAAGCCCGCCCGATCCCCGCCCCTCCCTTTGCGCGGCGAGGAGTCGCGGATCGATCCCTCGGTCGACGCGTTCGATGGCGTGGACGAGGATCGGGGCTGGCACGCCGCCTGACCCTGCGGCGCCGCTTTCCCCGACCGACGGAACCGGAGGGGTGGGCTCTGGCGTTCGCCCCTAACGCGGCGGGGACCGGCGTTGAAAAGGACTTTCGCGGCTCGCGCACGCCGTGCATACTTTCCAGAAGGTTGATATTATGAAGGAAGGTTTCGGGGAAGCGGCTTTATATTCCCTACTTGGCCAGAGGAAGTGCCGTTTCCCTACAACGGAGCGATTGCTCGAACTCTTCGACGGAATCCAGTACCACATGGTCAAAAAGCCAGGGGTTGTCGACGAGCATTTCCCGCCCAACTTCACTCGGCTACAGAGCCAAGTGCTTCATCTGCTGGGGGTTAAGAAAGGAAAGTACGCTGTGGCGCAGGACTGAGATTAGGCTAAATTCGGAGAAAACTTTTCGAGATGTGCGGAATGTACGATGGACAGGAGGCTATGCCTGTGATAAAGTAAGGGGGTGAGTAAATTCAAGAAGCAGTCGCATGCGATATACCAGTGTAAAAACCACATCGTGTGGTGCCCAAAATATCGATTTCGGGTGTTGAAGGGAGCGGTTGGAGAATTTGTTGAGAGAACGATCAGGAGTTTGTGCGAATGGACAAGGAGTAGAGGTGGTAGAACTAAATGTGAAAAGAGGACCATGTTCATGTGATATTGGAGATACCACCGAAACGGTCAGTGTCAGAGATGATGGGGGTACTGAAGGGAAAAACGGCGATATAACTATTCAAGAGTTTTCCTGGGATGAAAAAGAAACCGTATTGGGGAAACCATTTCTGGAGGCGAGGGTACTGCGTAAGTACGATAGGCCTAGATGAAGAGAAGATGAGGAAATACGTGAAGTATCAAGAAAAGAAAGAACGGATAGAGGAAGCGCAGCAAACTGAATTCAGACTCTTTTAGAGTCATCCCAAAGCCACGGCCTTTGGCGGTGGATCTTTACTTTGTTAACTAGTGCGTTGGGGTCAGGCGTTGCGTTGTTGACTTTGTCGCTTTATGATTAGTGTGGGTGAACGAAGTCAATAACGCAACGCCTGACCCCGCCTGTTAAGTTAACAAAGTTAACACCTGACGCCATGGTTCTGCCGATAACTTGCAGGTGCGGCAAGCGATATGCCCTGAAGGACGAGTGGCTCGACAGGCTCGTCGAGTGCCCCCTGTGCGGCGGGGTGACGCGCGTGGAGAAGGCCGTCCGTCCCCAGGCCATCGGGGTATTCGACCGCGACATCTTCCTTCTGCGTCAGCGGCGCCTCTTGATCTCCGACAAATACCGGGTCTGCGACGAGACGGGCGCCACCCTGCTCTATGTGGAGCGTCCGCTCCCCGGGCGGAACGTGGGGGCCTTCCTGACAGCGGTCGTCTCGGCGCTGCTCGTCCTCGGCCTGATGCCGTTGCTGGGGCGCATCTTCGATCCGCCGGCGTTCGTCGCCGGGCCGCTCGCGATCGGGGTCGTCTGGCTCGCCTATTATCTGCCGTCGCGCGGGCTTTCCATGCGCAGGCATATCTCGATATACTCCGATGAGACGCGCCGGGAGAGGCTCTTGTGGATCAGGCAGGACACTCTCTTCGACTATCCCGAGATGCGTTTCTCCCTGATGGACCCTTCCGGCCGGGTGCTCTGCGTCTTCATCAGGAGCTTCGTTAACAGCCTCTTCCGGAAGTACTGGCAGTGCAAGCTCTCCGACGGCACGGACCTGCTCGAGGCGAAGGAAGACTCGGTCATCCTCTCGCTTATGCGCCGGTGGACGGGCTATCTTTTCGTATTCCTGCGGACCGATTTCATCCTCCTGGCGCCGCACGCGGGGACGGTCCTGGGCGAGTTCAACCGCAAAACCGCTATCCTCGACCACTATGTCCTCGACCTGACTTCCGACCCGGACAGGACCGTGGACCGCCGGATCGCGGTGGCTCTGGGGATACTGCTGGATGCCGGAGAGCGTCGATGAACAGAAGAGGCCTGGTGGAGCCCGTCGTCATCACCCCGGACATGCTCGAGGACGGCGGGAGGGAGACCTTCCGACTCGATTTCGAGCAGGGGATGTCGGTGTTCCCCAAGTTCACGGCCAGCCTCATCCTGGCCAATGTGTTGGTCTTCGTCTGGGAGGTGCTCCGCGGCGCGCTGTGGAGCCAGAAGGTGATGATCGCATCGGGGGCGATGTTCCGCCCGGCCCTGCTCTCGGGAGAGTACTGGCGGCTCTTCACCCCGATGTTTCTCCACGCCGATTGGGGACATCTGGTCGGCAACTGCCTGGCGCTCTACATCCTGGGCATCGCCGCGGAGCACGCCTTCGGCCCCGCGCTCATGGCCGGGATCTATGTGTTCGCCGGGCTCACCTGCTTTATGGCGAGCGCCGCCGTACATGAGAGGGTGGTGGCCGTCGGTGCCTCGGGCGCGATCTTCGGCCTGCTGGCCGGCGTCATCGTGTACATGGTGCTGCATCGGGACGTCTTGGTGATGCGCAGCCGGCGCCTCGGCGTGGTCCTCGCCGTCTGGTCCATCTACATGATAGGGCAGGGTTTCCGCGTCCCCTACGTCGACAACGCGGGGCACATCGGGGGCTTCCTGGGCGGGCTGGTCTGCACTTGGTGGATGCGGCCGAAGATTCGAATAGGGCGTCAGGTGTAAACTTTGTGAACTAATCGGCAGAGAAGCCCGCTGCTGGGACCCGCTCGCGGCCCGTTTAGTTCAAAGTTTACACCTGACGCCCCTTTGGAATTTGTTAAGTCCTTGACAAAAACGGCTCCCCGCGCTATCCTCGTTCCATGACCCTTCCGGCCCGGGGTTCCGTCGGCGGCGATGAGCGGTCCGCTTTCTATCGGCGCGTCTCGCGCGGGCGCGCGCGCCGCCCGCGCGGGTTCCACGCCCCGTCCGTGGAGCTCGTGTTCGCGCTCGTCCAGGCCTACGACTTGGTATCGGCTCCGCTGGCGCGCCGCGCCGAGCGGCACGGCCTGTCGTTGGCCGCCTTCAATGTCCTGACGATCCTCAGCCGCTGCGCGCACGGGTGCCTGCGGCCCAACGAGCTCAGCCGCCTGCTTCTCGTGAGCCGGGCCAACGTCACGGGGCTGCTCGACACCCTCGTCCGCAAGGGCTTCGTCGTGCGGCGCCCGGACCCTTCCGACGGACGCGCCTGCCTCGCCGTCCTCACGGCGCGCGGCCGGTCGTGGCTGGACTCCTATCTGCCCGGTCACCACCGCGTCCTCAACCGTCTCGTCGCGGGGCTCGGCGAGGCCGAGCGTGGGCGGCTGACCGCGCTTTTGGGGCGCCTGCGGCGCAGCGCGCAGGGCGCCGGACAGGAGGCTGCGTGAGGCTCATCGCCGTCGTCCTGGCTATCTGCGGCGCGGGGCCGCCGCCGCCCCCGGCGCCCCCGCCGCGCTGAGCCTCTCCCGCGTCATCGAGCTGGCCCTGGCCAACCAGCTCGGCCCGCGCGCTGCCGCGGCCGGGCTGGCGGAGGCCCGCGGGCGCGCTGGCCAGGAGAGCTCCGGCCTGCTTCCGGCGCTGACGGGACGGGCCTCGCAGAAGCGCACCTACCGCGAGAATCTCGCCAGCCGGGGCTTCCGTTTCCCGGGCGCGCCTTCGCTGCTCGGCCCTTTCAACACCTTCGACGCCCGGCTCAAGTTGTCCCAGCGGATCTTCGATTGGGCGGCCGTCGAGCGCCGCCGGGCCGGAGCCGCGGATGTCTCCCTGGCCGAGGCCCGCGCGGTCGTCGCTCGGCGTCGCACCGTCTGCGGCGCGGCGATCTCGGTGTCTCGGTGTCAGGCTATGACTTTTGTGACTTATCTCAGAATTGCAGCGGCGAGGCGTGGCCAAAAGTCAAACAAGTCACAAAAGTCATAGCCTGACACCGTTACCGCACGCACTTTCTCCCGTTTCATCCAGCATGGCACGCCGGAAGCCTCCCGGCAAGGGCCGATGGCCCTGCTCTGAAATTGCGGGCCCTGTTCCGAGCCCTTGACAGCGCAAGGGCCGCCGCTTAAACTAGATATGCCTCGATCGGCCGTCCCGCTTGAGAGCTGGGCGGCCTGGAAAGGAATGCTGATAAATTCGCAGCTTCCGCGGAAGGCCCGCGTACGCATCGGGCTGGCGCTGGGGGCATTCCTGTCCCTCTGCGGGATTCCAGCCTTCGGCCAGAGCCCCGCAAGGGACTCCCCGCGTTCCGCGTCGGGAACCGACAGCCAGTTCGATAGCCGTCTCCGAATAATCGAGCGTAGTCTTGGCCCAGGACGAGCCGATTCCCGAAGGCTCATCGATGACCTGCGCACGGATTTAGCGGGCCTCAGCCCCCAAGAGCGCTACGACGTCCAGCGCGGCTACCTGGACGCGCTGGAAGCGGCCGATAAGATGCGCAATGCCGGGCGTCAAGGCGACAAGCGGGAGGCCCGGACCCTGGCCCGTGAGATGAGGAGCCACCTGCAGACCCTCCAGCAGGAGTTCGGATCCGCCGGCGGCAACCTGGTGGCGCTCAGCTTGCAGAGCGAAGCGGACGAAGGCCGACGAGGCGCCCGGATCGACCAGACCCGAATCGATTTCGCCCGTGCCGCCGCCCAGGCCTTCCCGGAACACGCAGGCGTCCAGCGGGGACTCGCGGATCTCCTGCGCCGCACCGGCGACCCGGAAGGCGCGATCAGCGCCTACGCGATGTCCGTCCAACTCGACCCCGAGAACCCGCGGGCATATGTCGGCATGGCGGATGCCCGCTAGTCAGATGAAGGACTATGAGGGAGCGTTTCGGGACGCGCAAAGGGCTGTTCAGCTAGACCCGTCGAATATTGCGGCGAAGTCGGTGATGAAGTTGGCGAGGAAGGCCGCGGGGGGACGGGTGGCGGCGGGACGGGGGGACGGTGGCCCATCGGATCATGCGGCGTTGAGGACCGCGACGCGCCCGGTCGCCGAAGGAGGCGCGATACCGCCTCGCGTTCAACAGAAGGGGCTCAAGATCGGGGCGCCTCCTAAATCTGGATTTAGAAGACACTTCCCCTCCACTGAACGTGAGACCAGGGAAATACGTGGCTTGTTTATGAGATCTGCCGGCTGGCTGAATCGGAGAGCCAACAGAATCTCTCAGGCGGCTGTCAAACGCCTTGACGAGCATATCGGCATCGATCCTAAAGACCATGAATCGGCGATGAAAGGCGCGAAGCGTTGGGCGCTCTATGGCGGACTTGCAGGTGGAGCTATTTTGGGGCCAATAGGATTCGGTGGCGGTGGGGGACTCACGCCGACCGGCATCCTGCTGGGAGGTGCGGGACTTGCGGGAGGCATCGTGGCAGGTGGTTGGCTGGGCTGCTACGCAGGCGCCATCGGTTATGTCGATTTTAAAGGAAAAGTGCAGGGGATTGTCAACGACATAAAGTCTACTACAGGAATCCATGTGGATTTAGGGCCAAATGCCAAAGAATGAAATGTCGGATGGCGGTTCTGAAATTCGAAACATAACGCGCTCCTTTCTGGTGACGGGCGTGGTTTTTGTTGTGCCCGGACCCGCGTGGTCACTGGTAATGCTGGCCGCAAAATTTAAACTCGTTGCCGATCCCGAAGGAGTAGCCATTTTGTTAAGTCGAACCTGGATCGCCGGAATTCTCTTCATGTTATTACCTGCTTTTACGATATCCTTCCTATCGTTATCCGCCAGGATGCGGACTGGAGAGTTTCTGGTCTGGAAGCGTGTGATATTGGTTGGTCTTAGGCGCTACTTGCCAATCCTCGTAGGATTTATCGTGCAATTCATTCTTGGCTTTCAACGCAGTGCTATGGCGTTTTCTTATCTGCAAACTCTATTCGGCATTCTTGTCACTGGGTATGCATTGTGGTTATTGAAGCAGGATCGCATGTCAGTCGTCTAGGGTGTCAGGCTTCAACTTCCGCAACTTCTGCGACTTTCGGGGCAACAGGGTCTTAACAGCCCGTGGCAAAAGTATTTCGGACGGCGAAATCGCCTGGAGCGAGCCGAGCCAAGGCGCGACGAGGGAGCATCCCTCGACGGGATGTGACCGAGGAGCAACGCAGGCGCAGGCCGCTTCCAGGCGATTGCAGGCCCCGG
>JBDREN010000225.1:0-28767 GCA_043819795.1 Elusimicrobiota bacterium
AACGGCGTCCTTGAAGGCGTCAAGTCCTTTACGGGCGATCCCTCCACGATGAATGCCTATGTCCTGCTCGGCGCGGATTCCTATGCCGCAAGCGCCTATCCGCAGCGGCATTTGGACGGCGCCATCGACGAAGTCGCGATCTATGATAGAGCGCTGACGGCGGAGGAGATCCAGCGCCATTATCGGAATGGCTTGAATGGATCCGCTTATATGGGTGACGGGGCGCCGGACGCCTGCGACAACTGCCCGTCCGCGCCCAATCCGGAGCAACTGGACGCGGATGGCGACGGGATAGGAGACGCCTGTGATAGCTGCTCCGATGACCCAGGCAATGATGCGGATGGAGACGGGGTCTGCAGAGCCGCCGACAATTGCCCCGACATCCCGAACCCGGGACAGGAAGATTCCGATGGTGACGGCGTCGGAGACGCGTGCGATCTCGGCGAGGAGCTGCCTCCCGGTTTGGACGAGGCCCCTCGTGGCTGGAGCGAGGGGGGAAAGGGAGGCTGGAAAGACGGCGTCCCGCCCGGCTTCGATCGGGGCAAGAAGAAAGGCTGGTAAAACGAGACTGAGATGAGGAGGGGCCCGCGGCCGCGGGCCCGTGCGTCTCGACGGCCGGAGCCGCTTGTCCGTCCCGCCTTCAGAGGCCCGCGGCCGAATTCCGCGCGAACTCGATGAGGAGGTCGGCTTCCGCTTCGCTGATCTTCTTGCCGCGCTGGGCCTCGACTTGGTTGATGAAGGCCTTCAGGATGTTCGCGGCGGCTTTCGTGTTGCCCCGGCCGGCCGCGGCCGCCGCGGCCTGGGTCTTGTCGGTGAGCGAGGATTCCGTACCCCCGTGCAGCTCCAGGGTCTCGACCAGGGCCCCGAGGTCCTCCACGGCGTCCACGCACCCATTCTGGTCCGCGTCGCGGCCGGAAGCGTCCTCATAGGGGCACCCGTCTGTCCCGTTCGGGACCCCGTCGCCGTCCAGGTCGTCATCGCAGGCGTCCCCGATGCCATCGGCGTCTAGGTCCGCCTGGTTCGGATTGGCCGTCAGCGGGCAGTTGTCGGGCTCGTCGGCCACGCCGTCGTTGTCGTCGTCCGAATCGCAGGCGTCGCCAAGGCCGTCGCTGTCGAGGTCCTCCTGGCCCGGATTCGCGGCCAGGGGACAGTTGTCCTCCTGGTCGGCGACGCCGTCTCCGTCCGAGTCGGGAGGGGTCCGCGCGAATTTCTGGATGCGGTGGTTGTACGGATCCGCGACGAAGACATCGCCGGACGCGTCCACGGCTACACCCGCGACCCCGTTGAACTGCCCGTCTCCCGAGCCCCGGGTCCCCCACCTCGCGAGAAGCGCGCCGTCGGGCGCGAACTTCTGGATGCGCCAGGTGTATACGTCTCCCACGTAGACGTTTCCGGACGAGTCCACAGCCACGCCCTGGGGATAGTCGAAGCGCCAGCCGGGGTAGTCCCATTTCGCGATGAAGGCGCCGTCGGACGTGAACTTCTGGATGCGGTGGTTGGACGAATCTCCCACGTAGACATTTCCGTCCGCGTCCGCCGCTATGCCGGAGGAATATCGGAACTCGCCATCCTCCCGGCCGTAGCTCCCCCACTTCGCGATGAACGCGCCGTCGGACGTGAATTTCTGCACGCGGTGGTTGTATGAATCCGCCACGTAGACATTTCCGGATTCATCCGCGGCCAGGAAACGCGGGAAATAGAACTGACCCTCTTCCGAGCCGCGGGTCCCCCATTTGCCGACGAGCACGCCAGCGGATGTGAATTCCTGGATGCGGTGGTTCTCCGTATCCGCCACGTAGACATTCCCGGATGCTCCGACAGCCACGCCTTCAGGCCACCTGAATTGGCCGTCCCCCGAGCCATATATCCCCCATTTCGCGATGAACGCGCCGCCGGAAGTGTATTTCTGGATGCGGTGGTTATAGGTATCCGCGACGTAGAAATCCCCGGACGCATCCACGGCTACACCTTTGGGATAATCGAACAGGCCCTCACCTGAGCGCGGGGTCCCCCACTTGGCCAGGAAAGCGCCATCGGAGTCGAATATCTGGAGGCGATGGTTTCCGGTATCCGCCACGTAGACGTTCCCAGTCGCACCCACATCTATGCCCCGGGGATGATCGAACTGGCCATCCCCTCGGCCAGGGCTTCCCCACTTTGTGATGAATGCGCCGTCGGACGTGAATTTCTTGACGTATTTGGCCTCCGACGATACCACGTAGACATTTCCAGATGCATCCGCGCCTATGGCCGAGGGACCGTAGATCTGGTCATCAGCGCTGCCCCAGCGCCCCCACCTTGCGATGAATGCGCCGTCGGACGTGAATTTCTGCACGCAGGTGTATTCCACGCAGTTGCCCCCATCCAATACGTAGACATTCCCGGATGAATCCAGGGCCACGCTACCGGGATGCTTGAGCTCGCCGTCGCCGGTGCCCCAGCTCCCCCATTTAGTGAGGAAGACGCCATCCGAGTCGAATTTCTGGATGCGGTGGTTTTCCGCATCCGCCACGTAGACATTATTCTGCGCATCTACGGCTATGCCCGCGGCGCCAACGAACTGCCCATCTCCCGAGCCGGAGCTTCCCCATTTCATGATGAATGCGCCGTCGGAGGTGAATTTCTGGACGGGGTGGTAGTAATACGCTGTCACGTAGACATTTCCGGATGAATCTACGGCTACGCTGTGGGGATGGTCGAACTGACCCTCTCCCGAGCCGCCGCTCCCCCATTCCGTGATCAATGCTCCGTCAGGGCCGACTTTCCGGATGCGGTTCTTGGCCCTGTCCACCACGTAGGCGTTTCCAGACGAATCCACAGCCACGGAACCGGGCGAATCGAAAAGCCCTTGCTCCGGGGGCAGGCTCCACAAGAAGGTGGCGCCTTCCTGGCCCAGCGCGGTCGACGCGGCCAGGACCAGGATTGCGGGCACGCTAGCAATGATCATCCGTTTGCTCATCTCATTTCTCCTGCGCCGGGCCGGTTATCGCGGCAGCGTGTCCCAGAGCTTCTTGCGGGCGTTGAAGTCCACCTCCGCCTGGCCCACGGCGTACTGGCTCGGATCGGCTCTCGTCGGCATCTCGATAGTGACGATGGCCCCGCTGGGGAGCAGGTCGTCCTGGGCGCCCTTGGGGAGCCTGGGCAGCTCGAAGTGGAGGGTCCCCTTGTTGGCGCCCACCCAGTGGATCTTCATCTGGGACACGTTCATGGCCGTGTTGGGCTCCGGCCTTCCCTCGCCGGCCGGGGCTACGGCGATGGCGACGGTGTCCGGCGACGCGGAATCCCAGGTCTCGTCGCGGACCACCAGCTGATAGTAGTGGATCGCGATGTCGGCGTCGGTGTAGCTCAAGGCCGGGTTCGGCCCGGTCGCTACGATCTCTCTTTCCTCCAATATCCCGTCTCCGTCCGAGTCCTCGTACCACGTGTGGGTGAGGGGCTCTCCTTCCGGGTCGCTGGAGCCCGTGCCGTCGAGGGCGGCGCCCTCGGTGACGGACACAATCTGGTCGGGACCGGCGTCCGCGATCGGCCTTTCGTTCCGGGAGGCGCTCTCCGCGATCTCCTCCGGCGTCCGCACCACGGTCGAGATCCGGATCTCGTCGATGACGCCTTTGAAGAGATATTCATTATGATTGCCGGCGTAACGCCCGATCGCTATGGGGCTATTCGTCCAAGGCGTATAGCCTACGACCGTTCTCTCAGCCACCTTGACGCCGTTCACGTACAGGGTGACCTTGCCGTTGTCGTAGTCCTGCACGCCGGCCACATGATGCCACGTTTCGGCGGGCAAAGGGCCGCTTTGCACCAGGGTATAATCGCAGGCATAACCATTGCCGTCGGCCACCTGCCACAACGCGTAGATGTCGCTTCCGGTCTTCCTTATCGAGAGATCGTATCCGGCCCTATTACCGGCGCACGCGCTGGCCGCATGGTGGCCCACGATGTTCTTGTATCCTTCAGGGAGGTCCGCGTCGGCCCTGAACCATGCCTCCACCGTCTTGTTGTTGGCGTCATAGTCGGCGTTCGGCGGTAGTCGCAGATGATCGTCCACCCCGTCATAGGCGAGGGCGGAGCCCCACATGCCGCTCGTCCAAAGGGGGCCGTCGATCGTGGAGTGGTTGCCGTCCCGGGCCGCGTCTTCGGTGATTTCCCCGGAGCCTTCATTGAAGTGCCACAGGCCCGCGGTATGCTCATCGGGAGTCAGCTCCAGGGCCCAAGCCGACGCGGAAAGGCCCGCGGCCGCCGCAAGCAGCCCCGCGAGCGGTAAAACGCGCCGCGCTTTCTCCAAGATATCAACCTTTCTCATATCCCTTTCCTCCTGCAGGTCCTTTGGCCGGCATAAACGTCTCCTCAGGGCCCGGATGCCGGGCTACTTTGTCCAGCCCTCCTTCTTCCCTTCGTCGAAACCGGGCGGAGCGGCGTCTTCCCAGCCTTCCTTCTCGCCCATGCCGGAGCCCGCCGTGGGCTCTTCTCTCCCGGGCGGCAACTCTTGCTCTTCCGGCCCGGGGATCAGCGTGGCCAGGAATACCTCCGGGCGGACGCCGTCGGTGCCCTGCCAGACCACGTGGAGCCCGTCGATCTGGGGGTATTGGTCATCGAGGGCGTTGTCGGTCATCTGGACGGTGGTCCCGGTGGCCGAGTCGTAGAGGAATATCTCCCAGTCGTTGCCGTCGTGCGCCTGCCAGACCACGCGGCCCGCGTCGATCTGGGGCTCGACGTCGTCGAAGTCGTTGTCGGTGAGCCGGGTCGTGGCTCCGCTGGCGATATCGTGCAGAGAGATTTCCCAGTCGTTGCCGTCATTCATCTGCCAGACGATGCGGCCGGCGTCGATCTGCGGCCTGGCGTCCCCGCCCTCGTTGTCGCTGATCTGGGTCGTGACGCCGACGGCGGCGTCGTAGAGGTAGATTTCGTGGTCGCTGCCGTCGTGCCCTTGCCAGACGACCAGGCCGGCGTCGATCCGTACCTGATCGCCTCTGGGCAGCAGCGTTTTTTCTCCGGTGGCGATGTCGTAGTGGTAGATGTTGTAGCCGCCCCAGTTCCACCATTGCCAGACGACTTGGCCGTCGTCGATCTGGGCCCCGTTGTCCATGCTGGCGTTGGTGGTCAGCCGGGTGGTCTCTCCCGCGGCGGTATCTCTAAGATATATTTCAAGCCCGTCGGATGTCCCGCCCCCCTGCCATACCACGTAGTCCCCGTCTATCTGGGGCGCCGCGCCTCTCCATGCGATCCGTGTCGTGGAACCCGAGTCGGAGTCGTGGAGGTATATCCCGCACGGGTTGACCCAGTTGCACGATTCCCAGGCGATCCTCGAGCCGTCGATCTGAGGGTTGCGGTCGATGTGGGCGTTGTCGGTGATCTTGGCCGTGACGCCGGCGGCGATGTCGTAGAGGAAGATCTCGTGGTCGCGTTCGTCATGTCCCTGCCAGACGACCCGGCCGGCGTCGATGCGGGGGGGCTCCTCCGGGTAGTCGTTGTCGGTCAGGTTGACGACCGGATAGGGGTAGACGCCTCCGGTGTCGGGAGGCACGAACTCGCCCCGGTCGGTTATGACCAGGTTCTGAAGATGGGTGAATTCCTCGAATTTGTCGCCCAACCCCCACCAAGCCAAGCGCGGCTGAGGGTAGCCCCACGCCTTCACGCCGGTGACCGCGCGATGGATCTTCCCGTTGTTTATCCGGATCAGCAGCTCGTCATTGTCGTAATCGAAGTAGATGGTGAATTTGTTCCATTTCTCCGGATCGATGACCTCGTCCAGATATCCGTAAGTCACCATCAAGTCCCTGAAAGGATCATCTTCTACATATCCCTTCGGCACCAGGAGCCGGCCTTTCTGGTATCCTCCTCCGGGGGTTGTCCTCAATTCGATGCGAGCTAGTCCCGGCGCCCGGGTCCAGTCTGCCAGGCCCGAACCGATGACGTCCGGGTCGTAGTCGAATCGCATGTGGTATTCGACTTGTAGATCGTCCAGTATCCAGGGAAGCTCGAGCGTGACGTAGGTTCCTTCGATCCGAAGGCTGTGCCGGCGGCCGTGAGGAGCGTCGGTGTCTATTACGTTTAGCCAAGCGCTTGGAATACCGTAGTCTTCCCGGGGCATCCAATACTCCCCGGCCGCCGATGAAGGCTTCGTGGTCCCGACCGGGTCGCCATCGAAGTCCTTGTCCAGCATGACCGTCATGCCGGCCTTGGCCGGCATGGACAAAAGACTCGCGATCGCCAAGCCGCACCACACGCCCTTCAAGATCCGGGACATCTTCATCTTCTCCTCCACGCCGGCGCAATTCTTGAAGGCTTTTCCGCTTTGCGCCCCCGGTCTTAGTATAGGCCCCCCGCGCTGTCATTTCAAGGACAACGGCTGACATTTGTATATAAATAACGTTTGAAAAACCAAAACTTTATTTTAAGTCAGCGAAACAGGAAGCCCCGGGTGGGTGAGTATCGTTGGAGGGAGCCTGTCGCGGCCTGAAGGCGGCCGCTCGGCGATCAGAACCGCAGGTTCGGCCTGAGCATGATCTGCGAGCGGACGGCGCGGCGTCTTCGCCCCAGCGAGCCGGAGTACTTGCTCAGGCTGCGCCAGAGGTAGCCGACGCCGAGGCTGAAGGCCCATTTCTTGCCGGGGATGGGGAAGTTCTTCTCGACCATCAGATTATGGCCGACGGCGCCGAGACCGTCGTAATCGAAGTCGAAGCGGTATTCGATGGCGCTGCTCAGCAGGAAGGAGTACCGGGTCTTCTCGTAGTCCACGCGGCTGCGCCGGACGGCGACGTAGTAGACGTCGCGGATCTCGCGGTTGGCGTGGAACTTGCGCCCCCCCCGGAAGCTCCAGCTCATCTTCCGCCTGTCCGTCTTCTGGTCGCCCTTGATTTTCCCCTCCACCTCGAGCCAGTTGTCCGGGATGAGCAGGTTGTTCATGAGATGGTAGTTGCCGGCGCTCGCGAGGTAGCCGATGTAGCCCTTGCGGCTGCGGCCGAGGAACTCCTTTCCCCCGGCGAAGTCCACGACGTTGCCGAGGAACAGGGCCAAAGCGTAGGGCTCCTCGAAGCCGGCGGTCACGGCCTCGACGAGGTTGAGCGTGGGCGTGACCTGGGATTGGTGGTAGAAGTCCTCGGCGTGCCTGCGGAGGAGCCAGCCCGTGACCGGGAAGGGGTTCACGCTCGCCTCGATCACCATGAAGCGGGGCACAAGCCCCTGGGACAGGAGCTCCCGATAGGTATGAGCCTCCGCCTTCCCGGCGTCCACGCGCGCCTCTTCCTTGGAGAAAGGCACGGTGAGGCCGAGGGCGCTGTAGTAGGCGTCGAGCTCGAGGTCGAGGTCCAGCCGGCCGAGCGCGTGGGCCCGGCCGCCGCTCAGGACGGCGGCGGCCAGAAGGAGCCGCGCGGCCGCCATTCTCCGCCGATGCGGGGCCGGGCGGGCGCCGGCGGGGTCTTTGGCTTCCGGGGTCATAGCGTCCGCCATCGGATCAGATCCTGAAGAAGCCGGCGCCGTTGACATTATGCGGGGACTCTTGTGGGCTGATAAAAATAATCCACCAAATCGCGGGAAACGCGCGAACGTGTATCGCGATTTGGGGCCCGGAGCGCGGCCGAGTCTTTAGCCGGAGGCGCTTCTAGGCGTAGCGCAAGTGGCCGGAGCGGTCGCGCCAGATGACCACGCCGTCGGCGCGGAGCTCGAATTTGTCGACCGAGCCGGCGACCCGCTGTCCGTTCTTGTACAGGTTCCGGGAGTTGTCCGTCCACGCCACGTCCCCGGTCCTGGAGGCGATCTCGTAGCGGTGGGCCTTGCCCAGCGCGCGCTCGTTCTTGTGGAGCTGTCCGGAGCTGTCGGTCCAGGCCACGTCGCCGGTGAAGTGGGCCGCTTTGTAGTCCCGCACGCGTCCCAGCTCTTTGTGGTTCTTGTGCAGTCCTCTGTGGCCGTCCACCCAGACCACGTCGCCCGTGGGCGTGGCGAAGTAGTAGCTCTGGTGGCGGCCGAAGGTCTCCGTGTTGCGGCGCAGGTCCCCGTGGGTCCCGACCCAGACCACGTCCCCCGTATACTGGGAGATCTCGTAGCGGGAGGCGCGGCCGAGCTCCACGGCGTCTTTGTGCAGGCGGCCGTGGGAGTCCGTCCAGGCCACCACGCCGGTGCAGGAGGTCAGGTAGGTCCCGGCATGACGGCCCAGCTCCTCGCCGTTCTTGTAAAGGACCCCGTTGCGGATGTAGGCCACGGGCTCGTTGGCGCAATCGGCGGGCCGGTCGCTCTTAAGGCGGGCCTCGCGGCGGAGCTTGGCGCGCTTGCGCGCCCGTTTTCGCGCGCGGGCCCGAGCCGCGACCCCTTTCGAGAGGGTCATGTAGGCCGCGTCGAGATTGCCGAACGTCGAGGAATGCGCCGACTCCAGAATGGTCTGCGCGGAGGCCGCGGAGGCGGCGACGGCGATCAATAGGGCGCCGACGAAGGTCTTGGACGGTTTCATGAGGGCGGATACCTCGTGGTCCGGATTAGCCCTTGGGGCGAGGCCATGGGATATGATAACCGAGAACGCACCAAGGAAAGAATCCCCAAAGTGCCCAAGCGGGGCTGGGCCCAAAGTCCCGAAGGGGATGCGGGCGATCAGCGGTTAGGAGGAAAGAAATGAGAGGCGACCGCCTTGACGCGGCCCGGGAGCGCGCCGCGTTAGAGGCCCGCGATGGCGTTTCGCGCGAACGCGATGAGCAGGTCGGCCTCCTCATCGGTGAGCTTTTTGCCGCGCTGGGCCTCGACCTGGTTGATGAAGGCCTCCAGCATGTTCGCGGCCGCTTTTGCGCCGCCCTTTTCCGCCGCGGCCGCGGCGTTGGCGGCCTTTGAGGTTAGCGAGGACTCCGTTCCCGCGGGCAGGTCCAGGACCTCGATCGTAACCGGGAGGTCCTCAACGGCGTCTATGCAGCCGTTTTGGTCCGCGTCGCGGCTGGAAGCGTCCTCGTAGGGGCACGCGTCGGACTCGTCTGGAACGCCGTCGTTGTCGTCGTCGGGGTCGCAGACGTCGCCCGCGCCGTCGCCGTCGTTGTCGGCCTGATCGGCGTTGGCCGCCGTCGGGCAGTTGTCCACGTCGCCGCAGAGGCCGTCTTCGTCGGCGTCGTTGTCCGGGTCGTTGGGGCAGGCGTCGCAGGCGTCGCCCAGGCCGTCGCCGTCCGCGTCGGCCTGGTCGGGGTTGGGGGTGAACTCGCAGTTGTCGACCTCGCCCGGGTGCTCGCAGCCGGTCGTATCGGTGCCCATGGCCCCATAGCCGTCCCCATCGACGTCCGTGCAGTAGACGCAGTCCGGATCCGTCAGCTCGGGGGTCGAGCCGTCGCAGTAGCCGCTCGTCCCCGCTCCCCATGCGGTGCATAGCTCATCGGGATCGCAATCACAAGCGTCTCCCGCTCCGTCTGCAAGACAACCTCTTCCCTCAAGTCCTGCCTGATAATGCTGCGCGACTTCCTCCGGGCTTAACGCTCTGCTGTAGATTGCGACTTCATCGATAATACCTTTGTAATCGCCCCATCTGCTTCCGTCAGGCCTTGCCATGCCCATTGTCAAGGGAGAACTACCACTGCTGTCTAAATCTCCGCCCCAAGCAGACCACTGGTTCAGTAAATCCCCATTCAAATACAACTTAACTTCATTGGCATCATCTTTGTCATAACTGAAGACAAGGTGATACCACTGATTATCCTGGATACCTGCATCATGAGATGTCTGGCCGTCCTTGCCAAGCGTGTCGAGATAAAACTCGATTCTTGTTCCGGCAGTGCCAATCTCAAGATTGTCATTGCTGCCGTTAGACGACTGCGCGATCAAAACATTATCAGTACCATGGTTCGTTGGATCGATCTTGTCGGCGCTTCTATTGAACCACAGGGAAACAGCAAAATATCCAGGAGTGTCCATTTGATCGACATCTCCCATGTCAACATAATCATCAGCTGTATCGAATCGTAGAGCACTCCCAACGGGTCCTGTGACCCAATGCTCTCCGCAATAACCCTGCTCTCGCATTACCCAGCCTACCGCAAGGTGGTCTCCTCCGCCACCCTCCTTCTGCAAGACTTCGATATAATAGCTCTGGCCCGCCTGCAGTGTTATGCGGCTGGATTTTTGTGAAGCATATTTATTCCACTCATATCGATTCGTCCAGCCAGGCACGCTGGCGATCAGCTGCTTGTTTTCTGGAGCGACATCACCGCTCAGCCAAAGCTCGCAATTGTCATCGCCCGCGATATAAAAAACATAATCCCCCGTTTCGGGAGCCGTCAGATATCCCGTAATTCTTTGGCCATAATCATCGGCCCACGATTCGGGAGTCTCAAGAACAGGAATAGTCTCGCTTCCGCTTGGATTATCCGGATAATCAGGACTGCTTATCAAGTCTGGAATTGAGGTGCCGCCTATTCCCGTCCACCACTGCCGCAAGAAACTGCCCTCAAGCAGATCAATGTCGGCGCCAACGACAATGTTCGCGTCGTTTCCACCGACGGAATCGCCCGCTATTTCCCCGCAGCCCTCATCAAACCGCCAGTAAGAAATAGCGTCGTTTGAGGACACCACGCCATCTGAATCGCTTTGGTCAGGGTTCTTGGTAGTTGGGCAATTATCCAGACCATCGGCCCAGTCATCGCCATCGGCATCCTCGAGATCATTACAGGCGTCGCCCGTGCCGTTGCAATCGGTGTCCGCTTGATCCGGATTCGCCGCGGCCGGGCAGTTGTCCAGATCATCGGCCCAATCGTCGCCGTCGGCATCCTCAAGTTCATTGCAGGCGTCGCCCGTGCCGTTGCCGTCGGTATCCGCTTGATCCGGATTAACCACGGCCGGGCAGGTATCACAGGCATCGCCGATCGCATCGCCATCCGAATCGGATTGATCGGGATTGTCGACGGTGGGACAGTTGTCGCAGGCATCGCCGAGGCCGTCACCCATATAACTATGGCCCGCTAATCCGGCCTGATAAGCGGCTTGGATTTCTTCCGCGCTCAGGGCTCGGTTGTAGATGGCGACTTCGTCGATGAGGCCGTTGAAGATGCGAGTGCTGAAATCCTCATCTATTCCGATGAGGACATTGGAATCAGAAGTGGGTATATTGGACACCACCGTGGATGTGACCGGATCTTGAGCGCCGTCGATGTAAAATCTCGCGAGGTCACCGACAGCGCCACGGACCACCGCCACGTAGTACCATCTATCGGGCTCCAGCACGGTCGAAGAAGTGATGACATCAGGCGATGTCGTCTTCCAAAAACCGGCATGGAGACGATTGTCGCTGATCCCAAAAGAATATGCCTGGTGCTTATGCACCACCCTGTCCACATCTGAGACGGGGAACTCTTCCACCTTTATCCATGCCTGGACCGTGATCTCCTCGTCGATATCCAGACTTTCGCTGTCCGGCGCCTCGACATGATCATCCACGCCGTCAAATCTTAGCGCGCTACCGACCTGCCCCGATGTCCAGACCGGGCCATTAACAAGAGTTCCTGGGTTACAAACAGCGGAATCCCCCGCTATTGTTCCACTGCCTTCATCGAACCTCCAATAAGAAACCGCCCCATCGCTGTCCTCCTGTCCTGGATTCGCCGCGGCCGGGCAGTTATCCAGAGGATCGGCCCATTCATCGCCATCGGCATCCTCAAGATCATTGCAGGCGTCGCCCGTGCCGTCACCGTCGGTATCCGCTTGATCCGGATTCGCCGCGGCCGGGCAATTGTCCAAATCATTGGCCCATTCATCGCCGTCGGCATCCTCAGAATCATTGCAGATGTCGCCTATGCCATTGCCGTCAGTATCCGTTTGATCTGGACTCGCCACCGCCGGGCAGGTATCACAGGCATCGCCGATCGCATCGCCATCCGAATCGGCTTGATCGGGATTGTCGACGGTGGGACAGTTGTCGCAGGCATCGCCCATCTTATCGCCCGGACCCGCATCCACCCGGACCCAGTCGAGCCGGAAGGGGTGGTTGTTATGCCCGTTATATACCAGCAGGTCCGTTCCTGAAGTGTCCAGCGGCTCCGAGGTCGCGATGGTCGGC
Source organism: Elusimicrobiota bacterium (assembly GCA_043819795.1). Classification (GTDB taxonomy): domain Bacteria; phylum Elusimicrobiota; class Elusimicrobia; order UBA1565; family UBA1565; genus JBDREN01. The sequence continues at coordinate 12,014 of JBDREN010000225.1, forward strand.
TCGTCCGGACGGACTTCATTGATCGCGTCCCAGAGATACAGCTCCAGCGTATTGGCCGGGTCGGAAACGGAGTCCCCGAAGCGCATTTCGAACTCAAAGACCGTATCATCCTGATATGCGTGGGCTGTCTTCACGATGCCCGCGCCCCAGGTCAATCCGATCTCCTTCGGACCGATCCCTCCCCCGCCGCGGAAATCATTGTCGGTCCAACCGTTGAATGATGTATAGAACCCGAATCCCTTATCCGGGTAGTCCGTCTGATAGCTATCGACGTATGATTCCCCGTCGGAATCGATCAGGAACATCTCGATCTGCTCCCACGAATAGTGGTAATAGAGCCCGAAAAAAACGCCGCGAGTCATGGTGCCGATCGTGCGATAGACTCGCGGACCGTGATTGCCGAGGTCCTTGCGAATGAGCATGCCGCCCTCGATGGCCCAGTCCGATATGCCTTGCTCGCAGTGGCCTTCGATCCAGCCGTTTCCTACCTCGTCCGAATCGGGCCGATCGAACGTGTCCTCGAAGAATCCTGCCGAATCTGAATTCTTTTGATCAGGATTGCCCACGTCCGGACAGTTATCCAGCTCGTCGGCCCATTCATCGCCGTCCGCGTCCTCGGAGTCGTTGCACGCGTCGCCCACGCCGTCGCCGTCGGCGTCCGCCTGGTCGGGATTGGCTATGACCGGGCAGTTGTCGCAGGCGTCGCCCACGCCGTCATCATAAGAATCGATCTGATCGGGGTTGTGGGCGGCCGGGCAATTGTCGCAGGCGTCCCCGATGCCGTCGCCTATCTCGAAATGCAGGAGCCTGCACGGATCGGTGAGGCTCCAGCAGTCCCCCGAATAACGGAGGTTCTTAAGGTTCCACCTCCGGGACGGCTCGGCCGCCACGCGCACGCAAAAATCCGCGTGGTCCGGGATCTTCGGCGAGGAGCCGAGCCTCCACGCCACGGCTGACGCGCAGTCGGATTCCGAGAACTCCAGCGTGTCCGTCCCGCGATCATGAAGCACCCTGCAGCCGTCAAAGCCCAGCTCGTATGCGCCCGCCTCATCGAGCTTGTACGACATCTCGCCCTCGGAGCATTCCGTGCCCTGATCGGGACACAGGGTCATCTCTTTGCCGTCCGCGTCCTCTTGCCCGGGATTCGCGACGTCCGGACAATTATCGAGACCGTCGGCCCATTCATCATCATCCGGGTCCTCGGAGTCATTGCAGGCGTCGCCGGTGCCGTTGTGGTCGGTATCCGCTTGATCCGGGTTCGCTGCGGCCGGGCAGTTGTCGAACAGGTCAAGTACGGCGTCGCCATCGGTGTCCGTGCATGCGGCGGGGTCCTGATCGGGATTGTGGGCGCCGGGGCAGTTGTCGCAGGCGTCTCCGATGCCGTCAGCCATGTGGCCGTGGCCGGCCAATCCCCCCAGATAATGGGCTTGGATCTCCTCGGCGCTCAGGGCCCGGCCGTAGATGGCGACCTCGTCGATGAGGCCGTTGTGGAAGTAGCCCTGCGAAGTCCTGCCGATGTAGGTGCGCGTGATGTCCCACGCCTTCGCCGTGGCCGTCTGCCCCTTGAGCTCGCCGTCTATGTAGATCTTATGTTCGCCGCCCTCTCTTGTGCCGACCACGTGATACCATTTCCCGACCTCCGGGATGACGCGCGAATCAGCCACGATCCCCGCGTTGTCCGGATCCCGGAAGATGTGGAAGGTGATCCGGCCCGACTTCCCCGTCCACCAGCCCAGATACCAGGACGTGAAGCTCCATTGGTCGTGCCCCACCGCGCTCGTCCCCGCGATGATGTCCTGGTCGGCTATCGCGCTGTATTGGACCCATGCCGCGACGGTGAATTCCCTGTTGACGTCATCCAGGATATGCAGGCTCGCGTCGTCGCCGACATCGACGTAGTCATCCGCGCCGTCGAAGCTCAGCGCACCGCCGACCTGGCCGGACGTCCATCCCGGCCCATCGATGAGCGTCCCGGGATTGCCGCCGATGGAATCCCCCGCGGTCGTGCCATCGCCCTCGTCGAAGCTCCAGTGGGAAACCCGGCCTGGAGCGGCATCGGTGTCGGCTTGGTCCGGATTCGCGGTATCGGGACAATTATCGCAGGCATCGATAACGCCGTCGCCGTCGCTGTCAAGGACGCTGATGGTCGTTTCCTGGCCGGGACTCAAGGCTGTCTCACATGCGGCGGGACCTGCCATGATATCCGCGGTATTTCCCGGGTCCGCCGTTACTCTCACAGCTTCATCCATGATCCTGAGGGTGGCGGCTTGTCCCGCCGGCACGACGGCGCCAACCACAATGTCATTCAGCTTGACCTCCGCCATAGTGGAGCCGGTCAGGGTCTTTACGCCCAGGCTGTCGCACGTGACAGCGAATTCCTGCCCCGGCGCGATGCCTGTCCCGGATGCGATCCATTCGCCGCCCTTGCTCTTGAGACGGTAGCCGCCGCATGCGTTGATCTCGGCGTACTCTCTGCCGCCCAACACGGTGATCCGTATCCCCTGAGCCGGGTCGGGCGTTTCGTCTCTGATGACCAGGCTCTGATCGGCTCTTTCGGCCACGCGGCCATATGTGCTGCCGCCAAGGGACACGTCTGAGAAGTCGGCGGAAGCGGCGGCGGGCGCCGTATCGACGGCGTCGCTGATGCCGTCAAAGTCCTCGTCCGGCAGGTCCACGAGTTCGTTCGCTCCGGCGCCGAGGCCGATCACCCCGCCGTGGGCCACTTCGAGGAAGAGCAGGCGCGCGTCGTTCTGCAGATAGACGTCGTTGTAGTCCGGGTAGGAGTTCGGCAGCTTCGTGATGCTGCCTCCGATGAAGAGGTTGTCCCGGGCCCCGTCGACGTCGATCCCGACGGTCGTCGTTTCTATCGCGTTGGATCGGAAGACGTTGCCGTTGCTTGAGTCCTTGATGTAGACGCTGCCGTAGTGATGCCACGAGCAGACCGTGGTGATCGCGTTGGACAGGAATTCGTTGTATCTGCTGGCGCCGGACAGGTAGATGCCGTATCCCGCGTAGCTGTTGGTCTCTATGGTGTTGTGGCTGACGAGGTTGTCCTCGCTCGACACGAGCCAGATGCCGTAGTTGTTCTGGCTCTGCGGGCTCTGGATGACATTATTGACGATCTGATTGTTGTGGGCTCCGTTGAGATAGATGTTCCCTTCCGCCCAGTTGGCATTAGTGATCACGGTGTTGCCTTCGATGCGGTTGCCGGAAGACTCCACCCAGATCACCCTCGAATGATACGCGCCTCCGGGCCTTGACCTGACCAGATTGTCGCGGATGTCGATGCCGTCGGAGCCGGAGAGCAGGAGGATGGCCGTGCCCAGCACCTCGATCGTGCTGTCCACGATCGCGGAATCGCTGGTGTGGGCGAGCAGGATGCCGTCCTGGGTCAGAGTCACGTTCCTCACCGTCACGTTGGAGGATGCGGTTATGAGCAGCTCGCCCCAGCCGGCGTTATTCTCCAATACGGCGTCGTGGAGGTCGAATACGTACTTGATGGGCTTTCCGTTTATCGTATTGCTTTCGTCTATGCTGTGGTCGTAGTAGGCGGAGGTCGTCCCGCCCTCGACGATCAGGCTCAGCCTGTGCGTCGAGTAGATCGTGTTATTGGTCAGCGTGTTGTTGGAGCTGTCGAGGATCCAGACGGCCGCCGCATAGTTGTAGTCGTAGGCAAAGCCGTCGGTCCACACGTCGTTGCCGTCAAGCGTGTTGCCGGAGCTTCGCTCCAGGATGATGCCGGTGTTCCTGAAGATGGTGTCACCCAATGAGATCGTATTATCGTTGATGGCGTTGCCGTGGCTGTCGATCAGATAGATGCCGTGTCTCCCATAGTTGTAGGAGTCGGGAGGCCCGCTTACGATAGTGTTTCCCCTGATGATATTGTTGGAGCTTGAGACCAGATAGATGTGGTAGGCGTAGCCATTGCGCGTGGACAGGGAATTATTCTCTATCGTCCCGCCATCGCTGTTGTGGTAATAGATCGCGTGAGACGACCCGGATCCTTGGTCGTAATGGGTTTGGAGGAGGGCGCAGTTCCTTACGGTGATGTTGTCGAAGCCCGCCGAGTTGTCTATCCCGTACCCCCTCGATTCGGTGGCGTACGTGATTCGATGCCCCTGACAGTCCAGAGCGACGTCGTTCGCTTCTATCGTGAAGCATGTCCCTGGAGCGACGATGTCTTGCGTCAATAAATAGGTTTCGCCCGGCGCGGCAAGGGATTGGCAGGAATCGATCTCCAGCGCATGGGCGGATGCCGCGGCAAGAAGCAGCGAGAACATCAGGCTGATCGAAATCGCTGGCTTTTTCATTTCCCTATACCTCCGTCTGTCCGGTCGTATGCGAACTTGACCTATCCGGGCCTTTGGGTCGGATCTCGCGACGCATGCGGTGCGGCTTATATTGTATCGGTCCCGCGCTGACTTTTCAAGGACAACCGGCTGACATGGGACCATTAAAAAGCGCGCAATAAACAACAGATTTATTTAAAGTCAGCGAATCCACCGTGTGCCGGGGGCTCCCTGCGTACAAGAAACGACCCCGCAGGCTGCGGGGTCGTCCTCCTCGCGGTCGGGGAGCCGCGGCCTCAGTCTAGGCGGGCGTCACATCCTCTCGTAGCACGTGCCGCCGCAGTCGGCGCCGCCGCACGCCGGGCTGCAGCCGTCCGCGGGAGTGTCGACGCATTCCATCCCCTCGGGGCAGGGAGGGGCCCCGATGCCGCCGCAGGAGACCGGCCCCTCCAGCGGCAAAAGGCATATGCCGCCGCAGTCGGCGCCGCCGCACGCTGGGCTGCACTGGTCGGGTTTCATGTCGACGCATTCCATCCCCTCGGGGCAGGGAGTAGCCCAGAATCCGCCGCAATAGGCCGGTTCTTCCGGCTGGGTTCGGCATATCCCGCCGCAGTCGGCGCCGCCGCAGTCCGGGTCGCAGCGGTCCGACGGATCGTCGATGCACGTCATCCCCGCGGGACACGGAAGATTCTGGATGCCGCCGCAGAAGACCGGTTCCGGGGGCGGCCGCCGGCATATGCCGCCGCAGTCGGCGCCGCCGCAGTCCGGGTCGCAGCGGTCCGAGGGGTCGTCCACGCACTCCATCCCCTCGGGACACGGGAGCCCCTGGATGCCGCCGCAGGCGATCGGTCCCGGGGGCTCTTCCAGCCAGGGCGGGATCGTGCCCGTGAGCTCGAGGAAGCGGTCCTCGATCCTTTCGCAGGCGGTCGCCTTGCGCCCGGGATCTCCCCCGCAGTCGAGGCGCATCCCGGAGACGCATAATCCGAACGCCGCGCCTTGGAGCGCGGAGCACGTGTCGTCCACCGACGGCCTGGCCGCCGCATCGATCGAAGCGGCCACGAGTAACGCCGCGGCCGCTGAAATGGACATCCCAAAGGCTCTGAATCTTCTCATCTAGCCTCCTCGCGCATGCGGTCTCCGCCGCCAATTCGTATATAACACGACATGGAGTCCATGTCAATGCCGACTCGTTGCGCGCACCCCGTCGCGGACGTGGTCCGCGGCTTCAGCCGCGGCGAGCGCCGGCCGTCAGCGGTCCCCTGCTTGGTCTTGCCCGGGGGCGGCGCGAATAGCCGGATCAGCTCCGGCAAGGCACGATGAGGGAACGCGGAAGCGCTGAGGCGGCTTCCTTTATACTCCGATGTCCTCGTTCCACAGGTCCGGCTTTTTTTCGATGAATTCCCGCATCATGTCCTTGCATTCCTTGCTGTCGAGGTCGATGAGCTTGACGCCTCTCTTGCGGGAATACGCTTCCGGGCCGCGGTACGTCTCGTTTTCACCCATGACGACTTCGGGGATCTTGTAGAGCAGGATCGCGCCCGTGCACATGTCGCAGGGTGAAAGGGTCGAATAGATCACGCATTTCCTGTAATCCTTGGCCTTGAGCCGGCCCGCGTTTTCCAGGCAATCCATCTCGGCGTGCAGGATCACGGATTTCTTCTGGACCCTGCGGTTATGGCCCCGGCCGATGATCTTGTCCCCTTTCACCAATACGGCTCCGATGGGGACCCCGCCCTGCCTTGAGCCTTTGCGGGCCTCTTTTATGGCTTCCTTCATGAACCGGGCATGACGGGATTTCATAAGTGCGACTCCTAGTCTCGAGGATAGCGGACGTATTGCCCGGATATCATGAATTGTATCAATAAGCCCGTGCGGGAGACGGCTAGTCCGCGACCCAGCGCCGGGCCGCGGCCACGAACTCGTCCCAGGCCTTGCCGAAGCGGATGTCCGTGCCGCCGTCGGGGTTGGGGGTGAGCTTGATGGGGCTCCAGTGCTGCTCGCCGGCCTGGGGGTGCCACCAGGGGAGGGGATCGGGGCTGTCGGTGTACCAACCGAGAGGGTTCCAGAACCAGCCGAAGGCCAGCACCACGTCCGCGCCCGCGGCGTAGGCCGCGTCGAAGCCGTTCCTGAAATAGAGCGCCTGGCGCTTCTCGCTGAAGCCGCGCGGGCCCGGGCCGTTCGGGAACCCCGTCTCGAGCACCCATACGGGCCTGCCGTCCGCGGCCTCCACGGTCTGCGAGACGACTTCGCCGACGCGCTCGTCGTGCACGGGCCAGCCGTAAAAGTAATTCGCGTAGACGTCCACGCCGACGATGTCCAGGGAGCTCACGCCGAACGTGCCGATGTCCTTGCCGATGTCGACGGATTTCTTGCTCACCCAGTCCTTCCAGCCCACGTCGGTCCCGAAGTTGTGCGTGGTCTTCAGGTCGCGGCCCATGCGCCGGCCCTCGGCGTGCACCGTGTCCGCCAGCGCGGCGAGCAGCTTCTTGAGAAACTCGGCGTCGGCCCAGGATTTCTCGTTCACCCGCCAGCCGACCCGCATGCAGAATTGCGCGATGTTGATCTCGTTTTCGACCTGCCAGACCTCGACCCGGTCCCCGTAGCGGCGCACCGCCGCGCCCGTGAGCCAGCGCACCAAGGCGATGTAGACGTCCCGGCCGACGCGGTCCGGGCTGACCCGCTGCAGAGAGCCGTCCGGCAGGGCGTAGCGGGGCGCTTCCTTGCGGTAGCCCGCGCCCGTCACGAGCACGAGCTCGAGGCCCGCGCCGGTGAAGATGTCCACCAGTTTGTCCATGCGGTCCCAGCGCCCGTCGCGCGCGAGTTCGTCGATCATCGCGTCCATCAGGGCGGGGTCGGAGCCGGCCCGGCGCAGCTTCTCGAGCGTTCCGGCGGATATCTCGGGGACCGCCTCGTCGAGCGGCAGGTGCGGGCGGTAGTGGGTCCCTCCCGCCTCTTTCAGAAGGCCCGCGATCTGGCGCAAAGAGAAGTGGGGGATGTCGAAGGGGTCGCCCGAATGGGAGAGCCCTATCCCCGCGGCCTTGCGGGTCGGGGCTTCGGCCAGGCCCACGGGGACCGCCTCGAAGAGCGGTGCCGGCTCGGAGCGCGGCCTGGTCTGCTCGGGAGCGGCCTGGAGCAGCTGCTCGTAGGCGGACTCCGCGGAAAGGTCGGGAGAGGCGAGGAGCAACAGGGCGCAGGCGGCGTACAGGACCCTCACGCGATGATTATATCAAACCATCGCGGCCGCACGCGCGTGCGCGGCCGGCCTCAGTCGTCGTAGTCGCCGCCGCTCGCCGCCTTGACGGCCGCCTTGCCCTCGATCTTCTCTTTTGTCCAGGCCGCGGGGTCGTCGATGCGCGCCGCCTTCGGGCCGACGTCGTAGGAGCCGGCGGAGAGGATCTCCTGGATGGCCAGCGGGGCGGTGTCTTTCGCGTCGAAGACGTCCACGAGCATGTGGTGGACGAAGTCCTCCACGGCCTTCGCGCACCTGTCCCGGACGTTCTTCGGCTGGCTCACGAGCTTGTTCTCGAAGGGGAGGTTCAGCTTCTTGAAGTCGCCGCCCTTCCATCCCTGCTTCTGGGCGTGGGCCACCATCTGGCTCCAGAGCTCCTCGGTCACGCCCGAGCCGCTCACCTTCTTGAAGTTGCCGTCGCCGTCGAGTTCGGCGTTGCCGTAGTCGTTGACCGCCACTCCCCAGCAGATCATCTGCAGGGCCGTGGCCACGTTGGCCTTGGTGGTGTTCGTCTTCGTGGAGATCTCCCGCAGGCGCTCCGAGCTGTTGCCGGAGGTGCCGTGCTGGGCGCCGGAAACCTTGTAGGGCGTGAGCGCCTCGTGGATCTGGGCGGTAAGGCCCACGTCGATCCCGGACGCGCTGGCCTCGATGCCATGGGTCGTGCCGTTGTTGAGGGCGATCCAGTCCGGGAAGATGCCGTGCGCGTTGAGGCCCCGGATCAGGAACAGGGCCTCCTCCTTGGTCGAAAGGCCCTCTTTCCCCTTGATCTCGCCGACCTCGGTCTCGTGGCCCGCCCATTTCGGGACGATCTTGCCGAGCTCGATGCTGGCCAGGAGGTTCTCGTGGTCGGGCATGTGCGATGCGTCGATGGCGATGGACGTCATCCCCGCCTCGAACATCGTCGGGATCTCGGTCTTCGCCGCCTCGATGTCGGCCGCATTCTTGATACCGTAGTGGTCCGCGTGGATCGCCACGGGCACGGTGATGTTCATCTCGTTGCAGAGGGCGTCGACCTGGCGCGCCATGTTCCAGTAGCTGACCCCGCAGTATGCGGAGGCGCCGCCTTCCGATTTGGCGATCTCGATGATGATGGCGGCGTTGGCCCTTTGCGCCGCGCGCAGCGCGCCCCGTATGATGAGGTGGTTGCGGGCGTTGGCGGCGATGGTCATGGCCTTGCCCTTCTTGAGAAGGGCGCGGTCGATGACTTTGCCGCTGACGATCAGGGCCCTGGAATTAGGGAACAGGCTCGTGATGTTCGGAGGCCGTCCCACGGACAAGGCCTTCTCGAATTCGGCGGGGTAATCGAATTTATCGCTCATCGCACGCTCCGTTGGTGGATTCCGATTTGAGATAGCATACACTATCTTGACGGCCGCGGTATATCCCCCGATCCGGCGCTTTCCGGCGTGTTTCTCCCCGGCCTTACCGAGGCCTGCGGGCCCGGACGACCATGCGCTTGGTGTCCATCCCGTAGGGCCGCCCGTCGAATCCTCCGTAGGTCCGTGGAGAGGAAAAACCCGCCGCCGCCAGCAGGCGGAGCAGCTCGTGCAGCGTATAGACCCTGAAGCGGAGGAAGGTCCGCTTGAGGCCTCCGCCCCGGATATAGAGCGTGCGCCGGTTGCTCAGGCGGCCCGTCTTTAAATCGAAGCTCAGACGGTTGTGCGCCCGCAGGACTCTCCCTTCCGGCTTGCGCTGCCAGAACACCGGGGTGAAATGGCGCATCAGCCATTCCTTGTTGAGCACATCGACGAGCAGCGTCCCGCCGGGCTTGAGCGACCGCCATATCCCCCTGAGGACCGCCAGGTCCTCGGCCTCTGTCGGAAAGTACCCGAAAGAGGTGAAAAGGTTGAGGACCGCGTCGAAACGCGCCCTGAAGCGGAGGCGGCGCATGTCCCCCCGGCGCAGGTCCAGGGACACTCCCGCCGCTCGGGCGGCCTCGGCGGCCTGGCCGAGAAGCGGCGCGGACTGGTCCAGGCCCGTGACGCGGAAACCCCGCTCGGCCAGCCGGACCGCGTGCCGCCCGGCCCCGCAGCAGAGATCGAGGATCGCCGCCGGCGGGGAAAGGCGGATGAGCCGCGGAATGCCCCGGACCTGGGACTCGGCGTCTTTCTCCAGGCCATAGCCGCGGAGGGAGTCCTCGTCGAAATGGCGCTCCCACCAGGAGCGCCCGCGTCGGGGCCCGGGAAATTTAGTATTTTGAGTCATGGGTTCGCTCGCGAGAGCGTCCTCGCGCCTTCGTACCCGCCCCTCGCGGATCTGCGTGCTCGCCAGCGGCGGAGTGGAGAGCGCCGCCCTGCTGTCCTGGGCGCTGCGTCGGGAGCGGGAGGTCTATCCCGTCTACGTGGCCTGCGGCTTCCGCTGGGAGAGGGCCGAGCTCCACTGGCTCACGCGGCTCCTCCGAAGGCTTCGCCGCCCGGTCCTGCGCCCATTGACCCGCCTGCGCCTGGACATCACGGACTGCTACGACCGGAGTCACTGGAGCCTCTCCGGGCGCGCCGTCCCCGGAAGCCGCAGCCCGGACGCGGCCGTCCATCTACCGGGCCGCAACATCCTGCTGCTTTCCCGGGCGGCGGTATTCTGCGCCGTCCGGGGCATCGGCCGCATCGCGATGGGGCCGCTGCGCGCGAACCCCTTCCCCGACGCGGGCCCGGCCTTCCTGCGCGGCATGGCCCGGACGCTTTCGGCGGGGCTCCGCCGCCCCATCCGGATACTGGCGCCCTTCGCCCGCCGCAAGAAGGACGAGGTGCTCGAGAGCGTGCGCGGCGTCCCCTGGGAGCTCACCTTCTCCTGCCTGTCCCCCGTGGGGAAGAGCCACTGCGGAAGGTGCAATAAGTGCGCCGAGCGCGGCCGGGCTTTCGCCGCCGCCGGCATCGCGGACCGGACGTCCTAAGGGCGCGCTACGAAATAAGTGAACGTATTCGGACATCGATGCATCCCGTCTGGCCGCGTTGCTCGTCGCTCACATACCGACGGGTATGCTCGCTCCTCGCGCCTTGTCAGTCGGGCGCCTCGACGCCCAAAATCCATCCGCTTATTTCGTAACGAGCCCTTACCACCGGCCTCCGGAGATACTCACTAGCCGACCACGGGGACGGTCATCCCGTGGTGGAAGATGTAGGCCACGATCACGGCCACGGGGATGATGAACGCGAACAGCGCGATGAAATACACGAAGACCATCCTGCCGAACCTGGCCTCGGCCAACTTCTTGAAGTCGGTGATGATGCCGATGCTGACGAAAGTGAGCATGAAGAACAGGGTCCTCATCCCCTTCTCAACGGGAACGGCGCCGATCTTCGCGGCGCCGGTCAGCGCCGGCATGAGCAACAGTATCCCCAGGTAGACGAACCACGCGATGAAGTACCCCAGGACGAATTTTGGGAACCGGTGCCACACCTCCGAAACGGGCACCTCCTCGCCCTCCTTACGTTCGATCTTGTAGACCCAGACGAGCGCCAGAACGAAGGCCCACAGCCCGATGAACATGTCGATCCAGATCTTGGTCATGATGGCGCTCGTGGTGATCCAGCCCTCCTCCCACTTAGTGCCGTCCATGTTCTCCTTCTTGTTGCGCATGAGCTCGTCCATGACCGCGCCCGCGGCCGCGTCGGCTCCGTCCGTCTTGACGGACATCCCCATGGCGGCGCCCGCCACGATCGGCCGTTCGATCATGGTGGCGGTGAAGATGGGGGGAGGATCACCAGCTCGATGACGGCGTAGACGACGACCAGGGCCGATACCATGACGGGGATGATGGGTTTCGCGCGGACGGCCCCCGCGGTGGCCACGGCGGCGGAGACCCCGCAGATCGAGATGGCGGAGCTCAGCACGGCCGACACCTTGCGGGGAAGGCCGAAGAGCTTCCTGGAGATCAGGTAGGTCCCGGGCCAGAAGATGAGGTACGCCACGATCGTCGCGGCCGCGCCTGTGATCGCCAGGTCGAAGACGATGTCGGCGGCCTTCATCGCCATGTATCCGACCTTGACCCCGAGGAAGACGATCGCCGTCTTGATGAACCATTCCGGCTTCGCCGCTTCGGCCAAGAAGGCCGCGAGCCTCTTGAAAAAATTGCCGATGATCAGCCCGGCGATCAGCGCCAGGATGTACGAGGCCCCTCCTCCCAAAGAAAGGCTGTAGTCCAGCCCGTATTTGGCGCGGTTGGTGATGTTGGCGGTCAAAAAGGCGTGGTGCCCCAGGGTCCATATGCCGTAGGTCATCACGAAGATGATCGTCCAGCCCAGGAAGAACTTCCTCACGTTCCACCGCATGAAGAACGCGCCGACGCAGGTGGCGAGAGTGAATGCCGCGTAGGTCGCCAGGATGCTGCCCGCGAAGCCGAGGCCCGCGTATGTTTTCCCGAGAGGTTTGATGGCTTCGGCGAACGGGACCGTCCCGCCCCACGAAGACGGGTAGGCGACCCAGCCGACCAGGTCCACGCCGGTCACGGACAGCAGGCCGAGGGAGAAGAACGCGAGCCCCACCCAGACCGCCCACCAGTCCTCCTGCGTGGCCATCCCGGAGTACCAACGCCTGTTCGTCATCTCGCCGTTTGTCATCGGAAGCCTCTACGCCTTTACGAGGATGATCCTGTTGAAATAATGCTGAGCGTACTGCCTGATCCACTGGGGGATGATCGAGTTGTCGCAGGCCATGCGCACTCTGAGCGTTTCGCCGTCCCGCATGCGGCCGCTTCCCCGGACGATGGCGCCGATCTTGGCGTCCAGCTCGTCCAAAGTGGGCGCCGCGGCGGAAATGGTCTCGTTCGCTGCGACCCACCTGTCGCCATCGTGCGTCACGGTCAGCTCGATCATGGGGGCGCCGCTATTTAGAGGATCAGGATATTGATGAGCGTGCCGAACACCGCGAGCGCGATCAACGCCGCGATGAAAGACCATGCCACGAGCTTGGTCTCGGTGGGCACCCACGGCTCGGCCCCGGCGAGGATGTCTTCGGCTTCATACGCGCCCGCCTGGAGAGTGCCCGGCTCTTTTTCTGGGGATTTCTCTTTCTTTGTTTCTTCTGTCACCCTGTGTCTCCTCGGGGCCGGCGCGTCCGCCCAGCCGAGGGGGCGCGCCGCCTGGATCTGAGCGCGGTCCGCAAGATTATTTTATAGCAAATTCCATGAAAGCCGGAAGCTTGCGGCGCTAGCCAAGGGCGCGCTTGGCGAGATCGGCGATGGCGACTTCCTCGATCTTGCCGTCGATCATGAGGCAGGCGGCGTCCGGGTCCGCGCTCAAGGGGCGGATCTGATCCTCCAGGTCTTTGGCGAGGCCCAGCCGGGCCGAGGTCCAAAGGGCGGCCCCGCGGACGTCCGGCCCGCCGTTCAGGAGCGCCGCCTTGAGCCCGGGGAGGGCTCTACGCATCTCCTCGGCGTCATGGACCCCGGCGCGTCCCAGCGCCCAGATCGCGCCGGCCAGGATCGGCCCGGTCTGAAATAGCTCCTTGTCGGCCACGTAGGAGACGAGGAGGGGGAGGATCCGCCCCTTGAGCTCGGGCCGGAGCGCCAAAATCTCGCCGAGAGCCTCGGGCACGCCGTAGGGCACGGCGCCCGACTCCTCGTTCATGGCCCAAAGGAAGCGTTGCACCTGCCGCTCGACCTTGTCGGCGCCCACGCCCCCTTCGCCGGCGGCGACGCCCATGGCCGATACGGCTCGCCATTTCGTGCTCGGGGCGATGGAGTTGAGCAGGGCGACGATCCTGCGCAGGAATTTGCCTCGTAGCGAGGGATCGCTCAGCGCCTCGAGGATCGCGCGGGGGTCTCCTTTCTCGACCAGCTTGGTCAGGTCCTCCCGGGTCAATAGGAGTGCGTGCCGAGGATCACCTTCACCCCGAACTTCTCCTCCAGGATGCCCTTGACCTTCTCGAAGTCGATGGGGCAGGCCGCGGTGCGCATCGCGATCTTCATGCATGTCCCGAAGTGCACGGTGTCGAACTCGCGCCCGAGGCTCTTGGTGACCTCCTTGAGGAGCTTGACGCGGGGGACGACGAGCCCCGGGCAGTCGCCGCAGTCGCTCATGGCGGTCAGCTCGATCGCGTCGTGGCGGGCGTACTCTCCGTTCTTTTCCGCCATGCCCTTGTGGCACTTGGCGCAGGCGATGCACGACACGTCCTTGATGCGCTTGCAGCTCAGGACCGCGATCTTGGCCATTGCCCCCCTCCCTGCCCGGGCGGTGTTATCCTTGCTCCAGGGCCGCGACCGCGGCCGCGAAGACCTCGTCGACCGGGCGGTCGCCGTCGATCGACTTGAGCAGGCCCCGCTCTTTGTAGAAATCCTTGAGGGGGCGCGTCTGCTTCTCGTAGACATCCAGCCGGTTGCGGATGGTCGCCTCGTTGTCGTCGTCCCGCTGGATGATGCCGCCGCCGCACTTGGCGCAGGCCCCGTCGTCGCCCGGGGGGTTGCTCAGGAGGTTATAGTCGGCGCCGCACTTGGCGCAGCTGCGGCGGTTGGTCAGGCGCGCCACGATCTTGTCGTAGTCCACGTCGATGTCCACGACCGCGTCGAGGCGGATCTTGATCCCGGAGAGGAGCTTCTCCAACCCCTCGGCCTGGGGGACCGTGCGCGGGAAGCCGTCGAGGATGAAGCCTTCCTCGCAGTCGTCCCGCTGCAGGCGCTCCCCGACCATCCCCATGATCAGCTCGTCGGGCACCAGCTCGCCCCGGTCCATATAGCCCTTGGCCCGCTTGCCCAGCTCGGTCTGGTCCTTGACCGCGGCCCGCAGGATGTCCCCGGTCGATATCTGCGGGATGGGATACTTCTTCATGATCTTCTTCGCCTGCGTCCCCTTTCCGACTCCCGGGGCGCCCAACAGCATGATGCGCATAGATGTCTCCTTATCGTTCCGTGGTGTCTTGTGTCGCCCCGCGGGCGCGAACCCGCGGGGCTCTCCCGGATCCGGCCGCCGTGTCCGCGCTCAGGACGGACTCAGTTCGACTCCACCGGGATGTTCATGACGATGGCCTGGAGCTTCTCCATGGTGTCGATGTAGCGCTTGAAGTAGATCTCGGAGATCTTGGTCTGGATCACGTGCCCCGTGCGCGGGTCCTCGTCCATGAGCTTTTTCAGGACGGAAACCTCGATCCTGAGGATCTTGGCGTCCGCCGTGCACTGGGCCATGAGGGTGTAGGCGTCCATCGCGAAGGAGATGCAGCCGCCGAACATGGCGCCCTCGGTGAGCTGGTCGATAAGGAGGTTCACTCCGCCTTTGCCGGGCAGCTTGAGGGCAACCTCCCCGCTGAGCACGATGTAGAAGTAGTTGGCCTTAGCCCCGCGGTGATAGACCGTGTCGCCCGCCTTGAGCGTGGCGACCTTGGAGCCCTCGCTCAGACGGTTGACCTGTTCGGGACGCAGGAACTTGAAAATCTCTTGTTTCTTCAGGGTCTCGACAGCCATGATGCCCCTCCTTGTGAACGGGATTTATTCCAGTGTAGCAAAAAAACCAGCGCTGGCAAGACGCCTTATCGGGGCTAAAAACCGGTACAATAACGTCCACAAAGACAGGCCATGAGAGACCCCTTCAAGGCGATGCGGATGGCCGAGGCCAGAGTGGGGAGGCGGGGGCGACCATGCACCTTCCGGTAGCCGATATCGAGGTGTTCCCGTTGCTGCCGCCGGCGGTGGCCTTCCTGGTCTCGTTTTTCACCTCGCCGGCGGGGGTCTCCGGGGCTTTCCTGTTGCTGCCCTTTCAGGTGAGCGTGCTTGGTTTCGCCGGCCCCGCCGTCAGCTCCACCAATCTTGTCTATAACATCGTCGCCATCCCCGGCGGCGTGTACCGCTATTGCCGGGAAGGGCGCATGGCCTGGCCCCTGGCCTGGATAATCATCGCCGGCACCATGCCCGGAGTATTCGCCGGCGCTTTCGTGCGCGTGCGGTATCTGCCGGATCCCGCCGCATTCAAGGTCTTCGCGGGATTGGTGCTGCTCTTTCTCGGAGGGCAATTGCTTTACCAGAACGGCGGACGCCGCCGGAAAAGGGGGGGGGAGTTGAGAGCCCTCGATGAGAGATTCAAGCGCCGAGCGCAAGAGGCGAGGGCTCGAGGCCGGTCCGCGGTCTCGGCGGGGCTGCCTCCGGAGGCGGTCGTCAGGACTGTCCGCTTCTCGCTTCGGAGATATGAGTTCGAATTCTGGGGCGAGCGTTTTTCTTTCGATCCCCTGGTCCTCTTCTGCGTGACCCTCGTCGTGGGCGTCGTCGGCGGGGCATACGGCATCGGCGGCGGGGCCATCATAGCCCCCTTTTGCGCCGTCTTTTTCGGCCTGCCGCTCTACGCGGTCGCCGGGGCAGCGCTCCTGGGGACTTTTGCCACGTCTATAGCGGGAGTGGCCTTCTACAGCGCGGTCATGCCCCGGTTCGCCGCCTCCGGCGTGGCGGTATCGCCGGATTGGATGCTGGGCTTTCTTTTCGGCGTCGGGGGCCTGCTGGGGATCTACTGCGGCGCGCGGTTCCAGAAGTTCGTTCCCGAAAGGGTCATCCGGCTGGTGCTGGGCCTGCTGATCATCGCCCTGGCGCTGCGGTACGTGACGTCGTGGGGTGGATAGCGTTCGAATGCCGGGACGGGACGTCTCTACGTGTTCTCCGAGCCCGGTGTCTGGATGTCGCTGGCGTGGACGAGCTCCCGTATGACCTCGACGGTGCGCGCCACGCCGACCACCTTGTTGTCCTTCATCACGGGGACGAAGCTGAGGTTTCGGTCCACCATCGCGCAGGCGACCCCGATGATGCTGTCGTCGTGATCCACGGAGTCTTTGATGGGGCGCATCACGTCGCTCACGGGGCGCTGGAGCCTGTCGCGGATGCCCTTCGAGAGTTTCGGGTGCGAGGAGCCGGACGCCTTCCCCAAGAGCCGAGGAAGGATGATGTTGGCCAGCGATTCGGGATCCATGCCTCGGAGGATGTCCCTGCGCCGGACCATCCCGAGCAACTCGTAGGCTTCGTTGAAGACGAGGACGCATCGGGGGAGCGACTTGCGGCCGCCCACGTCGAACTCCGCCTTTTCGAGTTCCGCCACGGCTTGGCGGATGGTGAACCAGTAGGGAATGTGCGGGTACGAATCGAGGGGTATCATGACGTCCGCTGCTTTCTTCACTTCCATCATTCCCTCCTAGCTCAACGCGTCGGCGATAATGTCGGCCGGCAGGCCGCAGCGCCCGCTCAGGACCTCGACGTCCGTCCCCGCCCGCCGGGAGAGGCGCCGGAGATATTCCCGCTGGAAGCTCGCGCGCGCCTCCTCGAAAGGCTCCTT
>JBDREN010000226.1:0-42291 GCA_043819795.1 Elusimicrobiota bacterium
CAATTATAGCTAGGATTCGATGGAAACATCTCCCCAACAGCTCGAATCCTCCGGCAAGCTTTGACGCCAGGGCGACATCTATTGGACGCCGACAAAGACCTCACCCCCCCTGCTTGGGCAGCCCCCGCGGGGGGCCGCCGACAACGGCATCGGCCCCCCTGCTTGGGCAGCCCCCCGTGGGGGGGCCGCCGGCAACGGCATCGGCCCCCTGCTTGGGCGGCCCCCGTGGGGGGCCGCCGACAGGGGGCCGCCGAAAGGCTTTACTTTCGCTCGGGGATTCGGTACAAGTCTCGATATGCCGGTCCGTTTCAGCGACGGTCGTACGGTCCTCAACATCGCCCACCGGGGGGGACGCAGCCTCGCCCCCGAGAACACCATCGCGGCCGCGCGCAAGGCGCTGGAGCTGGGCGCGGACCTCTGGGAGCTCGACGTGGCGGTGACGCAGGACGAGAAGCTGATCGTCCTGCACGACGACTCGCTGGCGCGCACCACCGACGTGGAGCGCCGCTTCCCGGGCCGCCCTCCGGGACCCTACACTACCTACACGCTCGACGAGATCCGCTCGCTCGACGCGGGCTCCTGGTTCGTCGAGACCGATCCCCACGGCCAGATAGCGGCCGGCGCCCTCGCGCCCGCGGAGCTGGCCTCCTACCGCGGCGAGAAGGTGCCGACCCTCGGAGAGGCGCTCGCCTGGACCCGTGACTCGAACTGGCGAGTCAATATGGAGCTCAAGCGCCTGCCCCCCGAGATCGCCGGGTTCCCCCTGCCGGCGCGGGTGATGGACCTCATCGAGGAGCTGGGCATCGCCCCGGAGCACCTCGTCATATCCTCCATCCGCGAGGACTGGCTCGCGGAGTTCCGCGCGCGCAGGCCCGACATCGCGGTCGAGAAGCTCGTGGGCTTGCTGCCCTCGGACCCCATGGACTGGAGCGGCTACGCCTACAAGACCTACAACGTGCGCCGTACCCGCGTCTCCGAGGACACGGTCCGCGCCTTGACGGAGAAAGGGCACGGCGTGAACGTGTACGTGGTCAACGAGGAGCCCGACATGCTGCGCTTCGCCGCCGCGGGCGCCGCGGGCCTCATCACCGATTTCCCGCAAGTGCTCAAGGCGCTGGCCGGGAGGGCCTCCCCATGAGCGTGGAAAAGCCGCTCGCGCTGTGCATCCTCAACTGCTACCCGAGGCCCAGCCGGGAGGGCTTCGACCGCGACGACGTGGGCCATCCCCACGATTTCTTCAAGGCATTCCTCGCGCGCTACGCCCCGAACGCGAAGGCGGACGTGGTCTTCGCGGCCGACGCGGACGCCGCGCTCCCCAAAGGCGCGGCCCTAGGCTCCTACGACGGGTTCATCTGGACCGGCTCGGACCTAACCGCCTACCATGAGCACGACGAGCGCGTGACGCGCCAGATCGCCCTGGCGCGGGAGCTCTACAAGGCGGGCGTCCCGTGCTGCGGCAGCTGCTGGGCCGTGCAGATCGCGGCCGTCGCGGCCGGCGGGGAGGTCCGCAAGAACCCCAACGGACGCGAATGGGGCGTGGCCAGGGACATCACTGTGACGGAGGCGGGCCGCGGGTCCCGGCTGCTGGCCGGCAAGCCGGAGCGCTACGACGGGTTCATCATGCATCTCGACGAGGTCTCGCGCCTGCCGCCCGGCGCCGCGCTGCTGGCCACCAACGCCCACACCCGCGTGCAGGCGCTGGAGATTCGGCACGGCAAGGGCGTCTTCTGGTCCACACAGTACCATCCCGAGTACGACCTGCTGGAGATGGCCCGCCTGGTCGCGGCCCGCGCCGCGCCCATGGTCAAGGAGGGCCTTTTCGCCGCCGAGGACCAGGTCCGGGCCCACGCCGGCAAGATGAAGGCCCTCCACGCCGACCCGGGCTCCGAGCGGCTCCGCCGGGAGCTGGAGGCGGGCGACGACATCCTGGACCCCCTCGTCCGGCAGGTCGAGCTGCGCAACTGGATCGACTACGTGGCGTCGCCGCCGGAGAGCCGGTGATCCACCGTCCCGCCGGGGAGTACTTGGCCGGCGCATGAGCCGCCAGGAGGGACCCCTATGACGCCCGAACGACCTGAAAAGCGCGTCGTTTACGGCAAGCGGGCCGAGCTCTACGACGTCGCCTTCTCGTGGGATCCGGCTGCTAGGCCCCGGATTGGAGGACGCGCAGCTCGCGTGGCACGAGCTCGCTTTGAGCCGGCGTTAACGTGGTTGTCATAATGGGACGCTACACTAGGCGCGACATGCGCTTCTTGCTACCATACGCGGCGGGAAATCCCGTTTCATGACACGCTCACGCGCGTCCTGTTGGGCCGTCCTGCTGGCCGTCGCGCTCATCCGACCCGGGCATGGCGAAGCCCGTGCGGCCGGACTCGACAAGCGCGGCGACGCCGCCGGGGGGGACTCCCGCATCGAAGCGGACGCGGAGCGACGGTCCCGATGGCCCGAGAAGAGCCTGCTGCCGTCATGGTTGAAGAGGAAGAGCCCCGCGGAAAGAAGACGGGAGAAGGCGAGAAAAAGAAAAGAAAAAGCCGCGAAGATGAAAAAGAAGGAGAAGGCCCGCAAGCCTAAGAGGGTCAAGTACGACCGGGACAGAGGCAAGCTCGGAAGGCGCGAGAGAAAGAGGCGCGAGGCCCTTCTCAAAGAGCACGCCCCCTGGGGGCTGCCGGGCGCCGGGGAGGTCCTTTTCCGGGAAGGCTACATCCTCAGCCACAACGATTGGCTCAAGATCCCCGACTGGGTGGCATACCATCTATCCCGCAAGAACCTGTCGGGAAGCGCCGAACGGTCGAACGACTTCCGTTCCGATCTCGACCTGCGCCCCTGGCAGCGCTCCGAGCCGGAGGACTACGGGAAATCCGGCTACGCCCGGGGACAGTTGGCCCCGCCGGAGGCCATGCGGCGCGGCGCCCGGGCCATGTCGGAGAGCTTCCTTCTCTCCAACGTCGCCCCCCAGGTCCGGCGGGGTTTCAAGAAGGGGGTCTGGGGAGCGCTGGAGGAAAAGACGCTCCAGTGGGCGATCGAGCGCGACGAGGTATGGGTCCTCACCGGGCCCGTCTTCCACGACGTGGACAAAGACGGCGTGATGGAGTTCAAGCTCATAGGAAAGAGTCGGGTCGCGGCGCCGACGCACTTCTTCAAGATCGTGGTGGACGAGCTGCCCGACGGCTCGCTCGACATCATCGCGTTTCTCCTGCCCAACAAGAAGGGCTCCGTCAAGTCCCTGCCGGGATTCAGGACATCGATCGACCGGATCGAGGCGCTCACGGGGCTGGACTTCCTCGACGAGCTGCCCGACGACGTCGAAGAGCTGCTCGAGCGCGCGAAGGCCGAGCGGATGTGGAAGTAGCGACCTGCCGGCGCTGGCTCGCGGTGAATCCTAATATTGTATAGTGTCGTTCGCGCGGAATCCGATAGTGGAGAACCCCCCAGAAGCCGGCCCGATCAGAGAGACGCTCGCGGCCATCGAAGACGCCGCGAGGCAGTGGCTGCCCGCGGCCGGCGCCCTCGCGGGCGCCGTCGCGTTGGGCGCCATAGCCGTCGTCGCGTGGCTTCTTCACGCCGAGTTCAAGGACGTGACCATCACGCAGGCGCAGCACCAGATGCTCACGACGGCGCAGTCGGTCTCCCGCGGGCTGGAGAATTTCCTCGAAGAGCATCACAAGATCCTCGAGCACCTGTCGCGCCATCCCTCCGTCCGCGGAAGAGCCCGCCTGGGCCGCGCGTGGAGGGCGGACCCCTCCGAGTTCTACCCGATCCCCTACACCTTCGAGCTGCACCGCGACGTCGCGGAGGTCCTGTTCCTGCTCGACGCCGAAGGCGTCGTGCTCGACCGCATGCCGGCCCTGCGGCTCAAGGCCGGCGCGGACCTATCGAAGCGAGCGGACGTAGCCCTCGCGCTCAAGAAGCGCGAAGGCCAGATCAGCGGCGTGGTGCGCACGGATTCCGGCGCCCCCGAGGCATCCATCCTGACGCCGGTATTCAGCGACGGCAAGTTCGCCGGCGTCCTTGGGTGGGAGTTCGATCTTAATAATATTCAAGAGAGGTTCCTCGGCCACATCGCGGTCGGCCGGAAAGGCTACGCCTGGATGGTCGACAGAGACGGGATCATCCTGGCCCATCCAGAGCGGGAGCAGACCGGCCAGGACGTGATAGCCCTGAGGAAGGCCCGGCATCCGGAATACGACTGGTCCGAGCTGGAGACGATCGCGGCCAGGATGCGGGCCGGCGAAGAGGGCATCGGCGCCTATCATTCGCTCTGGTGGACGGAAGGCTCGCCCGAGCGCGTCAAGAAGCTCGCGGCCTACGTCCCCGTCCGCTTCCGGGGCAAGCCGGTATGGTCGGTGGGCGTCACCATGGGCTACTCGGAGATCGCCGGGCCCGTCGCCAAGCACGCCCGGAGCGTCTTCGGACTGGCGACGCTCGCGATCGCGCTGCTCGGCGCCGCGGGGATCGCCATCCTCCGGGCGCGCAAGCGGAGGATCTCGTTCGAGGGCAAGATCCGGTATCTGGCCGCCATCTCCAAGAAGTCCTCCGCCCTGCTGGAGAGCGAGGAGCGCTTCCGGTCGCTGTCGGAGACCACGAGCGACTGGATCTGGGAGGTGGACGACAACGGCGTCTACACGTACGTCAACCCCAAGGTCAAGGACCTGCTGGGCTACACGCCGAAGGAGGCCATCGGCAAGACGCCCTTCGACTTCATGCCGCCGGAGGAGGCGGAGCGCGTCGCGGCGGAGTTCGCCGCGATCGTTCACGCCCGGCGTCCTTTCGACGGCCTCGAGAACGTAAATATCCACAAGGACGGCCGGCTCATCACCCTCGAGACCAGCGGCATCCCGGTCTTCGATCCGGCCGGGGACTTCCAAGGCTACCGGGGCATCGACCGGGACATCACCGCGCGGAAAAATGCCGAGGAGGCGGCGCGGCTGACCCAGCTTTCGATCGACGCCGTCGACGACAACATCTTCTGGCTCGGACCCGACGCCCGGATATTCTACGTCAACGAGGCGGCTTGCCGCCGTCTCGGCTACACCCGCAAGGAGCTGTACTCCATGAAGGTGTTCGACTTCGATCCGGCGTTCCCGCCGGAGGAGTGGCACAATCACTGGGAGGAGATCCGGCGGCGCGGCTCCTTCACGATCGAGTCCGTGCATCGCTCCAAAGACGGGCGGGTATTCCCCGTGGAGATCACCGTCAACCACGTGAAGTTCGCGGGGAAAGAGTACAACTGCGCGTTCGCCCGGGACATCACCGAGCGCAAGCAGGCGGAGACGGCGCGCCAAATCCTCGAGAGCCAGCTCCAGCAGGCCCAGAAGGTCGAGAGCCTCGGGGTGCTGGCAGGGGGCATCGCCCACGACTTCAACAACCTCCTGGTCGGCATCCTCGGGAACGCGGACCTCGCTTTGACGGACCTCCCCGATGACTCCGCCGCGCGCGAGGACATCGAGGAGATCAAGAAGGCCGCCATCCGGGCCTCGGAGCTGAGCAACCAGATGCTGGCGTACTCCGGCAAGGGCAGGTTCGTCGTCCGGCCCATCAGCCTCAACGAGATGCTCCAGGAGATGTTCCATCTCCTGGAGACGTGCGTCCCCGTTGGGACGGCCCTGCGCCGCGAGCTCGCCGACGACGTGCCCGCCGTCGACGCCGACTCCGGACAGCTCCGCCAGGTCGTGACGAACCTGGTGACCAACGCCGCAGACGCCATGGGCGACGCCGGCGGCGAGATCGTCCTGAGGACCGGCGTCGACGAGGTCTCCCGCGCCCACCTCCAGGACCCTCACAACCGCCAGGACCTTCCGGAGGGGCCCTACGCGTACGTGGAGGTCTCGGACACCGGCTGCGGCATGGACGAGCAGACCATGTCGAGGATGTTCGACCCGTTCTTCACGACCAAGTTCACGGGCCGCGGGCTGGGGCTTTCGACCGTCCTGGGCATCGTGCGGGGCCACAAAGGCGCCGTCAAGGTCCGCAGCGAGCCCGGGAAGGGAACCACCTTCAAGGTGCTCCTGCCGTCCGCGAGCCAGCCGGCCGCCCCGCTGGCCGAGCCCGGCTTCAAGCCGAAGGACGCGCGACCGCTCGCCGGGACGGTCCTCGTGGCGGACGATGAGCGGGTAGTCCGGAACGTCACGAAGAGGATCCTCGAGCAGGCGGGGCTTACGGTCCTGCTGGCCGACAACGGCCGCAAGGCCGTGGACATGTTCCGCGAGGACGCCGGGAAGATCGTCCTGGTCTTGCTGGACCTGACCATGCCGGTGATGGACGGGGCCGCCGCTTTCCGCGAGATCCGGCGCATCCGGCCCGACGCGAAGGTGATCCTGTGCAGCGGCTACGACGAGAAGGACGCCGTCGGCCGCTTCGCCGGCCAGGGCCTGGCGGGCTTTCTCCACAAGCCCTTCCGTTTGGAGTCCCTAATGGAGGCGGTCCGCGCGGTCCTGTAGGTGTCTGGCGTTGCGTTGTTGCTTTACGTCTATTGGTAAGTGAATAAACGCGGCAACGCAACGCCAGACACCCTCACGCCTCGACGAGGCGGCGCCACTCCAGGACGGCTTTGAGCTGGGAGGGGCCTTCCAAGCCCCCCTCCTCGACCACCTTTTCCCAGGAGCCGCTGCCGAGGTACTGTCCGTTGCGGAACGGGTGCAGGGAGCGCCTCAGGCCCTCGCTGCCGCAGACCCAGCGGGCGATGGCGGGCAGGGTGAAATCGGTGATCCCGATCGCGTGGCGGGCGAGCTCCTCCGAGAATATGCCCTCGCGCTCGGTGTCCACGGGCGAGAGGCTCGTCGAATCGACCAGATCCGCCGCGCAGCAGAGGAAGGCCCCGCCGACCCTCAATCGGCCTAGCAGCCGCTGAGTGGTTGTTAAATCGCGCTGGCGCCGGCTGGCCGGCCCCCGGGAACGCGCTCTTTTCAAAGAAGAGTTCCCCGTCGAGAATCTCCTACAGCCTCTTCAAGTTCTCCCGGGCGCCGCTTAGAGCCGGATCAATCTGAAGCGCCCGCTCGAACGAGGCGCGAGCTGCGGCGCGCCGTCCAGACAGGAGTTGCGCCGCGCCGAGGCTATTGAATATCCGCGCGTCCCCGCCTTCTAGCCGAACGGCCGTCTCAAGAATGGCCGCTGCTTCCAGGGCCTTGCCGCTTCGGAGCAGCACGTTCCCGAGGTTGTACGCCGCCAGTCCATCGTCAGGCTTCAAGCGCAACGCCTCCCGCAAGTGCTTCTCCGCTCCCGCCAGGTCTCCTGCGGCCGCCAAAGCGTTCCCCAGATTGTTGTGCGCCACGGGAAACCCGGGACGCAGGCGCACAGCCGCCTTTCCGTGCACGATGGCCGGCGCCAAGAGCCCCCGAGCCGCAAGGACGCGCGCGAACGCGGCATGCTGTTCCGCGGTTTCGGGGGCGTAGCGCAGGTCGGGCGGGTATGACGCCAGCGTCCGCCGCGCCTCCTCCGAGTCGAGGACCGCTGCGACGAACGGGGCGCCGCGCGCGGCCTCCTCCGCGTAAGCCGCGAGATGCAGTTCCGGCGACCGGCCCTTATGTGGAGCCTGCGGGTCTTGCAGTAAGACGAAGGCCCGAGTCTCCTCAATCTTCCTATAGCCCTCGCGGGCCAGGAATCCTATCACCTGATCGCGGTGGGCGGGGGGGCCCATTGCGATCAGTGTGAGCTTGTCAACGAGCACATACTCCGGACGGAAGAGAAGCGATTCGAACCGTGGACGCATGACGCCCAGCATGAACGTCTTTATCTGTGAGCGGACGGAAAGCGGCGCGGCCAGGAAATCGTCGGTCCAGAGACTGGCTCCGGCTGGAATCCTCGCCGCCAGTCGGGGCACCTCCCGAGCCGCGCTCATATTGAACGTCGGATGGATTACCCGCGAGCTTACTGTCAGGCCGAATCCGGAGGCGGCCAGGACGGCCGCCAGCAGCCACAACCGCCTCGCTCCGGCGAATGTCTTACGAGCTAGGAGCACGCGGAGGCCGCAGGCTGTGGCGAAGACCAATGGGCCGAAGACGTAGGCCTCGTTCTGCATCTGGAAGCACATCTCGCTCTGGAGCAGGTTGTGGACGATCGAGACGAGAAGGAAGACCATCGCCGGGGGGGCGGCCAAAGGGATGAACGCCATTCCGGCAAGCACGCGCCCCAAGGGAGCGAGATGTTCCGGCGGCCAGAATATCGTCGCCAACACCTTGTCGGGGCGGGTCAGGACGGTCAGGATTATCTCGCCGCGGCTGGAGCCAAAATGAGAGTAGAGCGTCCAGTAAGATGCCGTGTTGAGCGAGTCAGGGTAAGACCCGACCAGGCGCATCTCCAGGGCCCACAGGAAGGCCGCGCCCAGCACGACGCCGAGTCCTTCCAGCCAGCGCCTACGTGCCGGTCGTGCCGATGTCAGCGCGTGATAGAGACCAAGTCCCGCCAACGAGAAGGGGAACTGTTCGCGCGTCGTCAACGCCAATGCCCAAAGCGCCGCCGTGACCCGATAGAAGCCCGCGTCCAAACTCACAAGCCCCCAGACCAATAGAGGAATCACGAACACGGAATTCTCGAGGTCCGCAGTGACGAGTTCGTGGAAAGAAGGATGCGACCACACCATCGCCATCGCGACCAAGCCCCAGAAGCTCGATCCCGTCCGCCTCTGCGCGAGGAAGAATGCCGCCGTGCCCACGGAGGCTACGGCCGCGCCTTGGATCAGCGCGAAGGGCAGGGCGCTCTTCCACAGAATCAACAGCGGGCCCAGGAAGACAGGGATGAAGAACGCGAAGTGCACCGCCAGGGTGCTGGGGGTGCCGTCAAGAACGGATTCCATGCCGCGGCCGGACCAGAAACTCGCCGCGGTATTGGGCATCAAGGCCGCATCGGTGGTCAGTTGGTAGCCCAAAAGTTGGCACGCTTTGAGCAGTGAGAACCATAGCGCAACCATGATGCCGATGCCGAGTACGGCCCGACGCAGGCGCGATCTGTCAACGGCGTCTACGGCCTCGATCCAGCCGATCGCGCGTTGGCGCGCCCGAGGCGCCAGGAGGGTTGCCAGGGCCGCAAAGGCCGACCACGCAAGAGTGGTGAGCAAAGCGTCGTGTGCCGCCCGGACGGCCGGAATCATCGCGCTCGGGGTCATCTATCGACTCAGAAGGATAAACACGCGTTTCCCATCGCCGGAGCTACTATACTTCCGGGGAAGCCGCGGGTCAACGCTCGCCGCAGCTTGACAATCTCGGAAGACATGCCGCGCGCGGAGGGGAGCCTCCCAAGAGCCCCCGGGAGGCGAGCCCCCCCGCGGACCCGCTGCGGGACGGAGGAAAGCGCGTTAGAGTAGGGGTCACTCAGGCGTTGCGTTGTTGCGTTTGTTCACTTACCAGTAGCCGTAAAGCAACAAACGCAACAACGCAACGCCTGACCCCTAAACGTTTTTGACCCAATCCAGGACGGCTTTGAGCTGGGAGGGGCCGTCCAAGCCCCCCTCCTCGACCACCTTTTCCCAGGAGCCGCTGCCGAGGTACTGTCCGTTGCGGAACGGGTGCAGGGAACGCCTCAGGCCCTCGCTGCCGCAGACCCAGCGGGCGATGGTGGGCAGGGTGAAATCGGTGATCCCGATCGCGTGGCGGGCGAGCTCCTCCGAGAATATGCCCTCGCGCTCGGCCTCGGGCAGCATGTCGAAGAGCTCCGCGCTGGCGACGTAGAAGACGTTGATCTTGATCCCCTTCTCGTCCAGGCGGGGCAGCACGTCGCGCACGAAGACCGTGGCCACGGCGCACCCCTGCAGGACCACCGCGGCCTTCCCCGGGGCGCGGCGCAGGGCGTAGACCCCCTTCGCCGCCGCGTGAGCCGACGGCAAGCCCAGGGCCTGCCTATCCGGCACCGGGACCGCTGGACGCGTCACGAACGGGCACAGCACCGCGGGCCGCGCCCGGAGCCCCGCGATCATCAGGGGCCAGACCTCCCGGGGATCCCACGGCGTCAGCGTGATCAGGGCCCCGGACGGGAAGTTGTTCTGCAGCAGCTGCAGCGCCTGCGGGTCCGCGTGGGTGGGCCCGTCCTCTCCGGTCATCGAGCCCGCGTGGGCGTTGATCATGATCCAGGTCCGGAAGGGCTTGCCGTCCACCGCGCGGCGGGTCTGCTGGCCCAGCGCGTGCATGCGCGCCGGGACATGCTCCAGGGCCGCGATGAACGCCGAGTAGGAGCTCGTGACGCCGATGTGGCGGCCGAAGCTCGAGACGCCCGCCATGAGCCCCCCCATCGCGTCCTCGCAGATGCCGCCCACGGCGACGATCCGGGAGTAGGGGTTCTCGGAGGCGTGGAAGAACCGCCGGACGCGCTCGGTGTCCACGGGCGAGAGGCTCGTCGAATCGACCAGATCCGCCGCGCAGCAGAGGAAGGCCCCGTTGGTCCACGCGTTGAGGTGGCCGAGCGTGGCGCCGAGAGCCCCGCGGACCGTGGCCTCCGAGCCGGCCGGGATCGCGAGCTTCGGCGGACGCTTATCCGGCCTGAAGTCCGCGGAATAGAAGAGATCGAGCCTGGGACCTCCCGGGCGGGGAGCGCGACACGCCGAGCGCAGGCGCTCACGGGCGGCGAGTACGCGCCCGGCCATCCGCTCCGCCAGGGCGTGGTCGCCTTCGAGCGCCTTGCGAAACTCCAGCAGGGAGTCGAAGTACGCCCGCTCGACCCTCTCCGGGTCCCGCGGCCCCTCGAACCTCGGCAGCCGGACGCGGAACCTCGCCTCGAAGGGGCGCAGGGCGTGATAGTAGGCCGCGGAGCAGAACGCGTGGCCCGCGCCATGGGACTTTCTTCCCTCGATACCGTAATGCCAACCCTTGACGGTCCGATAGACGACGGCGACCGGCCGTCCGTTGCGGAGCCCCGCCGCGGCCCGCTGGGCGGAGAGGACCCGCCGCATGTCGTGCCCGTCCCCGGCGTAGACCACGTTCCAGTCGTGCAGACGCAGAAGCTCCAAGGGGTTCCACTGGACGTATTCGCCGGGCCGTCCCCGCTGCGGGCATACCCGGTCCGAATCGATGCAGGACTGGTTCCAGTCCACATGGAGCACGGCGTTCTCGAGCCCCATCGTGGCCGCCGCGGCGAGGGCCTCCTGCACCCTGCCGGGGGTCATGCCGCCCTCGCCCTCCAGAAGATGGACCCTCGGGCAGCCGGGCCCGTAGGCGTCGGCCGCCGCCAGAGCCAGACCCAGGCCCGTCGTGACGCCCACGCCGCTGGCGCCGGTCGCGAGCGGGACGAACGGTGTCGCGCAGGTGGGGTGGCCGTCGAGGGGCTTGGCGCCCAGGCCGCCAAAGAGGGGGGTGCCCTGGGTCCGGTTGCGCCGGAACCCGATCAGGTCCTCGAGGCGCAGCTGCCGGGACTCGGCGGGGAGCAGCCCGGGGCGGGCGATGCGGACGACTTCGTTGCGCAGGGCCCATAAGGCGTAGAGCCCGAGCGCCTTGTGCCCCGCCGCGTAGACCAGCTGGTCGGCGTCCGGGGCGTCCGGCTCGGACATGTCGTAGGCGAGGGTCTCGAAAACGAGGGCCTGGGCGATCCTGCCCGAGGATATGCTGCCGCCCGGATGCCCCGAGGTCGGCACGAAATTGTAGAGGACCGCGCAGAGCGTGCGGTAGACGAGGTCGAAGTCGTCGAAGAGGACGAGATCGTCGATCGCCTCCGGCGCCACGCGCAGGAACCCGCCCCGGCGCGGGCGCAGACGGAAACGGAACGGGGGGGCGTCGTCCTGGGCCATGGAAGAAGAGGGGGCGCTCACAGGTATACCTTCTCGGGGTCGATATCCTCGCGGAGGGTCTTGAGCTCCAGCTCCGTGGGCGCCTCGTTGGTCTCCAGGGGCTCGGCCACCGGGAACTCGAAACCGGTGGCCTCGGCCACGTCGGAAGCGCCGACCCCCGGATTGACGGCGATCAGGCGCATCCGCTTGGTGTCCGGAGCGAAGTCGAAGACCGCCAGATCGGTGAGGACCCGGTGGGGGCCGGTGCCGGGAGGAAGGCCGGCGCGCTCCCGGGCACCCGGGCCGTCGAGATAGCCCGGCGTGGTGAGGAAATCCACCTTCTCCACGAACCTCTTGCGCTCGTGCTTCATGAGGACGATCGTCCGCCAGCACAAGGAGCCCACCTCGTTGCCGCCTCCGGAGCCCGGCAGCCTCACCTCGGGCCGTTCGTGCGGCCCGATCACCGTGGTATTGAGGTTCCCGTAGGGGTCGATCTGAGCCCCTCCGACGAACCCGTCGCGCACGAGCCCGAGCTGCGCGGTCTCCATCACGTCGCAAATGCCCTGAGCCGCGAAGGCCCGCTCGAAGGTCTTCGCCTCTCCAACGGCGTGGGGCAGGTGCTCCAGAGTGGCGCCGATCCCGCCGAACTCGAAGACCGGCAGCAGTTCCCGCGCGTAAAGCCTCTTGGCCAGGGCCGCGGCGAGCATCGGGATCCCCGTGCCGATGAACACGCTCGTCCTGCCCCGCATGAGGCGCGCCGCCACGCAGGCCAGCATCTCGGTCGGAGAGCAGTCCGTCCCGCTCACGTGCTCGGCTCCTCCTTGAGCGCCTCCAGACGGTCCTTGCCGATCAGGTCGATGTAGGCGGCGTGGCTGGAGGGCTCGCGGACGAACCTCTCCAGGTACCTCCGCGTCCCATCCTCGGTCCGGATCGCCTTGAGGTAGTCCCGGATATGGGCGTCGTCGCGCCTGTAGAGGCCGCAGGTCTCCCCGGGATGAGAGCCGAACGGGGCGGGAACGACGGCGTCGACCAGGTAGTAGGGGATCGCGGTCCGGTCGGGCCGCTTGCGGAAGGTCTCGGTGTCGACGATCTCCTCGGCGGTGACGATCAGCCGCCGCGCGGCGCGGGACATCTCGGGCGCGAACCCGGCGATCCCGTCGATCTGGCAGTTGCCGTAGACGTCGGCCCGGTGCACGTGGATCACGGCGCAGTCCAGGATGAGGGCGGGCAGGAGCGCCACGGTCATGCCCGTGAAAGGGTCGCGCATGCTGCGCGCGGCGCTGTACTTGAAGGTGTCGCTGCCCAGCATGGAGCGCGCCGGCAGGAACGGAACGCCCATCGCCGCGGCCTTCATCCGCCAGGAGAGCGCGCCGTTGGACCATTCCACGAGCTTGAGCCGGCCTCCCTCGGCCGCGCGCCGCAGTATCGGGGAAAGCCCGTAGGCCTCGTAGCCCACGTAGGCGATGTCCATCGCCTCGACGAGGCCCGCGGCCAGGAGGAAATCCACGTCAAGGAGCCCCTGCCCCGCCAGCCTGAGCCGGCTCTTTCCTTGGCGGACGATCTCCCGCACGACGGGAAGAGGGCAGCGGACGGTGCCGTAAAGGTCGAAGGCGAGGTAGTCGCCGTCCCGGACGAAACGGCGGACCGCCTCCCGTTCGCTCATGACCCTGGGATGCAGCCGCAGCTCCTTCTTATCCCGCATCCACTCCCGGAACCCGTCGATGTCCGGCGGCTGAAGGAGCTCCGGGGTCCCGGGCGGGGAGGTGGGCGGCAGGGGCGCGGTCCCTCCCGAGACCGTCTTCACCCCGCCTTCCTCCGCCGCTCGATCCGCTCCCAGGCCTGGTCGACCCCGCGCTGGATGGCGGCCTCGTCGTCCTCGCTCAGGGCGCGGAAGCGGCCCTGCGCGCGCAGGAAATCCCCGACCGGCTTGCGCTTGGCAACCGGCACGTTCAGGCGGAAGCGTCCCTCCTCCACCTCGTAGACAGGAAAAAGGCCCGTGCGCACGGCCAGGCGGGAGAGCTCGACGGTCTTCTCGGTCGCGGACCTCCAGCCCGGAGGGCAGGGGGCGAGGATGCGGATGAAGCGGAAGCCCTCGATGCCGCGCGCCTTCTGGAACTTCCGGACCATGTCCTCGGGGTAGGCCAGCGTGGCCGTGGCCAGATACGGGATGCCGTGAGCCTCTATGATGGCGTCCAGATTCTTCTTGGGGCGCTCGCTTCCGGAAGGCGCGGGCGTCGTCATGGTCATGGCCCGCCACGGGGTGCCGCCGCTGCGCTGGATGCCGGTGTTCATGTAGGCTTCGTTGTCGTAGCAGACGTAGATGATGTCCTCGTTGCGGTCGGCCGCGCCCGAGAGCGCCTGTATGCCGATGTCGTAGGTCCCGCCGTCGCCGGCCCAGACCGAGACCACGCTCTCGCGGTCGCCCCGGACGAGGAGCCCGGCCTTGACCCCGCTGGCCGTCGCCGCGGCCGAAGCGAACGGGCAGTGCAGCACGGGAACGCCGACGGACCGGCGCGGGTAGGCTCCGGCCAGGATCGTCCAGCAGCACGCCGGAATCACCAGGACCGTCTTCTCGCCGAGGCCCTTGAGCGCGTAGCGCATCGCCAGCGTCGCGCCGCAGCCCTGGCAGGCGGTATGTCCGGGAGAGAGCAGCTCGGTCTCCGGGATGGTCAGCTTCACCGGGGGTCCTCCATCCATACGGGGGTCCGGACGTCCACCCGCCGCGCGTCGGCCTCGCGCCAGATCTCCCGGAGCAGCTGCGGCGTGATGTCGCCGCCTCCGATGCCGGCCACGAACCCGCCCACCGGGGGCTGGTCCTCGAGGGAATAGAGCGCGGACTTGATCTCCTCGCAGAAGATCCCGTGGTGGCCCTGGGAGAAATTCCGGTCCACGACCGCCACGCGCATGCCCGGATGGACCAGACGGCGCAGCTGTTCGGCCGGGAACGGTCGGAACGCCCGCATCCGAAGGTTGCCGGCCTTGCAGCCGTCCTTTCTCAGCTGGTCCACCGCCACCCGCGCCGTGGACGCCACGGCGCCCGAGGTCACGAGCACCGTCTCGGCGTCCTCGCAGCGGTAGGCCTCGATCAGGCCGTAGCGCCGGCCGAAGGCCTTCTCGAAATCCCGGGCCACGTCCTCGATGACCCCGAGCGCCCGGTCCATGTCGGCCGCCATGCGCCGCCGGATGCGGAAGAAATCCTTGGGCGACGGCAGGCCGCCGAACGCCACGGGGCGGCCCGGCTCGAGCGCGTGCTCGCGAGAGGGCGGCCGCAGGAACCGGTCCACGTCCTCCTGGCTCGGCACGTCCACCGGCTCGTAGGTGTGCGAAAGGTTGAAGCCCTCGAGCACCACCATCGAGGGCAGGCGCACGGCCTCCGACACCCGGTAAGCCATGAGGACCGTGTCGAGAATCTCCTGATTGGTCGAGCAATAGAACTGCATCCAGCCCGTGTCCCGCTGGGAGAGCGAGTCGGTCTGGTCGCTCCAAAGGATCCACGGCGCGCCCAGGGCCCGGTTCACCTCGGCCATCACGATCGGCAGGCGCGCTCCCGCCACCCAATGCAGCATCTCGTGCATGTAGGCCAGGCCTTGCGACGAGGTGGAGGTGAACGTGCGCGCCCCCGCCGTGGCCGCGCCTAGAAGCGCGGCCATGGCCGAGTGCTCCGACTCGACCTTGATGAAGCGGCCGGGGAACTCGCCCGAGGCCTGCCATTCCGAGAGGAGCTCGACCGACTGGGTCTGGGGCGTGATCGGGTAGGCGCTGACCACCTCCACGCGCGCCAGCTTGACCGCCTCCGCGGCCGCGTGGTTGCCCATGAGGACCTTTCTCATCGGGCCTCCTCCTCCTCGATCGCGATGCACTTGGCCGGGCACTCGTTCGCGCAGATCATGCAGCCCTTGCAGTAGTCAAGATCTATGACCGGCCTCTCTCCCTCAATGCGGACGCAGGCGTCGGGGCAGAATTTCCAGCAGAGCAGGCAGCCCGTGCACTTCTCGGCGTCGATGACGGGGCGTATGCTGCGCCAGTTCCCGGTCTTGTTCTCGCGCGTGGACCGGTCGCAGTCCAGGGTCAGCGGAAACTTGGAGGGGTCTCCCTCAAGACGCGGCATGGGTCCCGCCCTCCCGGAACGAGGCGTACCCCTCGCGCGCGGCCGCGAGGTTCTCATCGATCTTGACGGGGACCGACTCCCGGATCGCGGCATCCAGCGAGTCCATGTCCGCGAGCTCCAGAGCCGCGCACAAAACGCCGATCATGACCGTATTGACGACCGGGCTGGTCCGGGTGCCGAGGCCGTGCTTGAGGGCGATGTGCCGCGCGGCGACCGCCCGCACTTGAAAGCCGGGCCAGCGCTTGGAAAGCTCCGCCTCCGACTGCTCGGAGTTCACGACGATCGCCCCCCCGCTCTTGAGCCCGTGCACCACCGCGGGATCCTCGATCAGCACCGGATCCATCACGACCACCACGTCCGGATTGTAGACCCGCGAGCGCACGTAGATGGGCTCCTTGGCGATCCGCGCAAACGCGCGGACGGGGGCGCCACGCCGCTCGACCCCGAACTCCGGCAGAGCCAGGCATTCTCCGCGACCCGACTTCAGGACGGCGCTCGCGAGCATCTTGGCCGCGAGCACCGTGCCCTGTCCCCCTCGGCCGTGGAAGCGTATTTCAAGCATTTCCCTTTATATATCCTAATATATACGGTCAGTCTACCACCTGTATTGCAACACTCCGGCCAGGTCAGTACCCCCCTCTAGCCCCCTTCCGGACCCAGTCCCGGACAGCGCGCAGCTGCGAAGGCGCGTCCAGACCGGCCTCCACGAAGACATTCCTCCATACGCCGCTGCCCAGGAAAGTGCCGCCGCGATACGGATGCAGCGACCGCCTGATCCCCTCCTCCGAGCGGACCCAGCGCAGCAGCGTGGGAAGCGTGAAGTCGGTGATGCCGATGGCGCCGTCCGCCAGCTCGGCCGGGAAGATGCTCCGGCGTTTGCGCTCCGGCAGCCGGTCGAAGAGCTCAGCGCTGGCCACGTAGAACACGTTGACCCGGATATTCTCCTCATCGAGACGCGGAAGCACCTCGTTTATGAACACGGTGGCGACCCCGCACCCCTGAAGGACCACGGTCGCGCGGCCGGGAGCCCGGCGGACGGCGTAGACTCCCTGGGCGGCGGCGCTCGCGGGAGGAAGCCCAAGCGCGCGGCGGTCGGGCACGGGCACGGGAGGACGGGGCACGAAGGGGCACAGCACAGCCGGCCGCGCGGCCAGCCCCGCGATGAGGAGCGGCCATACCTCCTGGGGCTCCCAAGGCGTCAAGGTGATGAGCGCCCCCGGCGGGAAGTTGTCTTGGAGCAGCTGCAGAGGCTGCGGATCGGCGTGGGTGGGGCCGTCCTCCCCGGTCATCAAGCCGGCGTGCGCGTTGACCATAATCCAGGTCCGCACGGGTTCGCCCGTCGCCTCCCGACGGGCGAACTGGCCGATGGCATGCAGGCGCGCCGGGATGTGCTCCAGGGCGGCGATGAACGCGGCGTAGGAGCTGCTGACGCCGATGTGCCGGCCGAAGGAGGACAGCCCGGCCATCATCCCGCCCATGGCGTCCTCGCAGATCCCGCCGATCGCGGCCAGCCGCGCTCCCGGGTTCCGGCTGCTGTGGAAGAAGCCCGGCCCGAAGCCCTCGGCCAGCTTCGAGACGCTTGTCGAGCCCAACAGGTCGGCCGCGCACCCGATCAGCGCGCCGCCCGTCTTCCGGTTCAGATAGCCGAACGCATCCCCCAGCGCCCCCCGAAGCGTGGCGTTCGCTCCGGGCGCCGGCTTGAGCTCGGGCGGAGTCTTGAGCGCCAAGATCTTCGACGAGTAGAGCCGCTCCAGACGCGGGCACCCGGACCGCGGCCGCCGCCGGCGCGCCTTGAGCCTCTTCTTGGCCGCCAGGATCCTCTCCGCGGCCCTCTTAGGGAAGCGCGGGCGCGCCTCAAAGGCCTTCCGGAAAGCCATCAGGGTGTCGTAGTAGGCCTTCTCGATCTTCGTCTCGTCTGGGTCGGGCTCGAAGCGGGGCAGCCGCGCGCCGAACCGGGATTCAAACTCGGCGAGCGCCTTGAAGTACCCCTCCGAGCCGAACGCGTGGCCCGCGCCGTGGGACTTTTTCCCCTCGATCCCGTAGCGCCACCCCTTGACGGTCCGGTAGACCACGGCCGTCGGCTGGCCGGTGCGCAAGCTGAGAGCCAGCCTTTGAGCCTCCAAGACCCGGGCGATGTCCCGTCCGTCCCCCGCGAACACCACGTTCCACTCATGCAGATGCAGTAGCTCCGCCGGACTCCACTGGACGTAGTCCCCCGGCTCGCCCCGCTCCGCGCAGACCCGGTCGGAGTCGATGGAGGACTGGTTCCAGTCCACGTGCAGGACGGCGTTGTCGAGGCCCAGGGACGTGGCCGCGGCCAGGGCTTCGTGTACCCGTCCCGGCGTCATGCCGCCCTCGCCCTCAAGGAGGTGGACCCGGGGGGCGTCAGGGCCGTAGGCGTCCCTCGCCCCGAGCGCGAATCCCAGCCCCGTGCTCACCCCTACCCCGCTGGCCCCCGTCGCCAAGGGGACGAACGGCGTCATGGGGGTGGGATGGCCGTCCAATGCCTTCGCCTTCAGCTTTCGGAACAGCGGGGTGCCCTGCGTGGGGTTGCGCCTGAAGCCCAGCAGGTCCTCGAAGCGCAGCTGGCGCTTGGGCGGAGGCAGCAGCCCGGGCCGGGCGATCCGCACCAGCTCGTTGCGCAGGGCCCAAAAGGCGTAGAGCCCGAGCGCCTTGTGGCCGGCCGCGTAGCAGAGCTGGTCGGCGTGCTCCGCGTCGGGCGCGCTGAAGTCGTAATCCAGATGCTCGAAGACGAGCCCCGCGACGATGCGGCCCGAGGAGGCGCTCCCTCCCGGATGCCCCGAGGTCGGGACGAAATTGAAGAGCACGGCGCAGAGGGCCCGGTAGGCGACGTCGAAATCCTCGAAAAAGGCGGCGTCGGGGACCGCTTGGGGCCGGGGCTCGAGATAACGTCCCCGGCGCGGCCGGAAGGGGAACTTCTTGGCGAAAGTCTTTTGCTGAACGGAAACGATGGGGCTCATGGACGCCACCTCTTTATTTGTTGCGGTGAGCGGATGGGGCATGGCCGCTGCTCGCGACGGACCGTCCATCCGGAAGAGCGACGAGCGGGAAATGCTATTATAAGTCGTCTTTGTCAGTCAATCCGGCGCCGCGAGCTCTCCTCGCGGTGTCTGCGCCTCGGCTGGAGTGTTGCGTAACCCGTTTTGAGGCATGGAGGCCCGCAGATGACTCCACATTACACATGCGTTGAAGGCCTTAAGTGCGTCCTGTGCGGCCTGGAGCGCCCATTACGCGGACCGGGCTACGTATGCTCGGCCTGCGGCGGGAACCTGCAGGTCGTCTACGACTACCGCGCGCTGAAGAAGCGGATCACCCGCCGGAAGCTCGATCGCGACCCCGATAAGAGCGTCTGGCGCTACAGCGCCCTCCTGCCGGCCTCCGCCCCAAGGCGCCGCCCGTTCGTGTCCGTGGGCTGGACGCCGCTCTACAAGGCCGAGCGGCTGGGCAAGGACCTGGGCCTCTCGAACGTCTACCTCAAAGACGACGGGCGCAATCCCAGCGCTTCCTTCAAGGACCGGGCCGGCGCCGTGGCCATCGCGCGGGCCCTGGACCTGGGACGGGATGTCGTGGCCGGGGCGTCGACCGGGAACGCGGCCTCCTCCCTGGCGTGCCTCGCCGCCGCCACGGGGATCAAGACCATCGTCTTCGTCCCGCAGGCTGCCCCGGCGGCGAAGATCGCGCAGCTCCTCGTATTCGGAGCGACCGTGATCGCGGTCAAGGGCACCTACGACGAGGCCTTCGACCTCTGCCTCAAAGCCTGCGATGAGTACGGCTGGTACAACCGGAACACCGGCTACAACGCCTTCACGCGGGAGGGCAAGAAGACCTGCTCCTTCGAGCTCGTCGAGCAGCTGGGTTGGCGCTGCCCGGACACGGTCTTCGTCCCCGTGGGGGACGGCAACATCATCAGCGGGATCTGGAAGGGCTTCGTCGACTTCCACGCCCTGGGCCTGATCGGCCGGCTGCCGCGGCTGGTGGCCGTGCAGGCGCGCAAGAGCGACGCCATCAAGCGGGCGTTCGAGTCGGACGGCGTCCTGCGCCCGGTCAGCGGGGAGACCATCGCCGACAGCATCTCGGTCAGCATCCCCCGCGACGGCGACGCCGCCGTGCAGGCCCTCAGGGAGTCCAAAGGATTCGCCGTCTCGGTGACCGACGGCGAGATCCT
This sequence comes from Elusimicrobiota bacterium, assembly GCA_043819795.1. Lineage (GTDB taxonomy): Bacteria > Elusimicrobiota > Elusimicrobia > UBA1565 > UBA1565 > JBDREN01. The sequence continues at coordinate 19,978 of JBDREN010000226.1, forward strand.
AGAGGCCATGAGAACGACGGCCCGGCGGGAGAGCGTCTTCGGGGAGCCCGCCGGGGTCGCGTCGGTCGCCGGGCTCAAGAAGGCGGCGGCCCGGGGGCTCGTCAAGAGCGATGAAAAGATCGTGGCCCTCGTCACCGGAAACGGCCTCAAAGACGTGGCCAGCGCCCGCAAGGCCGTGGGCGAGCCCCACGTGATCGCGCCCAAGATGGACGAATTGAAACGGCTGGTCAAAAGACTGGCCCGTTAAGGAGAACCGATATGGCCCGCATCCCAATAAACGAAGCCGTGCTCAAGAAGACCGCGAAGCTCTGCCGGGAGCGCAACATCGTCATCCCGACCTTCGCCCAGCAGGTGGACCCGTCGAAGATCCCGGCGAAGATCCAGAAGAGGCTCAAGCCCGTCGGGCTCTGGGACATCGATCCGATCAACCTCTTCCGGATCACCTGGAAGAACGACATAGACACCGGCCTTTTCGGCGGAGTGAACTTCATCGAGGTCCCGCGGGAGCTGACCGGGGTGGACGCCCGCATCATCGGCATGGTCGGCAAGTACTTCCCCACCGGGGCCCACAAGGTGGGAGCCGCCTTCGGCTGCCTGGTCCCCCGGCTGGTCACGGGGCAGTTCGACCCGACCGCCCAGAAGGCCGTATGGCCGTCCACCGGCAACTACTGCCGCGGCGGGGCCTTCGACTGCGCGCTCCTGGCCTGCACGCCGGTCGCCATCCTGCCCGAGGAGATGAGCAAGGAGCGCTTCGAGTGGCTCAAGTCCGTGGGGGCGGAGGTCATCGCCACCCCGGGCTGCGAGAGCAACGTCAAGGAGATCTACGATAAGTGCTGGGACATCCGCAAGAACCGCAAGGACTGCGTGATCTTCAACCAGTTCGAGGAGTTTGGAAACGCCTTCTGGCACTACCACTGCACCGGCGCCGCGTTCGAGGAGGTGTTCCGGAAGATCAAGGGCCGCAAGACCCGGGCGGCCGCCTACGTGTCGGCGACGGGCTCGGCCGGCACCATCGCGGCCGGCGACCGCCTGAAGAAGACCTTCCCCAACCTCAAGGTGGCCGCGGTGGAGGCCCTCCAATGCCCCACGCTGCTCCTCAACGGCTGGGGCGGGCACCGGATCGAGGGGATCGGCGACAAGCACGTCCCCTGGATCCACAACGTGCGCAACACGGACGCCGTCGTCGCCGTCGACGACGAGAGCACCGTGACCCTGCTGCGCCTGTTCGCCGAGCGCGCGGGGAAGAAGGTCTTGTCGAAGAACGGGGTCTCCTCCGCGTTCGCCAAGAACCTCCCGCTTCTGGGGTTCTCCGGGATCTGCAACCTGCTGGCCTCGATCAAGATGGCCAAGTACTACGAGCTCGACTCCGACGACGTGGTCTTCACGGTGTTCACCGACTCCGTGGACCTCTACGGCTCGCGCCTGACCGAGATGAACAAGGAGCGCGGGGCCTACACCGAGGACCAAGCGATCGCGGACCTCGAGCGGCGCGTGCGCGGGATCGGCATCGACCACATGCGCGAGCTGGGCTATTACGACCGCAAGGCCCTGCACAACCTGAAGTACTTCACCTGGTGCGAGCAGCAAGGCAAGACCTCGGAGGAGCTCGACCGCCTATGGAGCCCCGCGTTCTGGGACGAGACCTTCGCGTCCTTCGAGGCGTACGACGAGCTCATCGAGCGGTTCAACGACAAGACCGGTCTTCTTTAGCGAAGCGCGAATTGCGGGGAATCCCCTTGGATTTCCCGCAATTCGTAAGATCACATCTTAAGGAGTGGAGATGAAGAAAGCGAACGTCCTCTTTTTAACCGACGCCCAGCTCGCCGCGGAGATGGAGAAATGCGAGTACTGCGCGGAGAAGCCCTGCAAGACGGCCTGTCCCGCGGACTGCTCGCCGGCCGACTTCATCATGGCCGCGAAGGGAGGCCGAAAGTCCGACTATAAGCGGTCCGCGGCGCTCGTCATGGGCAGCAACCCCCTGGGCGGGGTCTGCGGCGCGGTCTGTCCGGACCGGCACTGCATGCGGGCCTGCTCCCGAAAGGGTTTCGACGCGCCCATCGACATCCCCGCGGTCCAGGCTACCATCGTCCAGAAAGCCAAGGACCTGGGCGTCATGCCCAAGTTCGCCAGGCCCGCGCGCAACGGCAGAAAGGCGGCGATCGTCGGGGCCGGTCCAGCGGGCTTCGCCGCGGCGGCCGTGCTCGCGCAGAAAGGCTACAAGGTCCACGTCTTCGAGCGAGAGAAGGCCGGCGGCGGCATGGTCGGCCTCATCCCCGGCCTCCGCCTGGAGAAGGCGGTGCTCAAGACGGACCTCGACTTCCTCATGAAGCTGGGGGACATCTCCCTCAAGAAGGGGCGCGCGGTCAAAGACCCCGAGGCCCTGCTGCGCAAGGGCTACGACGCCGTGATCGTCGCCGGCGGCCTGGACGTCCCCTTCCTCCTGGGCATCAAGGGCGAGGAGGCCGCCATCGGCTGGATGGACTACCTCAACAAGCCCGCCCGGTTCAAGCTCAAGGGAAAGCGCGTGGCGGTGATCGGCGGAGGGGCGGTGGCCGCAGACTGCGCGGAGACCGCCACGGCGGCCGGCGCGGACCACGTGGAGATGTTCGCCTTGGAGAAGCTCGGCGAGATGCCCCTCACCGCCAAGGAGCTCTCCGGCGTCCTCAAGGCCGGGGTACACGTGACCGGACGGACCAGCGTGAGCGCGATCGACGCGAAGAGCGGCAAGATCGAGTGCCTCTGCACGGTCAAGGTCGCCCTGCCCAAGGGCAAGGCGTTCCATCCCGCGGCCGTGACGCCGGTCAAGGGCTCGGAGCTCTGCCGCAAGGACTTCGACGCCGTGATCGTGGCCATCGGCGGGCGGCCGGGCCTGAAGCCGACAGCCAACCGGCAGGTCTTCTTCGCCGGGGACGCCGTGAACGGGCCCACCACGGTGGTGGAGGCGGCCGCCGCCGGGAAGAACGCCGCGGTAGAGGCCGACGCCCACATCAACGGCGGGCCGAAGCCCGTCGTGAAGAACAAGGTCAAGAGCCGGGTCGTGCTCGAGGGAAGAAGGCTCCTCCCCGTCCCCGTGGACGCGGATTTCTTCGGCAGGAGGATCCACTCCCCCTTTCTGCTTTCCGCCGCCCCTCCCTCGGACGGCTACGAGCAGATGAAGCGGGCCTACAAGGCCGGGTGGGCCGGCGGAGTCATGAAGACCGCCTTCGACGACATCCCCATCCACATCCCGTCGGAGTACATGTTCGCCTTCGACCGCTCCACCTACGCCAACTGCGACAACGTCTCCGGGCACCCCCTGGACCGCGTATGCCGGGAGATCGGGCGCCTGCGCAAGGAGTTCCCGGACCGCCTGACCATGGCCTCCACCGGGGGACCGGTGACGGGCGACGACGACAGCGACCTGAAGGGCTGGCAGGCCAACACGAGGAAGCTCGAGGCCGCGGGCGCGATGGGGATCGAGTACAGCCTCTCCTGCCCGCAGGGGGGCGACGGGACCAAGGGGGACATCGTCTCCCAGGACCCCGAGCTGACGGCCAAGATCGTGGAGTGGGTCATGGAGGCGAGCGACCCCGACATCCCGAAGCTCTTCAAGCTGACCGGGGCCGTGACCGCCATCTACCCTATCCTCGCGGCGATCAAGAAGGTGTTCGACAGGCACCCGCGCAGGAAAGCTGGCGTCACGCTGGCCAACACCTTCCCCACGCTCGCCTTCCGGGAAGGCAAGAAGAAGAGTTGGGACGAGGGCATCGTCGTAGGCATGAGCGGCGACGGCGTCACGCCGATCAGCAACCTGACCCTCGCCAACGCGTCCCGCATCGACGTGGCCGTCTCCGGCAACGGCGGGCCCATGGACTACAAGGCCGCCGCCGACTTCCTGGCGCTCGGGGCCAAGACGGTCCAGTTCTGCACCATCGTCATGAAGTACGGCTACGGGATCATCGGCGAGCTCAACTCGGGCCTGAGCCACCTGATGGAGGAGAGGGGCATCCGCTCGGTGGACCGCCTCATCGGCCGCGCGCTCCCCGACCCGATCCGGGGGTTCATGGACCTCAGCGCCGTGAAGAAGGTCTCGGCCGTCCGCGCCGAGCTCTGCGAGCACTGCGGCAACTGCACCCGCTGCCCCTACATGGCGATCACGCTGAACGAGGATCTCGTGCCGGAGACGGACCCCTCCAAGTGCGTCGGGTGCTCGATCTGCGCCCAGAAGTGCTTCTCCGGGGCGCTCTACATGCGGGACAGGACCAGACAAGAGCTCAAGCTCCTCAAGGAGGACTGACACCGTGGCCGACACGCTGCTCATCAAGAACGGGATCATCGCGACGCTGGGAGACGACAACAAGGTCCTCTACGGCCATTCCGTGCTCTGCGAGGACGGCCGCATCAAGAAGATCGGCAAGAGCTCCGAGTTCAACGGCGGATACGACAAGGTGATCGACGCTCACGGCAAGGCCGTGATGCCCGGCTTCATCAACGCGCACATGCACTTCTACAGCACCATGGTGCGCGGCCTGGGCAAGGCCAAGCCCTCGAAGGACTTCAAGGAGGTCCTCGAGAACCTGTGGTGGCGGCTGGACAAGAAGCTGGTCCTCGACGACTGCTACTACAGCGCGCTCCTGCCCCTCATCGACGCGGTCAAGCGGGGGACCACGGCCCTCATCGACCACCACGCCAGCCCCTACGCGGCGCGGGGCTCTCTGGACCGCATCGCCGAGGCGGTCAAGCGGGTCGGCCTGCGGGCTTCGCTCTGCTACGAGCTCTCCGACCGCGACGGGGAGAAGATCGCCCAGGACGGCATCGACGAGAACGTGGAGTTCATCAAGCGCTGCGAGAAGGACAAAGACGAAAAGCTCAAGGCCCTGTTCGGCCTGCACGCCGCCTTCACCATCGGCGACAAGACCATGGGGAAGGCCGCCGAAGCCGGCCGCTCGCTGGGCGCGGGCTTCCACGTCCACACCGCGGAGGCGCATTCCGACCAGGACTACAACCAGGCGAACTTCGGCATGCGGGTCGTCGAGCGCCTCAACAAGTTCGGGGTGCTCGGCCCGAAGTCCATCGCCGCGCACTGCGTCCACGTCAACGACAAGGAGCTCGACATCCTCAGGAGACCGGGACCGCGGTCGTGCACAACCCGCAGTCCAACATGAACAACGCGGTGGGCATCGCCGACATCATAGCGATGTGCGGCAAGGGGATCCTGGTGGGCCTCGGCACCGACGCCATGACCGTCAACATGCTCGAGGAGGTCCGCGTGGCGCAGTGGGCCCAGCACCTCAGACACCAGAACCCGAGCGTCGGATTCATGGAGTCCGCCTCCACCCTCATGTTCAACAACGCCAAGATCGCCAACCGCTACTGGGACCCGAAGGTGGGCGTCCTCAAGGAGGGCTACGCCGCCGACATCATCCTGATGGACTACTACCCGCCGACCCCCTTCGACGGGAACACGTTCCTCGGGCACCTCATCTTCGGGCTGTCGCAGTCCTTCGTGGACACGACCATCGCCGGCGGAAAGGTCCTTATGGAGAACAAGAAGCTCGCCATCGACGTGGACGAGGAGGAGATCGCGGCCAAATCCCGGGAGCTCGCCACCGAGCTCTGGGAGAGGTTCTGACCCGCACAGCGGGAGACCCGCGCCGCGGGTCTTCCGCTGTTGCGACACCTTATCGGTCCTTGATGTCGGGCGCTCAGCGCACGACCCATCAGCACCGTCTAGCCTTGATCATCCTTCCGGCATCCATGGTGCCATGAAAATGGTAGACTCGCTTCCAGAGGAGGGAGGACGATGCTCAACGGAATCGGCGCGGGCAAGCCGTTAGACGACGACAAGGATCCCGTCCCGCGGGCGCTGAGCGATCACGCGATCGCATCGGAGCGGACATTCTTCCTCACGAAGCTCAAGTCGAAGATCGGGGAACGCGAGGGATTCGTCAAGCTGAGGAATATGGAGACTTTCCTCCAGAAACAGCTGCCCGAGCATTTCGAGTTGGAAGAGAACTTGCTGTTCCCAAAGGCGCTGGAGCTGGCGCCGGACCTCGCCGATACCGTCCGGGCGCTCATCGCGGAGCACAAGGAGCTGTTTGACTACTGCGGGCGCATCACGGACGAGACGACATCCAACGTGTTCCCCTTGCCGGCGGAGGCGGTGCTCCGGCCGAACGGCTGGATCGACGAATTCTCCGCGATCCTCGACCGCCACATGCGCATGGAGGATCGCGAGATCTATCCGGCGCTCAAGAAGCCTTGATGAGGCTCATCCCGCCGCCGCATCCCGCGGAAGCGCGTCGCCGACGGGGTCCGACGTCCTCACGTTCCCATTCTCCTTCGAGTCTCGATAGCTCGCCGCCAAGCTCTGGGAGCCGTTCTGGGAGTGTGATCCGCGCGCGGGCCCAAAACGCGCCCTGAGACGACCCTGAGACACGCTCCTTGACAAGGTCGAAACATACGAATAAACTCTCCCGACCCTGTGGGAAGCCTTTGATATTTTCCGCTTAGCCGAAGCATGAACAATAACTCGAAAAAGTCCGATAACAATCACCGGACCCCGCTCGCCGCGAACGGTCCGAACGGCCGCCGCGGCCCGGTCAAGGACATCCTCTCCGGCATGGGGACGGAGTTCAAAAAGAACGGGAAGCCCTCCAACGGCAACAATCGCGCGAAGCCGGGCAAGGATATCCTCTCCGGAATGGAGACGGAGTTCAAAAAGAACGGGAAACCCTCCAACGGCAACAATCGCGCGAAGCCGGTCAAGAACATCCTCTTCGACATGAGGACGGGGTTCAAGAAGAACGGGAAGCCCTCCAACGGCAACAACCGCCCGGAGAAGGATTCTGCGCCCCCGTGCGTTCAGCGCTCCCGTGCGGTCCGCCTCGCGGCCATCCAAGGGGCCTCCCTCGACAGGATCGAGGCGCAGAGGGCCAAGGGCAAGCTGACCGCGAGGGAGCGGGTCCACTACCTTCTTGACGAGCACAGCTTCCAGGAGATCGGGCTTCTGGTCAAGACCCGGTCCCACGACTTCGATCTCCAGGAAAAGGCTTCTCCGGGAGACGGCGTCATCACCGGCTTCGGCAAGATCCGCGGAAGAAGAGTCGCGGTCTTTGCCCAGGATTTCACCGTTCTGGGCGGAACGATCGGGCTGGCCCACGCCCAAAAAGTAGCGCGCCTCATGGACGCCGCCTACGACGCCCGCATCCCCCTGATCAGCCTGATGGACTCGGGCGGGGCACGCATTCAGGAAGGAGTGCACGCTCTCGACGGCTACGCCGAGATATTCTCCCGAAACGTCAAGGCCTCGGGAGTCATCCCTCAGATTTCCATCATCCTCGGCCCCTGCGCCGGCGGGGCCGTCTATTCCGCCGCCCTGACCGACTTCGTGTTCATGGTCGAGGGCCTCAGCCACATGTTCATCACCGGCCCGCAGGTCGTCCGGGAGGCCACGGGGGAATCGATCGATTTCGAGACGCTGGGAGGAAGCGAGACCCACGCCGTTCATTCCGGGGTCTGTCATTTCCTCGCGAAAAGCGAGTCCGACTGCTTCCGGCAGGTCCGGGAACTGCTAACTTTCCTGCCTCAGAGCCGCTGGAGCAAAGCGCCGCACATGCCCTCCGAGGATACCTCCGAGCGGGACGTACCCTTCCTTGAAGAGCTGTGCGGGCTCGATCCAAGGAGGACGTATCCGATCCACGACGTGATCCACCAGCTCGCCGATGAGAGCAGGTTCCTGGAGACGCAGTCCCTCTTCGCCAAGAACCTGACCACGGGCTTCATGAGGCTCGACGGGGAGGTGGTGGGCGTGGTCGCCAACAACCCCGCCCACCTGGCGGGGGCCCTGGACATCAACGCCTCGGAAAAGGCCGCCCGTTTCGTCCGGTTCCTCAACAACTTCAACATCCCCATCCTCACCCTGGTGGACGTCCCCGGCTACCTGCCCGGGCTGGAGCAGGAGCGCGGCGGCATCATCCGCCGCGGGGCCAAGCTCCTGTACGCCTATTGCGAGGCCACGGTTCCGAAGATCAGCGTGGTCCTCCGCAAGGCCTACGGTGGAGCCTACATCGCCATGGGCTCGAAGCTCCTTCGGGGCGATTTAAATTTCGCCCTTCCTTCCGCCGAGATAGCCGTAATGGGGAGCAAAGGGGCGGTGGAGATACTCTTCGGGAAACGGATCAAGGCTTCCCCCTCCCCGGAGGACCTGTGGGAGGATCTGGCCCGGGATTACTCCGACCGCTTCGCCTCACCCTACCAGGCCGCATCGAGCGGCTCCCTGGACGATGTGGTCGAGCCTCGCCGCCTGCGCTCCAAGCTGATCCTGGCCTTCGAGGTGTTGCGGGACAAGCGCCAGCCGGGTCAGGGCTCCCCTCCGGGCAACATACCTCTCTAAAGGCTCGTTGCCCAAAATCCATCCGGTTATTTCGTAACGGACCCTAAGCGCTCGGAGAGCCGCCGGCCTCTTCGGCGGGGAATAGTCACAGATAGACCCCTCGCCTGACGCCTTCGCCGGCGTGGACGAGGATCGGGGCCGGCACGCGGCTTGATCCCCCGCCGCCGCTTTTCCCGACGAGGCTTCACCCAAGGAAGCGGGGCGGACTCTTTGAGGAAAAGCAGGGGAAAGCGGCGGCAAAAAAGTTTGCGCCCCTTGACAGCACGAGGGAGGCCACCTAAACTGAGTGAGCGTCTTTGGCCGCGCGCGCCGGGACCGGGCGGCCGGGAAAAGACCGTTGAAATTACTGCCTCTTTCGCAGAAAGCCCGCAGGTTATGGGGGCTGGCGCTGGGGATACTTCTGTCCCTGGGCGCGGTCCTGGCGTTCGGCCAATCCTCCCGAGAGGTAAACGCGCAGTGGGATAGGCAGATCAAGCGCATCCAGGGGCGGTTGGGGCCCGGCCGGGCGGGGTCTCACGAGCTTATTGAGGATCTCTGGGGGGAGATCGGGTTCTACACTCCCGAGGAGCGCTACGGCCTTCAAAAAGGATTTCTGGATTCGATGGGGGCGGCGGAGAGTAATAATGACTGAGCCAACCCCACTGGACAAGATAAAGAAAGCGCATGGGATTATGTTTCTGGCAGGGGGTGTGGCATTGGCGGCTCCCTTCGTCATGATTCTTGGGCTTGGGCTCCTGGGTAGAGTTGTTACTTTCAATAGGGAAGTGCCGGCTACATTGTCAGCTGTGATTTGGGGGCTGGGGCAAGTGACAGTGGTTTTGCCATTGCTGACAATTCCCGTATCGGCGGCATGGGTCGGTTACGCCTCAGGAGATCATGAGAGCTCCAAAGTGGCGCTGAGAAAAATGATGAAGCGTTACGCGCCAATTTTTTGCGTGCTGATTGCGCAGGCCTTTTCCCTTCTAAAGGAATCTCCCATGTTTTTAGCCTCTCTAGTGGCAGGAGTCTTGATGGTCGGATATTCTGTTTGGTTGCTGAGATCAGACGAAAGCCAAACAAATACAGAAGGTGCGGAAAACGCGTGAGTCCGGTGTCGTTCGGTGTCAGGCTTCGACTTCATACGCGCACGCCGACTGCCGCGCGGCAAGCGCCCGCGCCTGGCTGAACTGGCCCGGACAGCGGCGGAGAAGAGCGCGATCTCCGTCACGCCGCTTCTCGGGCGCAGCAGAGAGCGCCGCGTGTGCGCCGTGCGCAGGGACATCGTCGGACAGGCGCTCAAGCATGGCTGCACGCTTGCCGAGCTTGCTCGATTTCTAGGCCTTTCCCATTCCGCCGCCTCCGACCTGGCCGCCCCGATAGTTGCATAAGTCGCAGAAGCTGAAGCCTGACACCTTAGACCGGCTGAAGTGCCTGCGCGAACGCCGCGAGCTGGGGGGAGCTCTTTAGGGCCGCTTCCATGCCGTCGAGCGCCTCCAAGAACGCCTCGAACAACATATTATTGGTGGCCGGATAGGGAACGGTCTTTTCATTGATGACTTTGATGTGCTCCACATTGATTCCATCCGGCCGGAGCATATGCGCTTGAGCCGTGACCCTCGTCGTAGACCCGGACACGGCGCCGAATTTCAGATGGAGATCCAAGTTCAAGACCAAGTGGAATCTCCCGGGAGCGACTTCATCTATTCGTTCGATCCGCGTCACTGTCTTGAAATGCCTGCGCAGCATCTCCTCCCAGGCCCCCAGCATGGCGCTTGGCCTGAACCGGTACATGGGATTCCAGGACTTCTTTTCGTTGATGGATTCCAAAAAGTCTATCGCGGTGCGCGCGTACGGATGCAGCATCCACGCCACATCCAAGCGGCCCAGGCCGATTTCCGAGAGCTTGCCGCTTGCCTCTATCGCCGGCAAAGAGCCGGACGAAACGGAGACGGCCGGAGCCGCTTTTCGGTCGTCGAAGCGAGGAATACCGGGGGGCGGTGCGGGATTAACGATCAATGACGTACTATCAGAGACGTCGCGGCGGATCTCGATGACCTCAGAGGTCCGGAGCCGGACCGTGGCGGCCTCCTCAGGCGCGCCGGAGTCCGAGGTTCTTAAGGCAACGCCCGCCAGCATCAAGGCGCCGATAGCGAAGAAGATCAACCGGCCTCGTCTCTTCCTGAATAGCTCTTCAGGGCCCATTGGAGCTATTCTATCATCTTCCTTGTCGGTGCCATTCAAATGTTGCATCATGGCTTCGTGATGGAAATAAAGCCGGCGGGGATCTTTCTGCTCTGCTTTCTGTTTTGTTTTGGTTGGGGATGCGGGAAGGCTGGAGACGGCGGTGTTGTCGTGGTGTATACCTCGGTGGATCTGGTCTATGCCGAGTCCATACTGCGAGAGTTCGAGAGGCGCACCGGGATCGATGTCCGGATCGTTCCTGATACCGAGGCCTCCAAGACTACCGGACTCTACAACCGCCTGATCGCGGAGAAGGACAATCCGCAGGCGGATGTGTTTTGGAATTCCGAGATGTCCCGAACCGTCAATCTGAAAGCGAAGGGTGTTTTGAGCCCTTACGATTCGCCCTCCGGCAAGGACATCCCTGATGCCTTCAAGGATCCCGAGAGCTTCTGGACGGGATTCGCCGCAAGAGCCCGGGTCATCGTCTATAACACGGAGCTGCTTCAGAAGGAGGCGGTTCCCATATCCATTCTGGACCTGACCGATCCTCGGTGGAAGAACGAAGTGGGCATGGCGAATCCTCTCTTCGGGACCACGGCCTCCCACACAGCGGCCATCATGCATCTCTGGGGGCGGCGGAAAGGAGCGCTGTTTTTTGAAAATCTCAAGGCCAATGGGATCAAGGTTTTCCCGGGCAATTCCACCGTGCGGGACATGGTGGCCAACGGCGAGATCAAGGCGGGGTTGACCGACACCGACGATGTCTGGGCCGGCCTGGATCAGGGGAAACCTTTGGGGATGATCTACCCTGACCAGGAGGGCATCGGGACCCTAATCATTCCCAATACGGTCGCTCTCATCCGAGGGGCCCGGCACCCAGATCAGGCCAAGCATTTGATCGATTATCTTTTAAGCCGGGAGGTGGAGGAGGCTTTGGCGAAGGGAAGACCCCGGCAGATCCCCCTGCGCTCCGGGATCCCGGTGCCTGAAGGAGTCTTAAGGTACGACCAGCTGAAGGCGATGGCGGTAGACCTGTCCCAAGTCGCGGGAGAAATGGAGCGCACCGAGAAGTTCTTGAAAAAACTTCTGCTGGATTAACGTCGTGGATCGAAAATCCAGAACGATAAGAATTCTTCTATATCTGCTCTTTTCTTTCGTCCTGCTCGTCCCGATGCTTTTCTTCTACGCGGGCTCCTTTTGGAAGAACGGGAACATCACCCTTCAGGATTATGTCGAATCCTGGCCCAGCGCCGCCCAGTGGAGGGCTTTGGGCAATAGCCTGAGGCTTGGGATCGCCGCGACCCTTCTGAGTTTTGTTTTTGGATTACCGGTGGCGGTGGCCCTTTCTCGCTTAGAGCGGAGGTGGAGGCATTTCCTGACCACGCTCTGCCTGATCCCTCTCATGATCCCTCCTTATCTCACCGCTTCGGCCTGGGTCGTCGCCGCGGGCAAGAGGACATTCCTCAACCTCTTATTGATGCGGGTTTTCTCCACGGCAGAAAGCCCTCTCTCTCTCTTCAATTTCGGAGGGTGTGTCTGGGTCTTCAGCCTGTCTTATTGGCCGATCATCGCCCTCTTGGGATGCGCTTCCCTTAGGCTGATCGATCGGAGGCAGGAAGATGCGGGTCGGTTGTTCGCCGCCGGGCCGCCTGTCTTCCGCAAAATCACCTTACCTCTCATCTGGCCAAGCCTGGCGGCGGCGGGCGGGATCGTGTTCCTGCTCGTGATCGCCGATTTTGGGGTGCCGGATCTGCTTCTCTTCCGGGCTTACACCAACGAGGCCCTCCAGAGTTTCCGATGGGGACCGGATATGCCCGCCGCCGCCGCTGTCTCATTGCCCTTGGTGCTGTGCGTCGCGCTGGTGGTCGCGCTCATCGGACTATGTCCGGCCAAACGGAGCCCCCTCTTGGTCGGAGGGAGCGCGGAGATATCACAAAGGCCTTCTTCGCGCAAGGGCGCTGCGGGTTTTTTGTCCTGGACGATCCTGGTCCTTTCCCTTTCGGTCGCGTTTCCGGTGGCCACCTTTGTGTCGGCGTCCGCTTCCTGGGACGCTTATCGCGAAGCCTTCCGAATGGGCGGGGGATTGATCGCGAATAGTTTCTGGGTCGCCGCGCTGGGGGCGGCAAGCACCCTTCTTTTTTGCTTGCCGTTGGCTCATATGACGAATACCGGGACCCGAGGAGAACGGATGTATGTGCAGTTTGTCTCTCTGTTGACCTTTGCGCTCCCCGCCACGGTCGTGGGGGTCGGCCTGATTTCCCTTTATAATCGACCCGGACTTCCGGAATGGATATACCGAAGCCTCGGGATCATGGTGCTCGCGTACGTCGCTCGATTCTTCTTCATCGCATGGACCGGAGTCTCGGCCGTCTTAGCCGGAGTGGATCCCTCCCTTTTTGAGGCGGCCAGGATCTCCGGAGCGTCTCCCTGGAGAGCTTACCGCGTTGTTTTTCTCCCGTTGGCCAAGGGGAGTCTCTGGGCGCTCTTCTTGGTCCTGTTTATCCTCTGTTTTGGCGAACTGGGGATCGGAGTCCTGCTGACTCCCGCGGGGTACCGGACATTGCCTGTCACTCTATTCGGTTTGCTGCATTTCGGTTACGAACGACTGGTGATGGCTCTGTGCCTCATCTTCTTTATGTCCATTGTGATTCCGACCGCCGCGGCCATGTATATTTGGAGGAGGTATGGGGATTCTCGTTTCATTTAGAGATGTTTCGAAGAAGTACGGCGATGTTTGCGCGCTCGGGGGATTGACTCTGTCTATGGAGGAAGGGGAGTTTTTTTCCATCCTCGGTCCATCGGGCTGCGGAAAGACCACCTTGCTGCGGCTTCTTTCCGGCCTCGAGTCGCCGGATGATGGAGAGATAGCTCTGGAGGGAAAGTTGGTCAGCAGTTCCCGGTTCGTATTGGAACCGGAGAAGCGCGGGATAGGCATGGTCTTTCAGAGTCTGGCCCTCTGGCCGCACATGACGGTTTTAGAGAACGTGGAGTTCCCTCTGCATGGGAAGAGCAAGCATAAAGCCCGTGAGATGCTGAAGCGCTTGGGGCTGGAGGCGATTTCGGACCGCCCGCCCAGTCAGATCTCCGGCGGGGAGCAGCAGCGAGTCGCCCTGGCGAGGGCCATCGTCGGCTCTCCCAGGATACTTCTCCTCGATGAGCCCTTTACCGGATTAGATCCTCGGTTGAGGATGGAATTGGGAAGTCTGGTCAAGGATATCAATAAGGAGCTCGGCTTGACTGTTCTCTATGTCACCCACCTGCGCGAGGAGGCTATGTCTCTTGCGGATCGGATGGCTGTGCTTAAAGATGGCCGGATCCAGCAGATAGGCGCCCCGGAGGAGATCTACGACCATCCCGAGAATCCCTTTGTCGCCGCATTTGTGGGAAACGCCAATATTCTGGAAGGAGAAGTGACCGGGCCGGGAGTCGCCTCAACGCCCGTCGGGGCTGTTACTGTCAGTCAGGATGAAAAGAAGAAAACGATCTTGGTGGCGGTCAGTCCTGAGAGCTTGCGGGTCGATTCCGGCGGTCCCATCCGGGGGGTGGTCCGGGAAAGAAATTATAGAGGAGGACGGTCGCTTTATCGCATAGAGGTGGAGAGCCAGCATCTGATGGTCGAGATTTCTGAGAGGCTTGAAGTGGGCGGAGAATTGAGGCTGGAACTTGCCCGGAAACCTCTCGTTTTCTCAAGCGGATAGCCTTAACCCGGGTCCGCCGGAGATCGAGCGGGTCCTCTTGGACCATCGGCCGGGTCTGCTATACTTCCCCTAAGGGGGCATGGTCACGGATGCCGTCACACCGATACCTGCTGATTTCACCTAAGCTGTTAAAGACGCTGATCGCCATCCTCATCGGCGCGTCGATCATCGCCGCGCATTTGATAAAAGACAGCGTCGACTCCAAGTCGGCGAATGAGATCGTGCTCCTCCCCGCCGGCGAGTCCGAAGCCTGGGAAGATGATGGGGCCGACGCGCTGACCCACTCGGCGATCTCAGGGAAGAACCGGCTCGCGGGCAACCTCGAGAAGCCAAGGCTCCCCAAGGACATGAAGGGGATCGTCAACCCCGACGAGGAGAAGAAGGACAAGTCCTACAAGTACGACCCCAGCCTCATCCCCCCGCCCTTCGACCAGACGGGGATGCGCATCAAGCCGACCCGCCTGCGCAAGATCCATGAGGCGGGGGATTCCGGCTGGGGTTACGTCAACCCCGTCGGCTTCACGGAAGACCCGAAGGCCGAGGGGCTCTGGAGATCCAAGGACGCCATCATCCGGGTCACGAACGCCCATACCGGCGATGAATGCCGCCCGATCTGCGCCGGAGAGGTCTTGACCCTCGGCCAGCTCAAGAGGAGCACCGCCTCCGGACGCCGCACCCACACTTTCCTGTGCGATGAGAACATCTCGCTCGGCGGCGAGACCTGGCCTCTCTACGAGACCACCATCCTCGCCATCCGCCCCTCGGCCTGCGTCAAGACCACTCTCGCGGCCCGCTCGGCCGCCGCCCGCAAGCAGGTGCAGGGAGACTACTTCAATATGCGGCGGCGCCTGGCCCCCCTTCCCCCGCTGCCCGAGAAGCCGTTGTTCGACAAGAGCGGGCGATCCCTGAAGGCCCGCACTCTGCGATGAGGCCCGCCGTCCTCCTTCTCCTTCCGCTGATCCCGCTCTCGCTGGCCGCCTGCCGCAGCGCGCCGCCCGCCTCCATGCCCGCCGCCCCCGCGGCGGACGCCGCTTCGGACATCGCGGCAACGGCTTCCACCGCCACGGCTGCGGCGCACGGCGGAGGAAAGGTCTCCACCGTCCCGGCGCCCGTGGAGGCGGCGGCGGTGACGGCTTCCACCGCCGCCGCGGCGAAGAAGGGCATCCATGACCTGAACGTGGCGGTCTTCCCTTTGCCGTTCTCGCGCCAGAACCTCAACATGCTCAGGCGAGTGAACCTCACGGGGAGGCTTCCGGGAAAGCCGATAAGCCCCGAGGAGTTCCTCGACATATATCTGAACATGATACGCCGGAATTTCAAGAGCGCCACATACTTTGAGAAAAGGGAAGATATCCCGCCCGAAGGCTATGACCTGCACTACGGGCTCAACATCCTTCTCATCTACGGCTTCGTATCCGGCACGAAGGCCGAGGTGCATCTCACGTCGTATATCCGCGCTCCCGACGGAGAGCTCGTGGAGCATATCCTCTACGACGTGGCCAAAACGGTGCCCTACCCCGCCACGAGCGACATGATACGCGAGGCGGCCGAAGAGGCGCGGGACCTCACCGAAGAGGGGATTCGGGAGTCCGCTAAACTGGCCGAATACGCCCGGACCCGCTAGCAGTCCGGCGAAATCATCTGGAGCGAGTCGAGCCAAGGCGCGACGAGGGAGCATCCCTCGACGGGATGTGACTGAGGAGCAACGCGGGCGCAGGCCGCTTCCAGGCGATTGCAGGCCCCGGAAGACTTTTGCCACGGACTGCTAAGGCTTCAGATAGGAGCGGAATCGCGGCGTGGCATCGGTCCAGACGCGGCCCCCGTGCACGGACACGCGATTGCGGACATGCTGTATGCCGAAATTCACCTTGAAGTAGTTCCTCCCGGGGTCCCATCCCTGGATGACGACATGTCCGTCTTCAAGCCTGTCGAGGACCTCCTGCCTCACCGTCGCGACCTGGAATAGGGGCGGGGAGAAGTAGACGATCTCGTCGTCATCGTTGTCCTCGAACCCTATGGCGACGTGTTTCGTGACGGGCAACGGCATGAAGCCCGAGACCGCCTGGTCTCCGCAGGTCTCCGGGTCGGTGCAGTTCGAATAATCCCGCCTGGGAAGGGGAGAGCCCTTGTATGCGACCGAATGGAGATTGTGGTACATGGTCTGACGCATCAGCGAGTGCTTCTCATTATGGGCGTTGAAGATATCCATATGGGCGTCGAGGATGTAGCCCAGCTTATGCCAGACCGTCATGAAGACCGCCATGCGGGTGGAAGCCGCCTCCTGATTGATGAACAGGACCGGGGTGTATTGGGGAGGGAATTGAGTGTTCATCCCCCCCCGGGTGGCCGGCGACCAGAGGAACCGCCACCGCTTCTCGTATTCGGTATGGGGCCCCACGGACCGCGGGAAGAAGCCCGATGCGTAGTCCTGCGCGTATCGCACCGCGGAGTTGGACAGATCGGGCGAGGAGAAGAGCCGGTCCGGGAAGGGTCCGTTGATATAGGCTATCCGGTTCAGGTAGCCGGAATAGAGCCCCGACTCCAGGCTGGCCCCGGCGTCGAGCGCGAACTGCTGGCGGATCTTGTCCCGCGAAAGCCTCGCGGTCTCGAATATCAGGAAGACGAAGAGGAACAGGATCGGGAACACGAAGAGCGCGGCCACGGCGATCTGGCCCCGCTTGCCGCGCAATCGCCGCGCGGTCCTCATTTTACCTTCTCCCCGTAGTAGACCCCGCGGTCGCTCTGCACCCGGGCGGCCATGGGACAGGTCGGGCAGTTCATCGCCGCTTTCGCGTACCTCTCAACCTTCAGGAGCTGGTCCCAAGGATTCTTGCCGGCCAGCACGTCCCCTTGCGGGTCGAGGCCCGTGATCGCATGGAACATGGCTTCGGCCTCTTCCAGGCTCAGCACCGTGGGAGGCGGCTTGGGGAGCAGCTCCTCTTCCGGGTCTATATACCCCTCCGGATAGGGGGCCGTATCCCGCAGCGCCGTGATCACGTCGTCCGGGAGCTTCTGCCAGGAATCCTTATGGAATGAGCCGGGAATCCACTTTATCAGGATCCGCTCACTGCCGTCCTCCATCCTCGCATAGGCGAGGCACGGGGTGTCCGAACGGCGTCCTTTCAGGCAGTACGTCGTGCCGCCCACGCCCTTCCCCGGTTTCAAGAGTATCGCCGATGTCTGCGCCCCATAGTTGCCTCTGTAGCCCTTATCGGAGACGATACCCTCGATGAGCTTCAGGCGGGGCTTGGACGGGCCCTCCTTCTTCACCAGCTTCTTCTTATCCGCGGGGCCCTTGTCCGACTTCGTCTCCAGGAGGCCGACCCAGGTCTTGGGCTTCGCCTCCTCCTCGTCCTTCTTGCCCTCGAGCCGCTCGAGGAGGCTCAGACCGCTCTCCTGGCGCAGCCATAGATCGAGCCAGTGCCCGGTCTGGGGGAAGGAGATGACGATCCGTCTCAGGATCCGTGGATCCCGCCTGCTCAGGCCCACGACGACGAAGAACAGGCAAAGCCCCATGAGCAGGAGCGCGCGGATCGGATATTTTTTGGCCAGCAGGAGGGCCGTGCCGGCGAGCCGGGACATCCGGTCATGGACGGTTTCCCGCGCCGGGTCCGTGGCGATCCTGGTGACGGACGGCCGGCGGACGCCCGCTTCCCCCGCCCTGCGGACCGTGACCGGGCCCTCCTCGATGAACTTGAGCTTATGGCGCCCGAACTCGATGACGTCGTTCGGATGAAGGGTCTCGGTCCGCACCGGCCTCCCATTGACCATGGTCCCGCTGCGGGAGCCCAGATCGGCGACCTTGTAAAGGCCTCCCTCGAAGAAGATCCGGCAGTGCCGGAGAGAGACCGCGGTGTCCGTAACGGCGACGTGGTTGTCGGGATGCCGCCCGACATTGAGGCCGAATGGGCCCAGAGGAAATGCGCCCATCCTTTTGTCCTTTAAATACAAATGGAGCTTATAGGTCTTCTCCGGAGGAACAGGCTCTTTGGGCACCACTGATATATTACCCGTATGGACCCATATTTCAAGAACAAAACCGTTTCAGCGCAGCAGGCGTATCTTCTTGTCTTTGAGCCTCTCTTCCAGCATCGGCTTCATAGGCCGCCGCGGGAGGGGCTGGAGGGAATCCCGCATGCGCAGGAAGACCCCTGCCGCCTGCCGGCGGCTCTCGGATGTCCGGCTCAGGAGCGCCATCGTCACGCAGGTCTCGCCCCGGAGCTTGATGAGGGAGAAGTCGCTGTATCTCCAGTACTTGCCGCCGTATCGGACGCCCCTCGGGCATGCGTAGTTGTATGCGCGCCGCGAAGCCACGATGCCGCGGGTGAGCGCGGAATCGTCCACCGTCCGGTCCGGGCAGGACGGACGGCAGGCGGGGCCGCTCTTGATGAATATCCGGGAGTCCGCGGGGTCCCCCCGGGCCGGTTTCCAGGTATTGAGCAGGGTGTCGTCCGGCACATAGCCCTGCGGCGGGGCCACCCCCCAGCCCGTGACGTCGATCGCGTGCATCCTTCGGCCGCGGACAGTATCCTCCACGGCGAAGCCTCGAGCGTCGGCGCCCGCGGAGTGGGAGCCTTCCGCGTCATCTTCCGGACCGAAGAAGCCCGCGATGCCCTTAGGGAGCTTCGGGGCTACGAGGTTCGCCGCGAGCTGGTTCTCGCCCGAGATCGCCGATCGGATCAGCGGGTCGACCGGACTCTCGGCGGCGCCGCCGCCCAGGAGATTTCTGTTCTCGAAAACCTCCGCTCCGGGTTTTGCCGTTTGGAATCGATTCTCCTTATACCAAACGCCGAGGGCGAGCAAGCCGAAAAGGGCCGTGGGAATCAGGACGACCGAAATAAGGCGGAAGCGCTTCCGGGCGATGTAGACTTGGTATGTAAACCAAAAAGATAATCTCCCCCCTATCATATTCGCCGCGGCCGACGAGAAGCGCTTCAGTCCCAGTATAGCCCCAATCCCCCGGGCATGCCAGGGAACGGCGACTCAGCGTGCTGTTGGCTCGGTGTCAGGCGGCCAGCAAGGAGGACAACAGGATCGCGCAGACCATCAGCGCCTATACTAGAAAAAACGCGGCCGCCGGCCCTTTCGGGCCGGCGGCCTTCCTTGGTGCGCCGTCTTCCCTAAGCGATCCCGAGGAAGAAGCGCACGAGCCCGTGCAGGCGCGCGAGCGCCGGCAGGGGGGCGTTGTCCTTGAGCAGCTTCGCGGAGTACTCGAAGGCCGCCCAGACGTTGACGAACCCGTCGCCGACCTCGTTGACCGGAGCGACCTTCTCCGCCGTCTGC
Organism: Elusimicrobiota bacterium; assembly: GCA_043819795.1. Classification (GTDB taxonomy): domain Bacteria; phylum Elusimicrobiota; class Elusimicrobia; order UBA1565; family UBA1565; genus JBDREN01. The sequence continues at coordinate 39,496 of JBDREN010000226.1, forward strand.
GTCATGGCGTGGCGGGCCAGGTCCATCGCGAACTGCGTCAGCTCGGGCCCGGGCAGGTTGGGAAGGGTGTCCTTGAGCAGGACGAGGATTCCGCGGGTCAGGAGCAGGAAGCTCCCGAACACGCCCGGGTTGCTCATGGAGGTGCCGGACATCGCGGCGCCCGGGCCGCCCAGCTCCTCGACGGTCTTGCCGGAGGGCACCGGCGCGACGAGGTTCACGCCCACGCCGCTCTCATCCGGCTTCTGCGGGTAGTCCTTATACTGATCGCCGCGGGAGGTCACGCGGCTGCCGGGGCCGCGGGAGGAGAAGTACGCGGTCTTCTTGTTCGCGTCCGAGGCCGCGATGGCCTTGATGCGCTTGACCCGCCCGATGACCTTGCCGTTGATGACGAGGTCGACGTTGTGGTAGGCGATGGCCGGCCCGCCGATGGTGTTCCTGCTGGAGCCGGAGTTCCCGGCGGAGATGCTGTGGTGCATGCCCTCGGCGGCCGTCTTGACGAAGAGCTTCTCGATGGCGCCCTCGGGGTTGCCCGAGCCGTCGCCCCACGAGTTCGTGGTCGCCATGGCGCCGTCCTTCTGCGCCATGTTGACCTTGAAGAGGATGTCGCCCTCCGAGGCGCGCCCGTTCGGGAAGATGTTGTAGTTGCGGCCGTGGAAGTTGAAGATGTCCACGCCGACCACGGTGCCGGCCGTGTGCGTGCCGTGAGCCTCGCCGTCGTCGTCATTGGCGACGCTCTTGAGGAAGCGCCCCTTCAAGAAGGGGTGGTCCACGAACGACCAGCTGTCGAGGATCGCCCAGGGCAGGACCGGGTTCTCCGGGGCCACGCCCAGGACGTTCTTCTTCACCCAGGCCGCGGCGCGGGCGAACAGGGACGGCTTCCGGCTCTTCTCGGGAGCCGGCGCGGCGGGCTCGCCCAGCACCTTCTTGAGCTCAGCCTGCAGCTTATCGGCGCCGATGATGGAGCCCATCTCCTTGAGGCCCACGGTCCTAGCCGAAGGCTCGGCCTGCTGGGGCGCGGGCCGCGCGAACACGCGGCCGACCTGCACCTGGAGGCCGAGGGCCTTCATTGCGCTCGTGAGCGAGGCCGCGTCCTTGCCGGGCACGCGGATGACGGCGGTGTTGATCTGCGCGACGGTCCCGAGCGCCTCGGCCCCGTGCACGGAGAGCAGGGAGCGCGTGATCCCGAAAAGGCCGAGCTGCTTTTGGAGGGCCGTGTCGATGGACCGGCGGCTCACGCCCTGCGAAAGGTTGGCGGGGTAGACGTCCTGGGTGAGCTGGCGGCCCGAACCGTCAGCGGCCGAGACGATGAGCTCGACCGGGGCGGAAGGGTCGGCAACCGCCGCGGCGACCGCGGAAGGGGTTTCGCCGATGCGGGCCGAGAAGTCCTGCTGGGCAGTTTCCTTGGAGGCCCCGGCGCTCATGTCCTTGTACTCAGGAGTCTTCTCGGAGAGAGCCCGCATCGTCTGGGTGAAGGGAGTCTCCTTGCCGTCGGCCGTCTGGAAGGCGGTGCGCAGGACGTTCACCTCTCGCACCGCCCCCGCGGCGCTAAGGTTCGCCGGAGGAGCCGGAGCCGCCGCGGCGTTGGCGGAGATCGCCGGAAGGGCTTCCACCCGCGCGGCCGCGTTCAGGGCCCGCACGGTCGGAAGGGCCTGCAGGGCCGGGGCCTGCGGCAGGCTGAGGCCGAGCGAGGGGCCGATGAGGTTCGTCCCGCTCAGGGCGGAGCCGCTCAGGGCGGAGCCGCTCAGGCTGCCCAGCGGGGCGACGGGGACGATGGGGGCCGAGGGGGCTGTACGGAGGGCCGTTCCGGCGACCATCTGGGCGTAGGCCGGGATCCCGGGCCCGAACGCCAGGAGCGACAGGGAAAGCATCGCGGACAGCGTGCGCTTCATGCGGCACACCTCTCTGGGACTGGATGTGGCTTCCATGGAGGCTATGATAGCGCACAACGGCTCCGGTCCCTGAGAGTCGAAAGGCCGGATCCCCGGCCGGCATTGTGCCTAGGCCGAGTAGGACCTTATCAAGGCCTGCGGGCGGACCATGGGCCTAGGCTCCCTAAATCCGGTATCAGGCTTCAACTTCTGCAACTTATGGAACTTTCTCATTGGTCGGTCGCATGTTGGGCATGCCGCGTCGCCCTAGGATCCACTTCCCCGGCGCGGTCGAGCGCTACGAGGAGTTCGTCCTAGACGGATCCGCGCCCGCAAAGCGATCTGCTCCCGAGGCCCCCATCCAACAAGCGCGTTTTCCCATACGCGCACGCCGACTGCCGCGCGGCAAGCGCCCGCGCTTGGCTGAACTGGCTCGGACAACGGCGGAGAAGAGCGCGGGGAAGCGGCTTTATATTCTCTACTTAGTCTTAGTGATGTAGCCCTCACCCCAGTGATACGCTAGCGCAGTCATCATAGCCACGGCACCCGAAAGCAAAGCCACTAAACGATGGTTAGCGGCTAAAGCTCCAAAGGCCAAGCCGAGCCCTGTCCACATCACCGCGCCACAAATAACCGTCAGCCCTACCCGCAGAGAGAGCCGCGGCTTTTGCCTGTAGGACTTTTGACAAACCTGATAGATTGATATCGCGACTCCAATAAACCAAGTAACGAGAAGAGCGCTTAGGTAATCCGCTTCAATCATTTAACAGCCCGTGGCAAAAGTCTTCCGGGGCCTGCAATCGCCTGGAAGCGGCCTGCGCCTGCGTTGCTCCTCGGTCACATCCCGTCGAGGGATGCTCCCTCGTCGCGCCTTGGCTCGGCTCGCTCCAGGCGATTTCGCCGTCCGAAATACTTTTGCCACGGGCTG
>JBDREN010000227.1:0-4380 GCA_043819795.1 Elusimicrobiota bacterium
AAGACCTTCGAGGTGACGGCCGAGCGATTCAGGTTCACGCCCGAGCGTATCGAGGTCCACGAGGGCGACCGGGTAGTCATCACCGTTCGTTCGGCCGACCGGACGCACGGGTTCGCCATCAAGAAACTGGGCATCAAGCACGTGGTCCCCCGAGGTGGTGAGCCGGTGACCGTCTCGTTCGTCGCCGACCGACCTGGCGAGTTTTCCGTCACCTGTTCAGAGTACTGCGGCAGCGGACACCGGAAGATGAAGGCCACCCTCGTCGTCGTGCCACGTGACGGCCTTGGGGGCGAGCCTTCCCGTCCCGACCGGGCCAGCGAAGCCGGGCGCTCTCGGGCCTCATTCCCGCACGGCTATCGCTTGCTGACGGTGAGCGGCGGGCAGGAGTCGGCTGGGGATGAAGACCAGGCACAACCGGGCGGGGCGGAAACGCACGGCCAACACGGCGAAGACGAGGAGGCAGGAGCAGACGAAGATGAGGAAGCCGAGGATCTCGCGCAACCGGACTTCACCGTCGTCACCCTCCCCACCACCCTCCGGCTTCCGCGCTTCAAGAGCGCCTTTCGCGTCACGCATCGTTTCACTCGGCCGCTCGGCGAGGGGGAGTTGGGCGATCTTGCCGCCGATCTGTTCGGGCTCGATGGCGGAGCACAGATCGGCCTCGAGTATCGGTTCGGTTTGAGACGCGGGCTGCAGGTTGGCGTCCATCGGACGAGCGACCGGACGATCGAGCTGTTCGGCCAGCTCGGGGTCGTCCGCCAGGCGCCCGACCGCCCCTTCGGTCTCGACGTCGCTGCCTCCGTCGAAGGGCTGAACAACTTCAAGCAGCAGTACTCCCCCGCCGTCGGCCTGGCGCTTTCCCGCTCCTGGCACGAGCGTCTCTCGCTGCACCTGCTCCCCCTATGGATCGGAAACACCGAACTGGAGGACCGCGACGCTGAGGAAAGCGACCATACCGTGCTTCTCGGCCTTGGCACCAGGCTCAGGGTCGGCTCTTCCGCGTATCTGGTGGGCCAGTGGCTCCCGCGCCTGCACGGCTTCGCGCCGGGGGAGGCCGGCACCGCCTTTGGCATCGAGAAGCAGGTCGGCGGCCACGTCTTCCAGCTCAACGTCTCGAACGCGCTCGGAACGACGGCGGCCCAACTGGCGCGCGGCGCCTTTACCAACGACCAGTGGTTCCTCGGCTTCAACATCTCCCGAAAATTCTACTGAGCTCATTGCGCCTGACTTCGAGCTGGAGGGCTCATGACACCACGGCAATTCACGCTCTCGGCGCTCGCCTGGAGCTTCGTGTTTCTCATCTCGGGGTGCGGCGGCGGCGACGGGACACCGACCTCGCCCTCCCCTCCGCCCACGAACGGCCCGGCCATCACGATCGGACCGTCCGGCGTCAGTCCGACCGAGCTGACCATCGCGGTAGGCGAACGCGTGACGTTCGTGAACAACGATTCGCGGTCGCACGAGGTCACGTCGAATCCGCACCCGGTACACACCGACTGTCCCGAGGTCAACCAGGTCGGCTTCCTGCAACCCGGACAAAGCCGCCAGACGGCGTCATTTGGAAGCCCGCGCACCTGCGGCTTCCACGACCACAGTCAACCGGAGAACGGCGCGCTCATGGGCAGGATCATCGTGCGGTGAGCCCGGCCTCATGACGCGGCGAGGCCGGCCGCAGCCAGACCCAGCCGAAGCATGAAGGCCGGATCAGCGCCGAACGAATATCCGCCGAGCGTTGTCGTACAGGATCTTCTTCTTGGCGAGGTCGGTCAGGGGCAGCTTCAGGAACGTGTCGACGTTCTGGGCCATCGAATGGACCCCTGGACTCGGCCAGTCCGTCCCCCAGACGGCCTTGTCGGCGATCTCCTCGAGGCGCGGGAAGTAGTGGAGAAGCTTCATCGGGGGAATGCCCGACAGCTCGAGGTGCACGTTGGGATGGCGCCGAACCAGGAAGAACGCTTCCTCCATGTACACGGGTCGGCCGCCGTGGGCGAGCAGGATGGTCAATCGCGGGAAGTCCACGGCGACATCGTCCACCGGCATTGGCGCGGCAAACCGGTTCCGGGCTCCGGGGAAGTTCGACGTGCCGGTGTGCACGGTAACGGGGATCCCTGCCGACTGAGCCCGTTCGTAGACTCGGGCGAGAGCGGGAAACGTGTCGAGGTAGGCGTTGGCGGCGAAGAGCTGATGTGGCGGATGGAGCTTGAGGGCGCGAATGCCCGCCTGGACTGCGCGTTCCAGCGCGTCGGCCACGTTGTCGGTGAAGCGGGGATTCACTGAGCCGAAGGCGATGAGACGCGAGGGATCCGCCGAGGCGTAGGCGGCGACCCAGGCGGTCAACTCGTCGGTGAACCCCATGACATCGGGGCTCACATAGCTGATGAGCCCGGCGCGCTCGATGCCCTCGGCATCCATCCTCCGGAGTAGGACAGAGGGATTGCCTGCGATCGCCTCGAGCCCGGTCGTATCGAGCTGCTGCAGCCAGAAGCTCCGGACCTCCGGCCGCAGCATGCCGGACGGCTGGACGTGAATGTGGGCATCGATAACAGGATGCATCGGGCGCTCACATCGTCAGGTCCACCCAGACGGTCTTGACCTGGGTGTAGTGCTCGAGCGCGTGCGCTCCCATCTCCCGACCGAAGCCGCTTTCTTTGTATCCGCCGAAAGGCGCCGCGGTGTCGTACACGTTGTAGGTGTTCACCCAGACGGTGCCCGCCTGGAGCTTGCGCGCCACATAGTGCGCCTTCTTGATGTCTCGCGTCCAGACTGCGGCTGCCAGGCCGTAGCTGGTGTCGTTGGCCCGGGCAATCGCCTCCTCGACATCGGTGAACTCGAGGGTGGCGAGGACGGGACCGAAGATCTCCTCGCGCGCGATCGTCATCTCCGGGGTGACGCGGTCGAAGACCGTCGGCTCCAGGAAGAACCCCTTCCCTGTGCCGATGTCAGCGCGCCTGCCGCCCGCCACCAGGACCGCCCCTTCACGCTGCCCGATGTCGATGTAGCGCAGCACCCGCTCGAGCTGGCTTCGCGAGGCCACAGCTCCCAGCCGCGTCTTCGGGTCGAGCGGATCGCCGGGAACGATCTTGCTCGTCCGCGCCACGAGCCTGTCCATGAACTCGCTCTTGATGCTGCGCTCGACCAGCAGGCGAGATCCCGCGGCACAGACTTCCCCTTTGCCGTAGAAGATGCCGGTCGTCGCGCCCCGCACGGCAGCATCCAGGTCAGCGTCTGCGAAGACCACGTTCGGCGACTTCCCGCCAAGCTCCAAGGTGATGCGTTTGAGGGTCCCGGCCGCCCCCCGCATGATCTCCTTGCCTGTCCTCGTGTCCCCGGTGAAGGCGATCTTGTCGATGCCGGGATGTTCGACGATCCACCGCCCCACACTCGCCCCCGGCCCCGTCAGGACGTTGAGGACGCCGGGCGGGATGCCAACCTCGAGGGCGATTTCGCCGAGGGCGAGCGCTGTCAGGGGTGTCTGGCTCGCCGGCTTGACCACAACGGTGTTGCCGCAGGCGAGCGCCGGGGCAATCTTCCAGGACGCGAGGAGAAGCGGGAAGTTCCAGGGAACGATGACCGCCACCACACCGAGCGGCTCGCGCAGTGTGTAGGCGAGGTGCCTTCCTTTGACGGGAATCGTCTCGCCCTGGATCTTGTCGGTCCACCCGGCATAGTACTGCAGGCATTCGGCCGACGCGGGGATCTCGATCTGACGCGCTTCGAAGATCGGTTTGCCGTTGTGGAGCGTCTCGAGCCGGGCGACGTCGTCGGCCCGCTCCATCAAGCGGTCGCCGAGCTTCCAGATCAGGCGCCCCCGCTCACGGGCGGAGATCTTCCCCCACGGGCCGTCCAAGGCGGCGCGGGCAGCCGCGACAGCCGCGTCCACGTCCGCCTGGGCGGCTGACGGCACGTGCGCGATCACCTCTTCGGTCGCCGGGTTCACGACTTCCAGCGTCTCGCCTCCGGCCGCCTCGCGCCACTCGCCATTGATGAGCAGCTTCTTCAGTCCGCATGCCAGTCCGCCTCCGTTGCCGCCTCCGCATCCGGCAGGATCTCCCGCGTCTTTTCGCAGCCCCGCAGCGCCACGCCGGCCATCCTCAGCTCGCCAGCCGCGACCGGCAGGAACTCCCCGGCTATGTCCTCATGGACCAGGAGCGTTTCCATCGCGTTGCAAACCCCCGGCCGCTGTGTTTTGGCGTTCAGGCAGATCCGGACGGCCATTGCGAGGTCGGCGCCGGCGTCGACGAAGACGTGGCAGACCCCCTTGTAGTGTTTGATGACAGGGATCCGCGAATCCCGGACCACGGCGCGGATCAGCTCTTCCCCGCCCCTGGGGATGATCACGTCGATGAACTCCTCCAACTGGAGCATCTCATGGACGGCCTC
>JBDREN010000228.1:0-5147 GCA_043819795.1 Elusimicrobiota bacterium
TCTGCGGCTCCACCTCGACTGTCTGCTCAATCCGAGCGAGAATCTCGTCCGAAAATGTCCGGCCGCCAATCGTGAACATGCGGGCAGTTTAAGAAAATGAAGCGCTTGTGTCCAGTGAAATCTATGGGACATCCTCAGCCGCAAGAGGGAGAGGTGATCCGCGCCTCCTCCCCCACGAAGCGGGCCAGAGGGGACATAACGGTTGTTGATGGGACACCCAATCTCCAATGCCGCTCCGTCGGAGAGGCGGAGGATTCAGGAAGCCTTGCGGAAGTCAGGACGCGGCCCGGACCCGGCCGCATGCGGCGGCCGCGATCCCCGCCGCGAAAAGAAGGCGAAAGCCCAAGGCGAGAAATCCCGCCGAGGATCTCCCGCCGCGTGCGCCTGTATGACCGCTGTCGATCGACAAGATCGAGACGTGCCGCATATGCTCGGCGACCGAACGTCCCCGCAACCGCGGGGATTCTGGCTTGGCGTAGTGGTGCTCGCCCCCCTTGCGGCGCCTCCCTCCCCGGTCCCGGCGGTGGAGGCGGCCCCATTCCCTAATAGCGACGACGCCTGAAGGGAAAGGACCCGGGGATTGCCCTTTCGCGATTGAGCGAATCCTTACGTTTCTAGGATAACAGAATCCGCGCCGGATGCAACACCCTGCGGCCAATTCCGGCGAATTTCGCAAGAATCCTCTTCGCAGGGGGAAGCCGAGTCCTACTTGGACTGGGCGGGAGCGGCTTGCGCGGTCTCGGGGGCCTCTGGTTGCCCGAAACGCAGCAAGAGCGAGTAGCGGAAGGTGTTGCCGAGGGTGCCGAACGGCACCCAGGCGAAGTCGAAGCTGAGGCGGTGGAAATTGATCCCGGCGCCCAGGGCGATCTCGTTCAAGCCCTGGTTCTCGCGGCGGTGGGTCGTGAAGCCCATGCGCAGGGCGCCGGACACGGCCGGCGTGAACGGATGCACGTACTCGCCGCCCGCCGCCGCGAAGATATCGGTGTCCCGGTACTTCGTCAGATCCAGGTCCAGCTTCAGCCGCTTCGGGATGGCCTGATAGCCGACGCCGAGAGTGAAGCCGAGCGGAAGCGGATCGGAGACCACGACGTACGAGGGCCGCGTGCCCCAGTTCTTGAGGACCGCCGCGAAGGACAGCGGCCGGCTCGCGTCCGGGCGCGGGAGGTACAGGAGCCCCATATCCACGGCGAAAGCGTCCGCGCTGAAGGAGTCGAGGTCCTGATGGATGTACTTGCCGGTGATTCCCGCGCTCAGCCTGGGGTCGAACCGGCGCGCGTAGGTGAGGTTGTAAGAATAGTCCCCCGCCCCGAAGGTCCCGATGGGGCTATCGGTATCCTCCGTGCGCCGCTCGATGTCGCTGACCGAAAGGTTGTAGATGGCGGCCCCGATGACGTGCTTGGAGCCCTCCTCTCCCCGGCCGAGCGGATAGGCGAAGCCGGCGAACTCGTAGCCGATGTCCTGGAAGTGCTCGGTGTGCGCTCCGCCCAGCTGGCTTCCCGTCAGCCGGGTGAGCGCGCCGGGGTTGTAGTAGAGCGCGTAGACGTCGTCGGCCACGGCCGAGTAGGCCTCGGCCATGCCGCCCGCGCGCGAGCCGGCCCCGAGCTTGAGGAACTGCGCGCCGCTGGTCCCGGCCTTGTTGTTGATGGACCAAGCCGGCGCCGAAAGCGCCAGCGCGAGCAGGGACCCCAGCGCCGCCGCGCAGCCGAGCCGCGCCAATCCCTTTCCGCGGGAAACGGTGGAGCCCGGCATCATAATCCGCTCCCCTTGATCAAGGCCATCTTGAAGAACTTGTTCTTGCCGCCCCAGTTGATCTGGCCGATGTAGACTCCCGACGCGACGTTGACGCCTCCCTGGTTCTTGCAGTCCCACGGCGTGTAGTAGGTGAAGCCGCCCGCGAGCACGCCCTGGCTGAACTCGCGCACCACCTCGCCCGCCACGTTATAGATCTTAATCTTGGCCTCGCCCGCGTCCCCGGGCGGCAGGCTGAAGCGCATCAGCGTGCCCTCGAAGGTGACCTGCCCCGCGCTCGTCACCAGGACGGTGTTGAGCGACTTGGTCTTGCGCGTGCAGTCGAACGGGTTCGGGAAGTTGAACGCGTTGATCTCCCCGCCGCCGAACGGGATGTCCGCGGTCACGACCGGGGTCGAGGCCAGCACCACGAACACGGAGAAGTGGTCCACCTTGACGGTGATGGTCTGGTTCACGGGGTCCACGCGGCGGTTGTCGTTCTCGATCTGGACTTGCCCGTTCGAGTAGCTCCAGACGTTGAGGTCGTCGAGGGTCGTGGAGGTATCCAGCGAGATGTCGTAGGAGAGCCGGATGTCCACGGCCTTGTTGAGCTGCGAGCGGATGCCCAGCGGGAGGAACACCTCGTAGAACGAGCTGAACGGGTTCGCGTTGAACGCGTTGTCCGTGGACGTGGACGCCAGGGTCCGGAACGCCTTCATCCCGCGGTAGAGGCCCTCGGTATAGGCCTTCGGGCTGCCGAGCACGGACATCTTGGAGGGGACATAGCCCAAGAGCGACAGGGCCGCCGCCTCGGTCTTCTGCGCGTCGTCGGCCGCGTTGACCCCGATATTGGCGTCGAGCTTCGAGTCGTTCTCGGTGCGCGTCTCTCCCTGGCAGTTCGGGTCCGAGTCGCCGGCCGAGCAGCCCTTGAGCGCGCCCGGAGGCAGCGTCAGCTTGAACTTCTCGCTCTTGCCCTTGTTCTCGTCGGCCTCGGAGGTCTCGAGCTCCACGTCGCCGCCCTGGATGTTGGTGATATTCTTCTCCTTCGAGGACTTCAGGCCCACCTTGAAGTCGAAGACCTTCGAGATCTCGAAGTTCTCGCCCGTGGCCGGGTTGACGGTGGCGGCGACGCCCGCGAGCTTGATGCTGAAGTCGGTCTCGGCGGTGCTCGTCGAGCGGTAGACGAGGGTGACCTGCTTGCGGTTGTCGGCGATCTTTCTCTCTCCGCCTCCCAGGATTTCGCCCGTGCTGTTGGCGCCGTCGGCGTACGGCTCGCCCTTGGAGTTGGCCGTGGATACCGTGACGATGCGGTCGAGGTCGCTGTCCGACTCGAGCTGGTTGCGCAGGGGCTGCGTGCAGTAGATCTTGACCTGGAACTGGTCGTTGCCCACGGCCTTCTGTCTGAAGTCCGCGGAGCACTCGGGCTCGGCCCGGGTGAAGGTCAGGTTGATGTTCTTCGTGCTCGTGGACTCCGACGCCGCGAAGCTCAGGTTGTCGCCTTCGGGCGGGAAGACCACGTCCTGGCCCTGCGCGGGCAGGATGACGATGTCGTAGACGACTCCGGCCTCGAAGCCGGAGATCGTGTAGCCGGTCACGGTCCGGGCGTTCTGGTCCACGTCCACCGTGCCCACGACGAACTGGCTGAAGCCCTCGCTGGCCGCGGCCACGCCGCCGACCTCGGTGTCGCTCGGCGCGCTCCCGTCGGGCAGCAGGATGCGTCCCGTGACCTGCGCGCCGCGCTCGAGCGTGAGCTGGCTCAGGCAGAGGTTGGTCGTCGTGCCCTGGAGGACGCAGAACGTGCCCGCCTTGACCGTCACGGTCGCGACCTCGATGATGTAGCCCAGGCTCACCGCGCGCAGGAAGTACGTACCCGTGGAGATCCCGGGGACCTCAAAGGCCCCGTCGCCGCCGCTGACCACCCGGATGTCCCCGAGCGGGTCGTCCGCGGGCACCACTCCCTTCGGCTGCATGAACACGGCCGCGGCCGGGAAGCCCTTCTGCTCGCCGAACGGATAGGAGAGCGCCCCGCCGTCGGCGGTGACGATCTGGCCCGTGACCGCGCCCAAAAGCTCGCGCAAGGAAACGTTCAGCGGCACGGTCGAGACCGTCAGGTTCTCCAGGACCGCTTCCTTGTAGACCTTGCCCGTGGAGGCTATATTGCCGTCGCGCGGGGCGAAGCTCACGTCGTACTGCCGCGACACGAAGGTCGATACCCAGAGGGTGAACTCGCCGATCCCGTTGGTGAAGGTCTCCACCACGAGGTCGAGCTGGCCGAAGGACGGGCTCCCCACGACCTTGATGTTGCCCAGCGCCGTGGTCGTGGACGCGGCGTCCACGACCGTGCCCTTGATGGACTGGCCCTGGTTGAGCCCGATCGTGCCCACGTTCTTGGTCTCGGCGGGCTGCGGGGTGACGCCCGCGAGCACGACCGGCGCGTAGTTCTGGCTTCCCTGGGCCAGGTAGGCCAGGTCCCAGCGCTCCTGCCCCAGGCGCAGGTCGTAGCTGATCTCCGGGATGAGCGGCCCCACCAGGAACGTGCCGTCGTAGCGGATGGGCCGGCCCGACACGCTCGACTTGGCCACCACGTAGCCGCCCTCCACCCACGGGTTGGCGGTGGCCGTGATCTGGAAGTTGGGCGCGAGCAGGGTCGCGTTGTTCCTCGTGATCTGGACCCCCGTATTGGTGTCCTTGAGCTTGCCCGTTATGTAAGCGGCCAGCTTGAGGAGCACGTTCTGGTTCGTCAGGTCGCTCTGCAGGCCGTTGGGCGCCAGGCCCGGGTCCGGGAACTTGACGGGACGCCCCGCGTACTTGGGCGTGGAGGAGGAGTCCTTCACGCTGAGGGTATAGAAATCCTTTGCCGGCAGGTTCTTGAACGAGTAGCTCACCGAGTTGGCCGTGGCCCCGGTCACGGGGTTGCCCAGCCGCACCGTGGTGGACCGGATGACTTCCTGCCGCTTGTTGCGCAGGGTAAGCTCGAACGTCCCGCTGTCCAGGATGCTGTTGTCGAGCCGGACGCTGCCGCTCACGTTGTAGCCGTCCGAAAGCGTGATGCTCTGCCCGGTCACGGCGGCCGTGGCCACCACGACCAAGCCCTGGCGCGGCACCAGGATCTCGCAGGTCGCGCATTGGCGCAGGGGTTCGGTCCGCAGGTAGTAGACGCCCGGCGGGACGTTCGTCACGGAGAACGTCCCGCTCTGGGTCAGGTAGCCCACGCGGTCGTTGGCTTTGTTGAAGGAGGTGGAGATCGCCACGCTGTACTGGCCGAACTCCTGGCGCACCGCGACCACGCGCGCGATCGAGGCCGTGGACAGGCCCACGGGCGCCAGCGCCGCGGGTATCGGCACGACGGCGCCGGAGACGTCGCGTAGCGGGACATGGGGAGCGTTGGAGAATATCTTCTGGTTGGTGTTGAAGCGCGC
>JBDREN010000229.1:0-10286 GCA_043819795.1 Elusimicrobiota bacterium
CGCCAGCGACGCCACGGCGCCCGCGCCCGCGTTCAGCAGATGATAGGCCGTCGCCCCGGGCGAGGCGTCCCACATCCACCGGACCTGGGTCGTGGACAGGGCGCTGCCCGCGAATCCGAGCACCTCGCCCGGAGCCTGCGGGCCCTTGATCTGGACATCGATGTTCACGCCGCCGCCCTGCGGCACGCTCCTCAGCTGCTGGGTCTGGCCGAAGAACTCTCCCGGATCGTGCGTCTTGTTGAGATTCGAGTCCACGAAGGCGAAGATGGAGTAGTCGGTCGCCGGGCGCAGCAGGTCGACCTGGTAGTCGATCATGGAGCCCGCGGCCACAGGCCCCGGCCTCACGAAGCTGCGGTTGTCGATCGTGTAGCCGGGGGAGCCGGGCAGGCCGTGCGCCGCCTGCACCACGATCCGGGGATCGCCGGCGACCGCCACCTGGAAGTACAGCCTGCCGTTGACCGCCCCGCGGTCGGTCATCGTGATGTTCTTGCCCGTGAGCGAGTCCCCCGGGTTCACGACGACGGCGGTCAGCACCTGCGAGGACCCGTAGATCGAGAGCGCCTCGGGGGCGACCGACGCGAGGGCGCCGAAGGGCTCGGGGCCTTCCGGCCGACCGTCGTAGTTGCCGTCGCGGAAGGCCAGTATATAGTAGGTGGCCGGGGCCTTCAGGCCGCTGAGCGTGTACGGGCCGCTCGCGGACTGGATGAGCTCTCCGGCGAACTCCACGTGCCCCTCGAGGTCCGTCACCGTCGTCACCAGGACGTAGTAGTCGCCGAAATTCTGATAGCCCTGATAGGATATCGCGCCCGCGATCGAAGCCGCGCCCAAGGAGAGCTCGAAGTCCACGCCCGTGGCCGTGGAGCCCGACACGACGTTGACTCCCGTGGCGCCCCCGCGCTGGGACGGGCTGCTCTGCACATAGGCGTCCACGTCGTACATGCCGGGCCTCAGGCCGCCCAACGTGTAGTTGTAGAGCGTCGTCCCGGGAATTAGGGTGAGGGTGGCCGTGCTCGCGATGAAGGGCTGGCAGGTCGGACAGTAGACCTCGCTGGCCCGGACGAACAGGTCGCCCGTCTGGGCGCCCAGATAGGTGATCGTCCCCTCGACGGCGCCCGTGGTCGAGCCCGATATCGAGAAGTCCGCGTATACGTGGCCCGTGTTGTTGAAATAATCCCCGCCGAAATCGTTCATCCCCAGGAAGAGGGTGCCGGGCGTCTCGGCGACCACCGACGTGCCGGTCCCCACGCGGAACCAGCTCCAGCCGCCGCCGATGCGGCCGATGAGCTCGCCCCGCTTGGCGTCCGGCAGCACCGTGTTCTGGTACTCGGTCCCCGGCAGCCCCCCGGGGCCCACGTCCTGGTATCCGTCCAGGCTCCAGGTCCCGGTGGCCGTGACCGTCACGGTGAGCCCGGTCTCGACGAAGAGGCCCGTGTCGATCCCGCCGTCGGCCGGGGCCTGCACGTACATGTCGGCGGGCACCGCGAACAGAACGGCCGCGGAGCTCGTCTGGATCGGATAGAGGCCCGGCTGATCGGCCATCTCTCCCTGCGACAGGCCGAAGTACGTGCTCGCGGCCAGCTTGAGCGCCGCGACCGGGATCTTCTGGCCGTAGAGGTCCAGCGTCACGAAGAAGGTCCGCGTCGTCCCCGAGAGAAGCTGCTCGGCGCCCCAGAGATTCAGGGTCCCCGACGATGTGCCGCCGGAGTACTCCCGGTAGGCGACTTGCATGTCGTTGGCGCCCGCACCGCCCATGGCGTAGGGGTCGAAGAGCTGGTTGAAGTTGTCGTCGCGCCACAGCGCGATGGAGTAATTATTGGGCGGGACGCTCCCGGAGAAGTCCACGCGCAGGCCGTTGAGCGTGATGTCCGACGCCGCGGCGAAGACGTCGAGCCGGAGCATCGCGTTGTCGCCGTTGGTGCCGATGAAGCCCTCGTGCGCGGTCTGCGGGGTCACGACCCCGACGCCGCCCGCCACCGCGGAGCCGCCGGTAATCGCGATGTTCACGGACGTGGTGGTCGAGAGCGCCGTCACCGCGACGCCCGCGGCGGTCCCGCTCGCCTCGAAGTCGTCCGGCTCCCCGTTCCCGTTGACGTCCACGAACGCGATCATGTCGTAGGTGGCCGCCCGGGTGTATAGGGAATAGAATCCGCCCGCGTCGGGCGCGTACCCCCGCGCCTCGACGGTCGTGGTGCTGCCGGAGAGCGCGGCCAGGATCACGATCGGGCCGAACTGGTTGGAGTCGTTGGTCACGTTCCCCTCGACCAAGCCCCAGTCCTCGAGCGTGATGTCCACGCTGCTCGCGCTGGCGCCCGTGTTCAGGAAGACGGGGTCCGAGCGCAGGGAGCCCGGATTCTGGTAGCCGCCCCGCGGCTCGAACCCGTTGGGCATGTTGTCGTAGCTCCCGTCGAGATAGGCGAAGAAGTACCACGTGTTGGGGGCCGGAAGGCCGACGACGTTATAAGGGATCCCGCTCGACACCACGATCTCGCAGGCCATGGCTCCGCCGCCGGTCGTGGGCGCCGGCGGGCACGTCGGCGGGGCGCTGTGGAAAGCGCCCCGCGGGTCCGTGGAGGCGTGCAGGCGGTAGTCGCTCTGCGGGACGCCCGCGAAGTACACCGTGCCCGAAACGGAGGCTTGGCCGCCGCCGTCCGGGATCCAGGTCACGACCCGGAACGGGTCCCTCTCGTTGGGCGAGCCGAACTTCTCGCCGCTCGCGTTGAGCATGGTGATGGCGGAGCCCGGGGCCACCAGCGCGGCGTCCACGTTCGTGGACACGTCCATGCGGTAGTCGTGGTTCCGGAACGTCTTGGCGACCGGGGTCGCCGCCTGGAGGATCAAGGACGGCAGCGGGTTCGGGCCGAAGTTCTGGAACGCCACGTAGTCGAAACTGGTGACCGCGGCGCTCGTGAGCAGGATGGAGACGCCCGCGCTCTCGTCGAACTGCGTGTACCCCATATTGTTCACGTTCACCGTCCCGTCGAGCACCGTGAACGGCACCCGCTCGGAGCTCACGGGCTCGATGACCACCCAGCCGTACCCCACGCTTCGGAACGTGCCGCCTTGGCTTACGACGACGCCCAGCCTGCCCGCGCGGAGGTGGGTGTACTGCGAACCCATATCCAGCGTGCCGCCCGCGACCTGGACCTGTCCCTGGACCTCCAGGGTCGTGTTCTCTCCCATGTCCAGGATGCCGCCCCGGATGATGACGTGGCTGGACACGTTCAGCTGGTTGTAGCTGCCCGCCCCGGAGGGGCCGACGATGCGCACCGTCCCCGCATAGGACGTCGTCATCGTGAGCAGGCCGAGGTCGATCCCGACGATGTCCCACTTGCAGTCCTCGCTGGACACCGCGCCGTCGAAGAGCACCCGGTCGCCCGAGAGCGGCTTCACCCCGCCCTGCCAGTTATCGGGGGTGCTCGCGTCCTTGTTATAGATGCTGGCGCCCGTCCAGACCCGGGTCACGGTGGAGGACAGGACCTTGAAGTCCACCGAGATGGACCCGGAGTTATCGGAATAGTCCACGTCGTTCATCGCCAGGACCAGCTGGCCGCTTTGCGTGGACTGGAAGGTGATGCTCGAGCCCACCTGGAACCATGGGCTGTAGCCCACGCGGGCCGCCAGCGCTCCGATATTGAAGCCCGGGTCGAGGCCGCCGAACTGCCCGCCGAGCCCGCCCGGCCCGCTCGGAGGGTTGCCCCCGCCGCTTCCCCACGACCCGGCGGCGTTGATCTCCACGTTCTGGCCGACGCCCACGCCGAGCCCCGTGTCGAAGCCGCCCTGGATCGGGATGGAGCCCGGTATGGGATAGCCGCCCTGGTCCGGGTTGGCGAAAAGGGAGAACTTGACCAGCGCGATGCCCGACCGGATCGGATAGGTCGCCGGCTGCGGGGCCATCGCGCCCAAAGACAGCCCGATGTGCGAGGGCTCTTCGACGCCCACGCCTATCTCGTTGCCCGCGGGGATGTTGTTGTAATTCAGCGCGACGAAATAATACTGCGTCGTCGCGCTCAGGGTCTCGGTGGTGAAATGGATCACTGCCTGCGGCGGGGAGCCGGCGCCGAAGAACGAGCTTCCCATGAACCCGTCCTGCCCCGCCCCGGGCTCAAGGGCCAGAGTGCCGTTGTCGTCCCGGAACAGACTGGCCTGCACCTGGGCCGAAGGCGCGTCCCCGCCCAGGCTCACGCGCAAGGAGCTCATCTGCGCGCTGCCGCCGTCGGTGTACATGGCCAGGCCCAGCATGGCCCGGTCATAGACGTCGCCCGGCAGGCTCTGCGGGGCCATGTCCTGTCCCTGCACGAAGACCAGGGCGCCGGAGCTGAAGCCGATGTCGATGTTCGCGAAGATCGTCGTCCCGGGCGTCACCGGGCTGAGCGGGCCGGCCACGCCGCCGTCCTCGCCCGGCTGCTTGCGCATGTCGGCGAAGGCGTCCACGTACGCCTCGACGTAGAGATTGGAGCCGGTCGTGGTGGGCACATAGATCGCGTACTGCGTAGCGCCGTGCCCCAGCCCGTCGTCCCAGAAGATGTTCTGCGGCTGCGTGTCGCTCGGCGGGCCCAGCCAGGCCTGCACGCGGATCTCGCCGGACTGGAAGCTGCTGTTGGTGATGGTCCCGGTCACGGCCACCAGGTCGAAGAGCTGGAGGTTCACGCCGGTCGCGGTCGAGTTCGCCGCCACGAACACCGGGGCCGACGGGACCGGAGCCGTGCTCACGCTGTACCACCCGAAGGGCTCGAACCCGTCGGGGCTCTGGGAGCCGTCGAGGTCCAGCAGCGCCTTGATGAAGTACGTGCTCGGCGCCGGGAGGTTCGGGATCAGGAAGGTCCCGGAGCTCACGGCAACGAGCTGCGTGCCGGGATCGCTCAGCTCCACCTTCAAGGGATCGGGCGAGACGGCGAGGTAGTAGGTTCCGGGCCCGGCGGAGCCCGTGTAGCTGAGCTGGCCCGCGATCGCGCCGAAATCCTGCGGACCGACGGCCGCGGCCGAGGAAAGCTGGATGACCTCGCTGGTGTTGTATTCCGTCCCCCATAGCGCGCCGCTCATGGGATCGAAAGCCAATGAGGCGATGTCCACGCCGCTCTGCACCAGCACCGGGGCCGAGGCCAGGTTGACGGCGAACGCGGTGCCCCAGTTCTGGTAGCGCCACAGCGACCCGCTCCCGGGCGCGTCTCCGGGATCGGTGTTGGACACGAAGAGGTTCCCGGCGTTGTCGAATGCGATGGCGAACGGCTTGTCCAGGCCCGTGCGCACCTCTGCCGTCGAGGAATCGATCGTCCCGCCGCCTATGTTGGGATACATCCGGATGGCCGACCCGGCCGCCACCCACAGGTTCTTCTCGGTGTCGAAAGCGATCCCGGTCGGCTCGGCGAGATCGGACCCGTAGGCGAAGGGATTGACGCTGATATTGTCGAAGGAAGGCGCGGCCAGGTCGCCGGTGTTGAAGAACTCCACCACGCTCTGCTCCGCGGGCAGGGCCGCTCCCTCGTTGGCCACGAACAGGTTCCCCGTATTCGTCTTCTGGAAGACGAACGCGTTCGCCTCGTCGAGGTTCCCGGAGAGCACCGCGGAGCTCGTCAGGGAGATCATCCCGCCGCCCTGGTCCTTGAACTTCGCCAGGAGGTTCGCGGGAGCCCCGCTCGCGGCCGGAGCGCTGGAAACGTTCACCCATAGATTGCCGGCGCTGTCGAAAGCGACGCCCCGCGGCCCGGGCGTACCGGTGAGCTGCGCGTCCGCCGCCGTGGCCTCGGTGACCGGCGAGGTAGGGCTCACGTACTTCTTGACGCTGTCGAGCCCCTGGTTGGAGGCCCACAGGTTGCCCATGTAGTCGAAGGCGATGCCCCAAAAGCCGTCGGTCTCAAGGGGAGGGGTGTACCCGTTGTTCGAGCGGCGGAGGAGTCTCGCCTTGCTGGTCGGGGAGCCCGAGGCGCCCGCCATGTAGGAGTACTGGCCGTGTACGGCCAGGGCCTTGCCCTCGTCGTCCTCGCCGTTCCTGTCGTACTGCGTCGAGGAAACGAAGCCGAGGTTCTCGTTGTGCTCGTAGAGCTTGTAGTCCCCGAACGGACCGGGATTGGCCTCCCAGATCGAGTAGACGTGGTTGTTGGCCGTCCTGAGGTTGTGCGGCTTGCCGGCGATGGCGGCGGTCGTCATCGTGACGTCGTTCTGGAAAGCCAGACCGGAGCTGAACTTCGCCACCTTGGCCTGGCTCGACGCCTCGATGTAGTAGCTCACGAACACGTCCCCGGCCGAGCCCACGGCCAGCCCGCCCTCTCGGGGCACCTGCCCGGAGATGTCGGTCGAGCCCAACTGGTTGAGGTTGAAGTCGTACTTGCGGATGACCCTGCTGCCGCCCGTGATATCGGTGCCCGCGGTCGCGTAGACGAGCTGGTTCTGGGGGTCCGCGGCGATCGCGTGGCCGTAGGCGAAGCCGGCGATCGTGGCGGTGCTCAGCAGGCTCATAGTGGTGGTGTCGAACTTGAAGACCTTGGCGTTCCCCGAGCCTCCGCCGTCGTTGACCGTGAACAGGACGTCATTGACCGCGATCAGGTCCATATAGCCGCCGGTCACGGCCGGGTCCACCTGGACCTGCGCCACGCGCTCGAGGCTGGACGAGTACTTCCTCAGGGTCCCCGTGGACGCGTAGGTGACCTGGTCCACGAGGTTGCCGCCCACGTACAGGAAGCCGGACAAGTCCACCGTGGGCGAATAGTGCCCGGCGGAGTGCACGTCCGAGGTGGAGCTGATGAACACCCCGGCCGAGCTCAGCTTGACGAGAGCCGCCGAGTAATTGGCCATATTCTGCGTGAGCAGGTAGATCGTCGGCGGGTTCGCCGTGCTCGTGTCCAGGATCACGCCCACGCCCGCGACGCTCTCCCCCGGGCTTGAGGCCTCGACCCCGCTCGCGGCCGCGAGGTGCCCCGTCACCGTCACGGTGGAGGCGGTCGGAGCCGCCCCGCCCGCGCTCCCCGAGAACCGCATCACTCGGTTGGAGCTCGTGTCCGAGACCCACAGGTTGCCCTGGCGGTCCAGCGCGATGTCCCGGTAGACCCCGGCGAAGCCGGCGGCCGTGGTCGCGAAATCGAAGGTGGCGAAGTCGGGCTGGCCGATGACCACCGACGGGGCGGGGTTCCCCCCCGTGATGGGAGCGTCGAAGCGGAGGATCCGGGTGTGGTCGTAGTTGAGGACCCACAGGTTCCCTGCCGCGTCGAACTCCAGGCCGGCCGAGCTGGAGAGAAGCCCGGCGGTGCCGGTAACGAAGTCCGTCTGCCCGAGCACGAGGTCCGCCGCCATGCCGTTGGTGAACGGCGGGCTGAACCGGAGGACGCGGTTGTTCCCGTCGTCGCCGACCCACACGTTCCCGGCCGCGTCCACGGCTATGCCCTCCAGGTCGCTGAACTTGGTGGCCGTGGTGCCGCCCCCGTTGCTGACGAAGTCGCCCTGGCCGAGGACGACGTCCGCGGCCATGCCGTTGGCGAACGGCGGCGAGAAGCGCAGGATCCTAGTGTTGTCGTAGTCCGCGACCCACAGGGCCCCGTCCGGCCCGATCGCCAGGTCCGAGGGACCGCCCAGGTCGGTCTGGCTCGGCCCATAGCTCAGGCTCGTAAAGGTGGGCTCCCCGATCACGAGGTCCGCGGCCTGGTAGTTCGAGAAGGGCGGGCTGAAGCGCAGCACCCTGCCGCGGCCCGTGTCGCCCACCCACAGGTTGCCCTCGCTGTCAACCGTGGCGCCGAACTGGTTGCAGAAGTCCTTGGCGCTAGTGGAGCCGGGGCAGCCGCTGGAGGCGAAGTCCGCCGCGCCGAGCACCAGCGAGGCGTTCTCGCCGTTCGCGCTCAGGCTGTCGAACCGGAGCATCCGGCTGTTCCCATAGCCGACCACCCAGACCCGCCCCTCCGGGTCGACCGTGATGTCGTAAGGGGAGCGAAGCCCGCTCTGGTTGACGGTATTGGTCCCGTCCTTGTTCTTGAGAGCCGCGGTGAAGTTGTCCTGGCCCAGCACCAGGTCCGCGCTCTGGCCGTTGGTGAAGTTCAGAGCCGGCGGGAAGGCCTGCGCCACGGACAAAGGCGGAGCGGCCGGCATCGCGAACTTCATGGTCCGCATGTCGAACGTCGAATCGTCGAACGGGTCCGGCGAGGAAGCCCCGGTCACGTAGGCGTAGTTGAAGCTGTCGAGCGCGATCCCCTGCGGATAGTCGCCGCCCGAGCCCGCGTACCCCTTCGTCGACTGGATGACCAGGTCCTGGTCGTACTGGATGGCCACCCAGTCGTCGCCCGTGGGACTGCCGTCGTAGTAGGCGTCGCCGATGACGTAGACGTTGTCGAAAACGTCCACCGCCACGTCCGCCCCTTCCTGCCCCGCCGCGTAGGTGGCCGTCGTGATCTGCGCGAGGTTCGTGTCGTACTTGATTGTCAGGATATCCCTGTTGGATGGGGAGGCCATGCCGTCGGTGCCCACGACGTAGACAAACCCGGAGGCGTGGCCCGCCGCGATGCTCAACCGCTCCATGCCCTCATGCCTGGAGATAAAGGGCATGCCGTCGGCGTAGGTCGCCGAGGCCAGCATGACGAGAGTCGGATCGTACTTCACGGTCACGAACCGAGTGGCCCCGCCCTGCAGGCTCTCGCCAGTCACGTAGACGCTGCCGGAGCCGTCCACGGCCACGGACCGCCCGTACTCCTCCGCGCCCCCGTCGAACGTGGCGCTGTTCACGAAATTAAGATTCCAGTCGTACTTGACGACCTTGAAATCGTTCGGAGGGGTCCCGCCGCCGCCCGCCACGTACACGCTGCCGGAATCGTCCAACGCGATTCCCCGGGCGCCGAAGTCACCCATGAGATATGCGGAGGTCGAGAAGCTCAGATCGAGGTTGTACCGGAGCGTCACCCACGCCAGGGGGCTCAACTGCTGCGCCGTGACGTAGACGCCGTTCGTGTTGAGGGCGATATCGAGCCCGACCCCGTCGCTGAACGTCGTGGACGAGATCAAGGTCCCCGAGGAGTCGTACTTGACGACCAATGCCTGCTCCATCCCCGTCTGCGAGGACATCGCGACCGCGTACACGTAGGGCCCGCCCGCGGTGAAGGTGTCCACCGCCACCGCCGTTCCCATGTCGAAGTCGCCGCCGTCGAAGGTCGCTCCGCCGACCTGGGCGAAGTCGCCCGCGAACCCGGAGCCCGCGGCACCCCCCGCCGTGCTCAGGAACAGGCCGTAGAGGTCGTTGTTGTTCGTCGCGTCGAGCTGAGCGGGGACATCCTCGCGGTTGATGGCCGCCAGGTATTTCCCGCCGCCCATGGCCACGGATACCGTCCACGCGGCCTTGCCGGACACGGCCGACGCCACCGTCTCGGCCGAGCCGATCGGGCTCAGGTCCGAAGCGAAGCTTCTTTGCTGGATGGTCGCGGTCGAGGAGAAGAGCTCCCCGTCCATCCACGTGATGATGTACTCCGAACCGTTCGGAACGATCGTCGGGAACACCTGGGTGCCCGGGGCATCGGCGATCGGCATGCTGGAGGACACCACTCCCGCGACGGAGACCTTCGCCGCGTAGAGATCCCACGTGCCGGCCGGGTCGTCATGGTACGCCACCACGAAATCCGTCCCGTCGAAGATCACAGGAGCCGGGTTGTCGCTCAGGAACGCGTTCTGGTGGATCGGAATCTCTCCGCCGCTCAACGTCCCATCGGGCAGCACGAACTGGCCCCCCACGTTGTTCATATCGCTGAACGTGACCAGATACTTGCCGCCGCCGAACGCCACGGAAGCGTCCTTCTGATTGTTCGCCTTCGAGCTGATGACGAACTCCCCACCCACCAGGGATCCTGCCTGCGATACCCGCTGCCCGTAAACGTCCTTGTCGCCCGAGCGCACGTCGTTCCACACGACCAGATAGTCGGTGCCGTCGAAGGCGAGCGCCGACTCGGATATGGTGGAGGTGGCGACGGTGAACGCCCCGCCCACCAGGCCGCCCGCCGTGTCGACGAACTGGCCCTTGATCGAGCTGACAACGGGATCCCCCCCCGTTTCGGAGATGATCAGGTAGTTGGTCCCGTCGAAGGCCACCAGGGGCGCCCCTTCCATGCCGCTGGCGCCCGAGACGTTGATGAGCGAGCCTACCGCTGAGCCCGAGACGTCGTAGCGCTGAGCGTAGATGGTGTAGACGGACGTCGTGGAGTTGATGTTCGAGTACGCGACGAGGAAGTTCGTCCCGTCGAAAGCGACGCTATGGAACCCGGCCATTTCGTCTTCGTCGGTCTCGGCGATGACGAACTCCTGCGCGCCCTTGGCGTGGACCAGCG
>JBDREN010000230.1:0-55336 GCA_043819795.1 Elusimicrobiota bacterium
CGCGGGCGTCCAGAAGAACATGCCGCTCGCGGGATCGAAGGCGTCCGCCGCGCCGGCCGGCAGGCCGCTGAGGTCCGCGGACAAGGTCAGCCGGTTCTCCGGCAGGTCCGCGTCCGCGGCCGCGACCGCGAAGCCGAGGGGCGTCTGCTCGTCGAGCGTCTTGTCCCCGATTTCGGCCAGGACCGGCGCCTTGTTCACGTCGCGCACCGCGATCGCGATGGTCTCCGATACGGTCTCCAGGCCGTCGCTGAGGAAGAAGGTGGCGCTGTAGGGCGCGGCCCGGCCGTCCGCCTCGACGGGCGTCCAGTCGAAGGTCCCGGCGGCCGGGTCGTAGGCCTGCGCCGCGCTGGCCGGCAGGCCGGAGAGGTCCGCGGAGAAGACGAGCGTGTTGGCCGGAAGGTCGGGGTCGGCGGCCGAGAGCGTGAACGTGACCTGGGTCTCTTCGTCCACCGACTTGTCCCCGATCGAGGCCAGGGTCGGCGCGATGTTGGCCTCGTTGACCGTGATCGTGACGGTCTCCGTGTCGGAGAGGCTCGGGTCGGCGTCGTCGGTCACGGTGAAGATCGCCGTATACTCGCCCTGCCCGTCCGCCTCCGTGGGCGTCCAATCGAACGTCCCGGCGGCGGGATCGAAGGCCTGCGCCGCGCCGGCCGGCAGCCCGGAGAGGTCCGCGGAGAGCGTGAGCGTGTTGGCCGGGAGGTCGGGATCCGCGGCCGACAACGTGAAGGCGAGCCGTGTCTGCTCGTTCAGCGCCTTGTCCCCGATCTCGGCCAGAGTCGGCGCGATGTTGGCCTCATTGACCGTGATCGTGATGGTCTTCGAGGCGCTCAGGTTGTTCGGGTGGCCGTCCGTCTCGGTCGCGGTGAACGTGGCCGAGTACTCGCCCGGCCCGTCCCCTTCGGCCGGCGTCCAACTGAACGCGCCGGTCCCCGCGTCGAAGGCGTTCGCCGCGCTGTCCGGCAGGTCGGAGAGGTCCGCGCTCAGGACCAGGACGTTGGGCGGATCGTCATCGGGGTCGGAAGCCTCGACCACGAAGCCCAAAAGGACCTGCTCGTCGGTCGTCTGGTCCGCGACCGCGATGGAGGGAGGGTCGCTCACCGGCAGCACGGTCACCCGCAGCGTATCCGACGCGGAGTGCTCCGCCTTGTCCGAGGCGCTCAAGGTGACGATATAGGCGCCGTTCTTCGTATAGCCGTGGCTCGGGGTCAGGTCCGCGCCCGCCGTGGCGTCGTCGCCGAAGTCCCAGCCGAAGACCGGCGCCGGGTCCACGGTGTCCGTCACCGAGCCGGCGAAGTCCACCGGCACGTCCTCATCGACGGTGACGTCCGCTCCCGCGTCCACGCTCGGCGCCTGGAGGTCGATGTTCAGAGTCAGGCTCGACTCCGCGCTGTTGCCCAGCAGGTCCGACGCGGCGGCCTCCGCCGTCTGGCCGGCCCCTTCGGTGTCGAAGGTCTCCGAGGGCGGGCAGCTCTGCATGCCGACGGAGCCCGAGGCCGGCGCGTCGACGCATTCGTAGGAGACCGTGACCGCAGTGCCGTGCCAGCCCGCCTCGTTGGGCTCGGGCGTGAGCGTCGCGGTCACCGTGGGCTCGCTATCGTCGAGCGCGACCGCCAGGTTCTGAGCGGCCTCCTCCCTGCCGAAGGCGTCGACGGCGCGGAAGCTGATCGTATGGCTGCTCTCCCCGCTGAGGGTGAACGGCGCGGCGTAGGTCTGCTCGGGCGCCCCGTCGATGGAGTACAGGATCCGGTCGACGCCCTCTCCGATCCCGTCTTCGGCCGCCAGGAGGTCGTCCACGGCGGAGAGCGTGAAGGGCGTGGCCGAGGTCACGAAGCCGTCCGTGTTGGGGTCGCCGACGGCGATCGCGGTCCTCGGGGGCTGAATGTCGTGGACCACTTCGAACGTCTCTCCCGTGCTCGAGGTCGTGTTCCCCACATGGTCTTCCGCCTCGATCTCCAGGCGCCACTGCCCCGCGGCCAGTTCCAGGGCCGGGAAGGTCTGGCCGGGCTGGACCGCGATCGGTCCCGCGTCGGCGTCCGGATGGCTCGCCGCGGCCTGGGTCCTGACCAGGGACGCGGAGACCGTCACGTCCGGATCCACGTCCTCCACCGAGAAGTCCACCTCGACCGTGTCTTGGTCGGCCACGAACCGGCCGCCCGATGGGGAGCTCAGCGTGATCACGGGCGCGCCGCGGTCGATCTTGATGGCGTCGAGCGTCGTGGAGGCCGAGTTGCCGGCCTGGTCGAAGGCTTCGCCCGAGGCGCTCAGGGCCGGGCCCTCGCCGGTGACCGTCACGGGAGCGGGGCAGCCGTCGGGCGCGATGCCCGAGAGCGGGTCCGAGCACTCGAAGGTCACCGTCACGTCTTCCGAATTCCAGCCGGCGCCCGTGCCAGGGGAGCTAGAGGCGGAGATGGTCGGCGGGGTCCGGTCGATCCGGATCGGGGTGAGCTCAATCGAGGACGTGTTGCCCGCGATGTCGGTGACGCTTCCGGAGCCCGAAAGGGCGGCTCCCTCGCCGGTCACGGTCAGGGCCCCGGGGCACGCGTTCTCGGGCAAGCCGGCCCCGTCGTCGGAGCAGGCGAAGACCACCGTCACGTCCTCCCGGCTCCAGCCGTCGTAGCCCGTGGCGGGCGAACTGGAGGCCACGATCGTGGGGGCCCTGGTGTCCACGGTGAAGTCCAGGGAGGCCGATCCGGCGTTGCCCGCCCGGTCCTGGACGTCCCCCGCGGTGACCGTGGCCCCTTCGGCCATCTTGAAGACCAGGGCCCCGTCCGGCTCGGGGTTCACGTCGCCGATCCGCGAGCCCGTGTCGCCGAGCCCGAAGACGATGGTCAGGCTCCCGTCGCTCTCGGCCAGGACGTGGTAGTCGCGCGGCTGGCCGCCCAGGGACATGACGAGGCTCGCCGGGTCCGGGCCGGAGCCCGTGTCGGCGAGCGTGATCGTGAACTGAGGGCTCGAGCTGAGAGCCAGCGTGCCTCCCGCGATGTCGATCGTCACCGTCGGCGAGCTATGGTCCACGGCGAATACGCCGTAGGCGGCGTCGACGCCCGGGGTCTCCGCCGTGATGCAGCCGGAGGCTTCGTCCAGGGCTCCGACCAGCGGGTTCCATATGTACTGGCTCTCCAGGTCCGTCACGTCGCCGGTCAAGGTCCCCTCGTTGAACAGCGTTTCCGCGTCGTAGAGGCCATAGATGCTCAGGTCGGCCGGGGTCACCCCGTTGTCGGCGAGCGCCTGCGGCTCGTAGCAGAAGGTCAGGACCGATCCCGGCGGCAGCACGTCGTAGATCTGCCCCACCGGGAACAAGTCTTGGGCGTAGACGGGCGGGTACACGAGCTGTCCCAGCTCCGAGGAGGCCGAGATGGTGGAAAGGACGACCTCCCGGTCCACGATGGCGCTCACCTCCGGGTTGCCGTTGACGATGAAGGGGCTCTCCACGGTCATCCTCGCCCGGATGCTGGCCGACTGTCCGCCGCGGTCTTCCCCGTCCCAAACCGTCAGCTCCGCCAAGTACATGTCGGCCGCGGGAGGAGTGAAGCTCGCGTTGAGCGTGGTGGAGTCGTTGACGGTCATGAACTCGCCCAACGAGTTCGTCACCGACCAGCTGAAGGTCAGGGAGTCGCCGTCCGGGTCGCTGGCCGTGCCGTTCAACGCGACCAGGTCCCCGGCGAGGACGTCCTGGTCGGGGCCCGCGTACGCGACGGGCAGGGAGTTGGGGGGATCGGTGATCGTGCTCCCCAGGACCCGGTAGGGAGTCTCCGTGTGGTTGATGTTCCTGGCCTTGGCCCGGGCGTAGTACTGCGAGAGGGGCTCCAGGTCCTCGAAGATGTGCGTGATGGCCACCTCCCATTCGCTGTCCAGCACGGCCTCCGCGAAAGCCGGGTCCGTGGAGAGCTGGACGCGGTACTCGGTCACATCGGGGTTGCCGCCGGTCGCCCACAGGACCTTGAGCTCCTGGGACAGGACGTTCTCGAAGCTGCCGGGCTTCCCTTCGAAGGCGAGCAGCCGGTGGTTTTGGTAGTCCGCGACCCACACCTGGCCCAGGTCGCTGAAGGCGATCCCCAGCGGCATATAGAGACGGTCGCCGGAGGTGACGTTCGAGGTGCTCGAGAAGTCCGCCTGGCCGAGCACCGAGGCGGCCGGCATGCCGTTGTAGAACGGCGGGTCGTAGACCATGACGCGATGGGCCCCGCTGTCGGAGACATAGAGCTTGCCGGAGGGGTCCAGGACGATGCCGTTCGGGCTGATGATCCCGTACTGGCCGCCCACGCCCTGATTGATATCGAAGTCCGGGCTCCCGATCACGAGGTCGGCGTTCATGCCGGTGGTGTACGGTGGGCTGAAGCGCAGCACCCTGTTGCCGTCGGCGACCCACAGCCTGTCCGAGCGGTCCACCGCGACGTAGGGCGGTCCGGACAGCCTGTCCTGGCCCAACGCGGAAGTGCCGGAGGTGAAGTCTTCCTGGCCCAGGACCACGGCCGCGTCCATCCCGGTCTGGAACGGGGGCTTGAACAGGAGCACCCGGTGGTTATGCGTGTCGGCCACCCAAAGGTTGCCCGCGCTGTCCACGGCCACGCTCTGCGGATTATCCATCCTGTCGCGCGCCACGGCGGAGTCGGAGGCGCCGAAACCCGACTGGCCCAGGACCAGAGCGGCGTCCATGCCGTTGGTGAAGGGCGGGTCGAAGCGGACGACGCGGTTGTTGGCGGAGTCCGCGACCCATACGCTGCCGGAGGGGTCGGTGGCCACGCCGAACGGCAGGCTCAGCTTCCCGGCGGTGTTCCCGCCCGAGTTGCCGGTGAAGCCGGTCTGCCCCAGGACCACGGCCGCGAGAGGCCTGAACTCATGAGGCGGCGCGAACATGAGGATCCGGTCCGCCGAGGTGTCCGCGACCCACATGTTGCCGGAAGCGTCGAAGGCCACGTCCCGGGGCGTGGAGACCGTCGCCTGCCCCGTCCCGAAGTCGTACCGGGCGTTGAACTCGGACTGCCCCAGGACGGCGACGGCGAACTGGCCGTTCTCGAACCGGACGAGGGCCTCGGGCGTATGCACCAACGTGAAGTCCATCGCGAGCCCCGAGTAGTCGCTGGCCCCGAACGCGTTCAAGGACCTCACCCGGACGTAGTAGAACGAGTTGGGCGTGAGCCCGGCGGCGCGGACGCTGTTCCGGTCGGCCGCGTAGGTGAACACCGCCGTCGCGAAGTAGGGATTGGTCGACGCGTCCAGCTCGTAGGACTCCGCCCCGAGCACGGAGTTCCACCGGACGTCCAGCGAGGTGGGCGCGGCGCCCACGATCTCGAGCCCGTCGGGCAGGCCCGGAGCCGCGTCGTACACGTTGATCGGGAACTCGCGGGAGAGAATGTTGTTCTCCGCCTCCCCGTCGTCCGCGGTGACCGTGATCGTCACCTGCCCCAGGCCGCCGGCCGCCGGCTCGTAGGTCAGCTCGCGCAGCTCGCCCGAGCCCGAGATCACCGGGTCGGGGACTATCCCCGGGTCGCTGGAGGCGGCGCTCAGGCTGACCGAGCCGGTCTCGAACGACCCCGGGCCCACGCCCGTGATGGTGATGGTCTTGGCCGCGCCGCCCTGCGCCACCGCCTGATCGGGGATCTCGTCGAAGGTGGGGGGATCGTTGACCGGGTCGATGGTGATCGACACCTTGCCCGGGAAGGATTCAAGCTCCCCGTTCGACACCCGGAAGCGGAAGCTGTCCGTCCCGAAGTAGTCCGCGAGGGGCTCGTAGGTCAGCTCCGGCGCGGTCCCGCTCAGCGTCCCGCTGGAGGGCGGGTCCATGACGCTGAAGCTCGGCGCTCCCTCGGGCACGGTCCCGGTCAGTTGGACCTCGGCGGAGCCGTCCTCGGCCAAAGTCACGGACTGGGCCGAGGCGATCGGGAACTTGTCCGCGTAGCCGTAGATCTCCAGCTGGCAGTCCTGGGTGCCGGAGCCCGCCGAGAAGATCACGAAGTGCTCGTTGACCGAAACGTCCGTGGGAGACGAGTCCGGCGTCCACTGGGCGAGGTAGGTCCCGTCCGCGTCGAACTTCTGGATGTCGTGGCGGTTGACGTCGACCACGTAGACGCTCCCGTCCGGATCCGCGGAGATGCCCGCGGTCAGGCTGAACTTGCCCGGGCCCGTGCCCGAGCCGCCCCACTTGTGGAGGAACTCGCCGGCCGGGCTGAATTTCTGGACGTCCTTCCGGCCGGAGTCGGTGGTGTAGATGAAGCCGGACGCGGAAACGGCCACCTTGTCCAGGTAGATGAACTTGCCGTTGGCCAGCTCCGAGTAGCTGGTCGCGCCCCCGAAGCTCAGCAGGTGATTGCCGTCCGCGTCGAACTTCTGCACGCGGAAGTTCCCTTGGTCCGCAACGTAGACGTTGCCGTCGGGGTCCGTTGCGATGCCCCAAGCGGACGCGAACTGGCCGTCGGCCGAGCCCTGCGTCCCCCAGGTCGTCACGAACTCCCCGTCGCACGTATATTTCAGCACCCGCCTCACCGCCCCCCAGTTCTCCGCAGCGTACACGAAGCAGCCCGCGGCCGACTCGTGGACGGCCAGGTCCGTCACGCCCCTCATGCGGTCGCCGACCGTTCCCGTGTAGGTCCACGCCATCAGCAGGTTGCCGTCCCGGTCCACCTTGCGGATCCCGTCGTAGTTCGTCACGAACGCCGTGTTGTCCGAGGTGGCGGCCACGGCGTGCACGCCGCAGACCGCATCCCCCTCGTGTTCCGCGAGGAAGACCGGCGGGGGGTCGGACTCCCGGATGTCCAGGTTGATGGCGGCCTCATCCGAGTCGGCCGCCCCGTCGTTGGTCACGTAGGCGAAGCTGTCGAGCCCCACGTAGTCCGTATGGGGCGTGTAGATCAGGTCGGGAGCCGTTCCGGTGAGGATCCCGTGCTCGGGGACGGCGGTCAGGTTGAAGGTGACCGGGGCCCCGTCCGGATCGGAGCCCGTCAGCGTGATCGGCCTGGGCACGTTCATCGCCACCCGCAGGTCCTGGGACCCGGCCGTGGGGCGCTGGTTCGGGCTCACGGTGACCTGGGCCGTGTCCGGCGCGCTCTCCAGGTCCCCGTCGCTGACCACGAGCTGCACGGTGTACTCGCCCGGCTGGTCGGGCCGGAACTGCCCGCGGCTCAAGGCCGGCTTGAGCGTGATGTCCAGGACCGGGCGCGCTTCCGCGTCGGCGATGAGCACCCTGCCCTCCACGGAGAGGAAGGCGGCGCTGCCGGCTCCCGTCTCGTTGGCCGTCCTCAGGCGGAACTGCGGCGTCATCCCCCGGGCGATGGCGTAGCGCGCGGCCTCGGTCACGTCCACGAACCGGTAGCCGCGGTCGTCCCAGCTCGGCAAGGTGGGCGATATGGTCCCGATGTTCTCCATGATCGGAGGGTTCGCGGTGTCCGGGGTGTACAATGTCGCCCCGAAGTTGACCAGATCCACAACGACCGGCCCCGTGAGGCTCTCGTTCGTCCCGTTCTGCAGGAACACCTTCAGGATGGCCCGTTCCACGTTGGCTCCAGCGGGGATGTCCGACGTGTCG
Organism: Elusimicrobiota bacterium; assembly: GCA_043819795.1. Classification (GTDB taxonomy): domain Bacteria; phylum Elusimicrobiota; class Elusimicrobia; order UBA1565; family UBA1565; genus JBDREN01. The sequence continues at coordinate 7,523 of JBDREN010000230.1, forward strand.
AAGCCGATATACGCGTGATAGTACCTGGAGCCGCTGCTCCCGACCAGCATCCCCTGGCTGTATCCGTCGATGGAGTCCGCCGTGGCCTGCCCGATGGTGCCTGAAACGTAGGCGTCCACAAAGCGACCGGCGGTGTAGCCCGAGCCGTCGGCGGAAGGAGAGGACAAGGCCAGCTCGGTCTGGATGAACTCCGAGACCGTGCTGCCCGCGGGCCTTGCCGCGATGGTCCACTGGTAGCTGAGGCGCTGGCCGTTAGGGTCCGAGCTGCCGCTGCCGTCGAGCGTGGCCAAAGCGAACTGCGCGGCCGTGGTGTCCGGCCCGGCGTCGGCCGCCGGGGCCTGGTTGGGCGGGCGCACGAAGTACATCACGCGCTTGTTGCCCGCATCGGCCACGGCGATGTTCCCAAGGCGATCGACGGCCACGCCGTGCGGACTGCTGAGCCCGCTCTGCGTCAGATGGCCCATGATCTGGCCGAAATCGGCCTGGCCCAGCACGACCGAGGCGTCCATGAAGTCCCTGAACGGCGGCCGGAACTCCAGCAGACGGGAGTTGCTGCCGTCGTCGAGCACCCATAGGCTGCCCTGCGCGTCGAACTCCAAGGCCTGAGGGTTCAGCATCCTATTCGCCTGGGCGCCGTAATCGAGCGCGGAGAGATCCTCCTGCCCGAGGACCAGATCCGCGCTCATGCCCGTGGTGAAGCCCTCCGTGGGGCTGGGCGTGAAGCGGACGACCCGCGCGTTGTTGTTGTCCCCCACCCACAACGACCCGTCAGCGTCGAAGGTGAGCCCATGGGGAAGCCTCAGCCTGTTGGCGTCTGTGGCCTGGGAGTTCAGTCCGAAGTCGGTCTGGCCGAGGACTAGGTCCGCGCTCTGGCCCGAGGCGAGCTCGCCCGTCTCAGTATCCGGGGTGAACCGGACCACCCTGTTGTTGCTCCTATCCGCCACCCAGAGGTTCCCGGCCTCGTCGAAAACCAGGTCCGTAGGATAGCTCAGTTGGCTGGCGCCCGCGCCCGCGCCGTCGGTATCGAAGGACGCTTGGCCCAGCACCAGGTCCGGAAGCAGGCCGTTGCGGAAAGGCGGGGTGTAGCGGATGACCCGGTTGTGGCCGGAGTCGGCGAGCCACAGCCTGCCCGTCTGGTCGAGCGTCATGTCGTGGGGCCAGAAAATGCCGGCTTGGTCGACGTTGCGCCGCGTGTAGCTGTCGAAGTCGGGCTGGCCCAAGACAAGAGTGGGCTCGTCCCCGATCTCCAGAGGGGCGTCGTAGCGCACGATGCGCGACGCTCCCCAATCGGTGACCCAGAGGTCGCCGGAGCCGTCGAACAGGACTCGCGTCGGCGCGAAGTGGATGTCCGCGCCGCCGATGACCCACGGATCAGAGCTCGTAAAGTCGTCCTGGCCCAGCACGACGGCGGCCTGCTGGCCCTTGTGGAAAACGCCCGCACCCGGGATCGGCGGAGGCCCGACCGTGATCTGTACGGTGTCCGCCACGCTGCCGTTTAAGCGGCCGTCGTCGGCGGTCAGCCGGACCTCGTAGACGCCCCGCTTGTCCGCCAGGAAGGCGGCCTGGGTCTCTCCCGCCCGATGGTGGAGGATCGCCCGGGTCCCGGCCGGCTTGGATACGAACTCCCACGTGAGGGCCAGCGCGTCCCCGTCCGCGTCGCTGCTGCCGCTGGAGTCCAAGACGACCAGCTCGTGCTGGACCACGTTCTGGTCGGCTCCGGCGTCCGCGACGGGAGGCGTGCTCTCGTTCCTGGTCCGGGTGCTTCCCAGGATCGCGTACGCCGACTCCACCAGGTCCTGGTTGCGCGCCTTGGCCCGGGCGTAATACTGCGTTTCCCTGGCGAGTCCCGGGAACGTATGGCTCGTCGAGGTGGTCCAGCCGCTCGTCAGCGGCGTGCCCGCTAAGCCGGGGTCCGCGGAAAGCTCGACCAGGTATTCGGTGCCCGGATGGTTGTCCCCGGCGCCCCAGTTCGCCGTGAGCTTCCGGGTATCCACGCCGCTGAACCCTGCCCACGTGCCGGCGAAAGCGACCACCCGCCTGTCGGACAGCGCCCCGACCAGGATCTTCTGGCCGTAGGACAGCACGTCGGCCGGGCGACCGGTCGATTCCTGCGTGGGCGGGCTCGCCTCGGCGATGGATTCGAAGTCCGGTTGGCCCAGTACCGAGGTGGCCGGCATCCCGTTGGAGAACGGCGGGTCGTAAATGAGGATCCGGTTGCCGCCGCTGTCCGCGACGATGACCTGACCCGTGTCCGGGTCTTCGTCGACCCCCCAAGGGCCGTAGAGCCGGATGCTTGGGGGAGGGGTCGAAGTGTCGGTGAAGTCGGGCCGACCGAGGACCAGATCGGCGCTCATGCCGTTCGCGAACGGCCCGGTGAAGCGGAGCATGCGGTTGTTGCCGGCGTCGGCCACCCACAGCCGGCCCTTCTCGAACGCGATCTGGGCCGGATAATAGAGCCTGTCGGCCCCCCTGTATCCGCTGGTCGCGTAGAAGTCCTTTTGCCCCAGGACCATCGAAGCCTCCATCCCGGTCTCGAACGGGGGCCGGAACATCAGGACGCGGTTGTTGTAGTAGTCGGCGACCCAGAGGTTGCCCGCATCGTCCACGGCCAGGCCCCGGGCTCCGTTGAGCTTGCTCGGCCCGGACCCGCTGCTGGTGCCGCTGAAGCTGGTCTGGCCGAGCAGAAGGTCGGCCGCCATGCCGGTGCTGAATGGCGGGCGGAACCGGACGACCCGGTGCCGGGTGGGATCGGCGACCCAGACCGCGCCGTCCGTCCCCACGGCCACGTCCTGGGCGCTGAGCAGGCACGTCGGGAGGTCCCTTTGGCTCGTGGCGCACGAGCTGTCGTTTACGTAAGCCTTGCCGAGGACCGCGGAAGCGGGCTTCAGGCCGCCCGACAACGGAGGCTGGAAGAGCATGGCCCTGCTGTTGCTGGCTTCCGCGACCCAGAGGTTGCCGTCCCGATCGAAGGTCAGGCCGTAGGGGCTGGTCATGTGGGTCGCGTCTGTCATGAACTGGAGCGAAGAGAAGTCCGGCTGTCCGAGCAGGTCTGCGGCGCTCTGGCCGTTGGCGAAGCCCCTGATGATCAGCGGCACGTCGGCCAGCGTCCTGGCGTGGACCGCCGAGGTGAAGGCGCTCTGGCCGAAGGAGTTCACCGCCCGGACCCGGACGTAATGGATCGTGTTCGGGGTCAGGCCCACCGTCTTCGCGCTGTTGTCGCCGCTGGTATAGGAGATGGTCTGGCCCGCCGGGAAGCCCGCGTCCGCGGAGGCCTCGATGTCGTAGGATTGCGCCCCGGGAGAGGTGTTCCACTCGACGTCGAAGAAGCGCGCCCCGATGCCCGCGATCGTGAGTCCGGTCGGGACGTCCGGGGGCCCGTTGAAGATCGTGATGTCGAAGGTCCGCGAGAAGGTGTTGTTCTCGGCCTGCCCGTCGTCCGCGCTGACCGTGACGGTGACCGTCCCGATCGCCCCGGGGGCCGGCAGATAGCGCAACGTGCGCGTCTCCCCCGAGCCCGTGAAGGTCGGGTGCGGGATGATGCCCGGGTCGCTCGACTCCGCGCTCAAGCCGACCGATTCCGTCTCGTTCTCCGGTCCGGCCGCGATCCCGGTGACCAGGACCTCCTGCGTGGTCGTCTCGTTCTGCGCCACGCCCTGGTCGGAGATCTTGTCGAAGAGCGGCGGATCGTTGACCGGGGCGACCGTGATCGAGACCCGGGCCGGGACGGACTCGAGGATGCCGTTGGTGACCCTGAAGCCGAAGCTATCCGGACCGGCGTAGTCCTGCTCCGGGGTATAGGTGAGCTCGGGAGCGTCCCCGCTCAGGGTCCCGTGCGCGGGCTCGATGGCAGTGGCGAAGAAGATGGGGCCGGAGGGCACGCTGCCCGTCAGCGTGATGGCGGCGGGGTTATCCTCCGTCACGTCGGCCGATTGGGCGTCGGCGATCGGGCTCTTTTCGGGATACCCGAAGACCTGGATGCGGTGCGACGCGGTATACCCATCCAGAGTGTAGATGTGGAAATTCGCGTCGATGCACAGGTCATCCACGTAACCGAACGTCCCGGGCGCGGACGTCCCCCAGCCTCCGAACGCCGTCAGGAACTCCCCGTCCGCATCGAAGACTTGGACGTTCTTCCTATTGGTGTCGCCCACGTAGACGTTCCCGTCGGGATCGACGGCGACCGTGGACGGGTAGGTGAATTGGCCGTGGCCCGAGCCGTAGCCGCCCCACCTCGTGACCAAGGCGCCGTCCGGGTCGTATTTCGCGACGCCGTAGTACGGGCTGTTGCTCTCGCTGATGTAGATGGCTCCGGACGGTCCGACCGCTATGTCGGTGCCCGCCGCGCCGAAGCTCAGGAGATGGGTCCCATCGGGGGCGAACTTCTGCACGCGGGAGTTGCCCGAGTCGAGCACGTAGAGGTTCCCGTCCCCATCGACCGCGATGTCCGAAGGATTGTTGAACTGGCCGTCCGCCGAACCCGGACCTCCCCACAAGGTCAGGAACTCCCCGTCGCAGGTGAGCTTCTGCACCCGGTCGTTGCCCAGGTCCGCCGTATAGAGGACGCAGGAGTCGCCGGACTCGTAGACCGCGATACCGCGAGCGGCCGAGAGCTGGCCAGGGCCGGACCCGGAGCCCCCGATGATTTGGACCACGTTACCCAATGCGTCAACCTTGCGGATATCGTAGTCGCTCAGGACATAGACGTTGCCGTCCGAGTCCCCGGCGATGGCGCGCCTGTTGCCCAAGTAGGTCTCGTTGATGTCCGTCAGGAACACCGGCGCCGGCGCCAGGTCCCGGACGTTGATGGACACCGTGCCCGGGGGTGAGTCCACCGCTCCGTCGTTCGCCGTGAAGGTGAAACTATCGTCGCCCACGTACTCCGCGGCCGGGGTATAGGTCATGGCGGGAGGCGTTCCCGATAGGGTCCCGTTGGACGGCTGCGAAGCGACGGCGAAGGACAGTGGGTCGTCGTCCGGGTCGGTGCCCGTCAGGGTGATGGCCTTCGCCGTGCCGATGATCGCCCGAGCCGTCTGAGCATCGGCCGTGGGGATCCCGTTGGGAGTGGCGGTCACGACCGCCGTATCGGGAGCGCTGTCGTCGAGACCATCGTTGACGACCAGCTGGAACGTGTACAGCCCGGGCACGTCCGGAGCGAACTGCAGCCGGCTGGTCGGCGGCACCAGGGTCAGTTCCAGGAGCGGCCGCAGTTCGACGGGAGCGGGACTGTACCCCGTCGGCTGGAAAGGCACGAGGTCCACATAGGTCGAAGGCATGTTCGCCACCTCGTTGGTGGCCCGCAGGCGGAACTGAGGGACCTTGCCCAGGCTCAAGGCGTAGCGCACGGCCTCGGTGACGTCAAGCGACCGGTAGCCCGGGCCCGATCCGATCTCCGGCGAGATGGTGCCGATATTCTCTTGGAGCGGCGGCAAAGCGTCGTCCCCGGAGCCCAAGGCGACGCCGAAATCCACCAGGTCCACGATGATCGGGCCCATGACGGACTCGTCGCCGCCCACGCTCAAAGCTATCTTCAGCACGGCGCTCTGCAGGTTCGCGTCGGCGCCCGCGGGCAGGACGCCGGCGTCGAACCCGAAGAAGCCCCGGCGGAATGTCGTGCCCTGCGTCCCCACGCGGATGATGGTGCTGGTGCCTCCTCCAGTCGCTTGTTGCCCGATGGTGCCGACGACCTCGCCGTTGGCGTAAGGCGTCGAAAGGCCCGTGGTGGAGAACGCCACCTCCGTCTGAGTCAGCGTGGAGAGGGCGCTGCCAGCGGGCTTGGAAGTCAGCGTCCATTGATAGCTCAGAGGGTAGCCCTCCGGGTCCGAGCTGCCCGACCCGTCCACCGTCGCGGTGGCGTACTGCCGGACGGTGACGTCCGGCCCGGCGTCGGCGACCGGGGCCTGGTTCGGCGGGCGCACGAAGTAGAGGATGCGCTGGTTGTAGGGGTCCGCGAGCGCGACGTTGCCCAGGCGGTCCACAGCCACCCCCCTGACATCCTTGGTCGCGCTGGCGGTGGGCGACGGGGTGGATGAAGTGGTGAAGTTGGGTTTGCCCAGCACCGACGCGGCGTCCATGCCGGTCGCGAACGGCGGCTGGAAGAGCACGGCCCGGCGATTCGACTGGTCCGCGACGAAGAGGCCGCCCTTGTAGTCGAACGACAGCGCCTCGGGGAAATAGAGGCTGTCCTGATCGGTGCCGCTGCTCACTCCGTCGGCGGACTCCTGGCCGAGGAACATATCCCCGGCCATCCCGGTGGTGAAGCCGTTCACCGGATCCGGCGAGAAACGGACGACGCGGTGGCGGACCCGATCGACTACATACAGCTTCCCGTCGGCGTCGAACGCGACGTCTTCAGGATTGTAGAACTTGCTGTCTCCGGACCCGGAGCTCCCCTGTCCGAACCCCGTCTGGCCGATCACGATGTCCGCCAGCTGCCCGTCGGTCGAGGGATTGGGGAACCGGATCACCCTGTGGTAATAGGGGTCCGCGACCCACAGATTGCCCTCGCTGTCAAAGGCCAGGCCGGCCGGCCGGCCCGCGCGGTCGGCGCTATTGCCGAGATATCTTGTCGTGAAGCTTGCCTGGCCGAGCACCAGATCGGCGTCCATGCCGTTGCTAAAAGGCGGAGTGAAGCGCACCGCGCGCATATTGTAGTTGTCGGCGACCCAGAGCCTTCCGGTATGATCGAACGCCAGACCCACCGGGTTGTTGAACTTATCCGCGGCGCAGCCATAGCCGGTGCCGCTCAGGCTCTCTTGGCCCAGCACCAGCGACGGCTGCTTGCCGGTGGTCAGCGGCTGGTCGAAGCGCAGGATCCGGTCCTCGCTCACCGAACTGACCCACAGGTTGCCCCCGCTGTCGAAGACCAGACGGTCGGGGACCTGCGGGGAGCTCGCCCCGGAGATGAAGTCGTTGCGAAGCAGGACAACGTCGGCGGCCTGGCCGTTCTGGAACCGGCCCGGGTTGGGGGTCGGCGGAGGCCCGACGATGATCTCAACCGTGTCCGAGACCTGGCCGAGCGGCTTGCCGTCGTCGGCCGTGAGCCGCACGATGTAGGTGCCGATCTTGTCGGCCAGGAAGGCCGCCTGGCTCTCCCCGACGCGGTGGTGGAGGATGGCCCTGGTCCCCGCGGGCTTGGAGACGAGCTCCCAGGTGACGGTCACCGGGTCTCCGTCGGCATCGCCGACCCCGCTCGAGCTCAGGATCACGAGCTCGCCCTTGGCGACGTTCTGGTCGGGCCCCGCGCTCACGGTGGGCGGGGTGTTGAAGAGCGCGACGGTGACCGTGGCCGTGTTGGTCGATGAGACGGAGCCGTCATTGACCTTATAAAGGAAAGTGTCGAGCCCGTCGAAGGCTGGGTTGGGCGTGTAGGTGAAGGTCCGGAAATCCAGACCGAGCGATACGGAGCCCTCCGCCCCGGGGATGAACTGGACCACCCGTAGCGAGGCATTCGGGGTGTCCACGTCCGCGTCGTTGTCCGCCACGTCGAAGCTGATCGCCTGCGGGGCGCCCCCGGGCATGAACTGGGTGTCGTCCACCGCGACCGGCGGGTCGTTGACCGCCGTGACGGTCACGGTGACGGCGGCGGTGCCCTCGGAGCCCGGCGTGCCGTCGTTGTTGTTGTAGGTGAAGGTCTCGGTCCCGAAGAAGTCGCGCGCGGGCTCGTAGATGACGCCGGTCCCGCCCTCGGCGATCCGCACCGTGCCGCCCTGGCTGCCCTGGGTGACCGCGGCGACGCTCAGGGTCTCGCCCGTGTCGGGCGCTGTCGAGTCGTTGGCCAGGACGGCGATGGCCGTGGGTCCGGGGTCCTCGGCCACCGTGGCCGCGTCGGCGCTGGCCGTGGGCGGATCGTTCACCGGGGTCACGGTCACCGTGACGAAGCCGGTGGCGTTCGAGCCGGGCGTGCCGTCGTTCATCGTGTAGCTGAAGCGTTCGGTGCCGAAGAAGTCGCCGGGAGGCGTGTAGCTCAAAGCCGAGCCGCCGCCGGTGATGGCGACCGTCCCGCCCTGCTCGCCTTGCGTGACCGCGGTGATCGTCAGCGTCTCGCCCGTATCGGGCGCGATCGAGTCGTTGGCCAGGACGTCGATCGGGTCGGCCCACGAGTCCTCGGCCACGGTCGCCGCGTCGTCGTTGGCCGTGGGCGCGTCGTTCGTCGGCGTGACGGTGATCGTGACGGTGGCCGACACGTCCGAGCCGGGCGTTCCGTCGTTGATCGTGTACGTGAAGGTGTCGGCGCCGGAGAAGTCCGCCGGAGGCTGGTAGGCCAGCCCCGTCCCGCCGCCCGAGATCAGGACCGAGCCGCCCTGGCTGCCCTGGGTGACCGCGGTGATCTTCAGGGTCTCTCCCGCGTCCGGAGCGTCCGAGTCGTTGGCCAGGACGTCCACGGCCCTCACGCCCGAGTCCTCGGCGATCGTCTGCTCGTCGTCGTTGGCCGTCGGCGGGTCGTTGAGAGGCTTGACCGTCGCGATCACGGTCGCGGTGTCGTCGGAGCCGGGCGTGCCGTCGTTGACCGTATAGGTGAACGTCTCGGTCCCGAAGAAGTCGGCGGCCGGCTGGTAGGTGAGGCCGGTCCCGCCGCCCGTGATGAGCACGGTCCCGCCCTCGGAGCCCGGGGTGACCGCGCTGATCGTCAAGGTCTCGCCCGTGTCCGGGGCGATGGAGTCGTTGGCGAGCACGTCGACGGCGGTCGCCGCCGAATCCTCGTCGACCGTCGTCGCGTCGCCGGCGGCCGTGGGCGGGTCGTTGCCGACCTCGACGGTCATCGTGACCTCCGCGGCGGCCTCCAAAGCGCCGTCGCTGATCGTGTACGAGAAGGTCTCGGTCCCGAAGAAGTTGGCCGCGGGCTTGTACGTCACTTTCTTCCCGCCGTCCGCGATCTCGACCGCGCCCGCCTCGGTCCCCTCATCGCAGGGGGCCGGCGTGACGGACGTGATCATCAGGATCTCGCCCACGTCCGGGGCGATGGAATCGTTGGCCAGGACGTCCACGGTCCTGGCAGGGGAGTCCTCCGGCACCGTCTCGGCGTCGTTGTTTGCCGTGGGCGGGTCGTTGACCGGCGAGACCGTCACGCTTACGTTCGCGGTGGCGTCCGAGCCGGGCGTGCCGTCGTTCATGGTGTAGGTGAAGGAGTCCTGCCCGAAGTAGTCGGCCGCCGGCTGGTACGTGAGTCCCGCCCCTCCCTCGGTGATGAGGACCGTGCCGCCAGCGCTGCCCTGCGTGACCGCGGTGATCGTCAGGGTCTCGTCCGCGTCGGGCGCGATGGAATCGTTGGCCAGCACGTCGATCGGGGTCGCGCCCGAGTCCTCGGCCGCCGCCGCCGCGTCGTCGACCGCGGTCGGCGGGTCGTTGGCCGGAGTGACCGTTACGGTAACGGTGCCGTCCGCGTCCGAGCCCTCCGTGCCGTCGCCGAGGCCGTAGGTGAAAATGTCGGTCCCGAAGAAGTCGGGCGGCGGCTGGTAGGTGACTCCCGTCCCGCCGCCGGTGACGATGACGGCGCCTCCCTCGGTCCCCTGCGTGACGGCGGTGATCGTCAGGGCCTCGCCCAGGTCCGGGGCGATGGAGTCGTTGGCCAGGACGTCGATCGCGGTGGCCCCGGAGTCCTCCGCCACCGTCGGCTCGTCGGGGGTCGCCGTGGGCGGATCGTTGACCGGCGTCACGGTCACGGTCACGGAGGCGGCGGCCGAGGAGCCGGCCACGCCGTCGGTGGCGACGTAGGTGAAGGTGTCGGTCCCGAAGTAGTCGGCCGCGGGCTCGAAGGTGAGCCCCGTCCCGGCGCCTGTTATGAGCACCGCGCCGCCCGCGGAGCCCTGGCTGACCTCGATGATCGTGAGGGTCTCGTCCGGATCGGGGGCGGTCGAGTCGTTGGCCAGCACCTCGATCGCCGTGGCGCCGGCGTCCTCGGCCAGCGTGGCCTCGTCGTCGGCGGCCGTGGGCGGGTTGTTGGCCTTCACGGTGATGGTCACGGTGGCCGTATCGTTGGAGCCGGGCGTGCCGTCGTTGACGATGTAAACGAAGGAGTCGGCGCCCGAGTAGTCGGCGGGAGGCTGGTAGGTGAGCCCGGAGCCTCCGCCCGTGATGACCACCACGCCGCCCGACGCGCCTTGGGAGACGCCGGCGATGCTCAGGGTCTCGTCAGCGTCGGGCTCGATCGTGTCGTTGGCCAAGATATCGATCGCGTTCGGCCCGCTGTTCCGCGCGACCATGGCCGAATCGTCGCCGGCCACCGGCGGGTCGTCGTGGAGCATCTCCACCGTGAGGGTGATCGAGCGCTGCTCGGAGACGCCGCCCTCCGCGTCGCGGGCCTCGAGGACCACCGTCACGGAGCCGAAGAAGTCCTGTCGCGGATGGACGTGGATCGTGTTGTCGTAGGTCTGGCCCTCGCCGCGGAGGCGGAACTCGCCGCTCGCCGGGTCCATGCCGATCGTGACGACCGGGATCCCGGGATCACCGCCGGTCGAGCCGTCCGCGGTCCCGAAGGCCGCGATGATCTCCTCCATGTTCGCGATGCGGAACTGCATCGTGTCCTTCGAGGAGTCCGAGTCCGTGGCGTAGTCCCGGAGGTCGAAGGGCCCCGGATGGAGGGCGGCGTCCTCGTCCGACGAGATGTCGGGCATCGCCCCCAGCGCCGGCGCGTCGTTGACGCCGGTGACCGTCACCTCCACGTTGGCCGTGTCCTCGTAGCCGGACGTCCCGTCGTTGATCACGTAGTTGAAGCTGTCCACGCCCGCGAAGTCGGGGGCGCTTTGGAAGCTCAGCCCGAAGCCGTCCTCGTCGATAGTGACCGTGCCCCCATACAGCCCCTGGGTGACGGCGATGACGGTGAGCGTGTCGCCGTCCACGTCGAAGTCGTTGGCGAGGACGTCCAGCGAGACCAGCGAGTCCTCGGCCGCCACGCCGAAGTCGCCGTACGCGACCGGCACGTCGTTGACCGAGTTGATGGTGACCGTGAAGGAACGCGTGTTGGACTCCGCGCCCTCGCCGTCGCGCGCCGCCACGGTGACCGTCGCGGCGCCGAAGAAGTGCTCATAGGGGTGCACGTGGAGGGTGTTGTCGTACCGCTGTCCGTCTCCCCGGAGGGCGAAGTCGCCGCTGTTGGGGTCCTCCCCGATGGTCACGACCGGGAGGTCGGGGTTCCCGCCGGTCGAGCCGTCCGAGACGCCCAAGGCCGCGATGATATCCTCCAGGTTCGTGATGCGGAACTCCAGCGTCTCGTCCGAGGAGTCGATGTCGGTCACGAACTGTCGAAGACCGATCAGGCCCGGGTGGACGGCCGTGTCCTCGTTCAAGGTCACGTCGGGCAGGGGGGCCAGCACGGGCGCGTCGTTGGCCGCGACGACGCTGACGGCGAAGGTCTGCTGGTTGGAGACGGCGCCCTCCGGGTCCCGGGCCTCGATGAGCGCCGTGGCCGTGCCGTAGAAGTCCTTGCGCGGGTGGACGTGGACCGTGTTGTCGTAGGGCGTGCCCGGTCCGCGCGGACGGAAGGCGCCGCTGTCGGCGTCCCCTCCCAGCGTCACGACCGGCACGCCGGGGTCCGTGCCCGCCGTGCCGTCGGTGAGGCCGAAGGCCGCGATGAGGTCGTCCATGTTGGCGATCCGGAACTCGAGGCTCTCCGGGGGCGAGTCCGGGTCCGAGGCGTGCTCCCGCAGGTCGTAGGGGCCCGGATGCGCGCTCGAGTCCTCGTCCACCGTGACGTCCGGATAGGACCCCAGAGCCGGCGGGTCGTTGACCTGTCCCAGGGTCACGGTGACCGTGGCCGTGGCCGTGGAGCCGAGCGTGCCGTCGTCGATCGTGTACGTGAACGTGTCGGTGCCGGCGAAGTTGAACGCTCCCTGGTAGGTGATCTTCGTGCCGTTTTCGACGATCTCCACGGTTCCGCCCCCGCTCGGATCGGAGATGTCGACGATCGTCAGCGCGTCGCCGTCGATGTCGGAGTCGTTGTTCAGCACGTCGATCGTGACCGAAGACTCCTCCTCGGTCTCGGCGGCGTCGTCCTGGGCGACCGGCAGGTCCGGCGCGGGGTCGACGAAGACGTTCACCGACCGCTGGTTGGAGAGCGCCCCTCCCGCATCGCGGGCCTCGAGGACCACCGTCCCGGAGCCGGAGAAGTCCTTGCGGGGATGGACGCGCAGGGTGTTGTCGTAGGTCTGGCCCTCGCCCCGCAGCTGGAAGCTGGCGCTGTTGGGGTCCAGGCCGAGGGTGATGGCCGGGATGCCCGGGGTCCCGCCGGTCGAGCCGTCGGAGAGCCCGAAGACGGCGATGATCTCGGGGAGGTTCACGATCCGGAACTGCACGGTGCCGGTGGGGGAGTCCACGTCGAAGATGAAGTCGCGGAAGTCGTGGGGGCCTTCGGCGGTCTGCTGGTCCTCCGTGAGGGTGTGGTCGGGAATCTCCTTGAGCGTGGGAGCGTCGTTGACCGCGTTGACGGTCAGCGTGAAGGAGCGCTCCTCGGAGAGCCCGCCGTCCTCGTCCCGGGCCTGCACGGTCACGGTGGTCGAGCCGAAGAAATCGGCCCGCGGGTGGACGTGTATGGTGTTGTCCGCCGCGCCGACGTTGGGGCGCAGCGAGAAGAGGCCGCTGTCCCGGTCCTCGCCGATCGTCACGACCGGGATCTCGGGCGGCCCGCCGGTCGATTCGTCGGAGACCCCGAACGCGGCGATGATGTCGTCCATGTTCGTGATGCGGAACCGGAGGCCCTCGACCGCGGAGTCGACGTCCGCCGCGAACTCCCGCAGGTCCTGCTCCCCGGGGTGGACGCCGGTGTCCTCGTCGAGGGTCAAGTCCGGGATCTCCGCCAGGTACGGCGGGTCGTTGACCGAGGCGACCGTGACCGTGAAGGAGGACTGGATTGAAACGGCCCCGTCCGCGTCCCGGGCCTCCAGGATGACCGTCACGGTCCCATGGTAGTCGTGCCGGGGGTGGACGCGGATGATGTTATCGTGCGCGGTCAGCTCGCCACGGACCGCGAACTCGCCGCTGTCCGGGTCGTCGCCGATGCTCACCACCGGGATGTTCGGGTCGCCGCCGGTCGTGCCGTCCGTCATCCCGAGCTCGGCGATCACGTCGGCCAGGTTGGCGATGCGGAACTCCAGCGTGTCAGCCGGGGAGTCCGCGTCCGTCACGTAGGCCCTCATGTCCTCGCGCGCGGGGCGGACGTTGGAGTCCCCGTTGTCCTCGTCGATGGTCAGGTCCGGATGCGCGCCGAGCGCGGGGGGATCGTTGACGGATTTGACGGATATGGTAACGCGGCCGGCCACGTTTGATTCCCGACCTTCGTCCGCGGCTATGTAGGTGAAGAATGCCTCGCCGTGGAAGTCCTGGGCGGGCGTGTAGGAGAAGGTCCGGCCGTCCTCGCCCAAGGTCAGCTGACCGCTCTCCGGGTCGGTATGGGACGCGACCCGCAGCTGAGCGTTCGGCGTGTCTCCGTCGGTGTCGTTGTCCACGACGTCGAAGTCGAAGGCGGTGTCCTCGTCGGTCGCGACCAGGTCGTCGACCGCCTCGGGGGCGTGCGCCACGAAGATCTGCGCCGAGTCCTGGGTCTGGTCCTGCCCGTCGCTCACGGTCAGCGTGGCGGTGTAGGTGCCCGGCGCGTCGGTGGTGAAGAAGGGGACCTTGCTTTCGGCCCCGTGAAGCACCGCCGAGCTCCCCGGGGGCTTGTCGAGGGTCCAGTTGATGGTGATCCCGTTGCCGTCGGCGTCGCCGCCGTCCCCGTCCAGGCGCACAAACGCCCCGACGTAGGTGTTCTGGTCCGGCCCCGCGTACGCTTGGGGCGCCGTGTTGCTGGCGGAGGTGTAGGTGAGGCACACCTGGGGCCAGCGGGCGGGCGCATAGCCCATATATTCCGAGGTGTAGATGCTCGCGACTTGGAAGTCGCACCCATAGGTTGAGTAGCTCCTCTCAAAGGACGGGCTCCAGAGTCGGAGCTGGACCTTGCGGTCCCCGATGACCGCGGCCACGCCGTTGGTGATGTTGACTTGAAACTGCGAAAACTTCGCGGCGTCGAACTGGCCGGCGTTGGAACGGAGCACGGGGGAGTTGAAGACGCTGGCCAAAGGCTGCAGATAGGGGAAGTCGACGATATCCACCTGGATGGGGTGGCTGGGGCTCCATTCGTCGGAGTCGGGCCCGGTGTTCACCCGAAGGGTCGCGTTCTGCAGTTGGACGCTCTGGGGCAGGGTATAGAAATCGAAGCCCATGAAGGCCCTGTAGTGCGTTCCGCACCAATAGCCCACATAGGCCCAATCGCCTATACTGTCGTCGATGACATAGTTCCCGCTCTTGCCGCGACCGATCATGGCGTCGCCGAAAGGTCCCAAGTCATTCGTTGTGGGGTAGGAGCAGACCGTTCCCGCGGCCCCGGCCAGCGCCTTCTCCGCGATGATCTCCACCGTGTCCAACGCCTGCCCGAACTTCTCGTCGGTCACGGTCAGCTTCAAGATGTAGGAGCCTTCCATGTCCGGGGTGAATACCGGCGTGGCGGTATTCGCCGCTTGCAGCCCGGTGCTGCTGCCGAAGGGGGTTTCCATGGTCCAACCGTAGCTTAGGCTGTGCCCGTCCGGATCGCTGGCCAACGCGGCCATGGTGACGGGGGTCCCCACGTAGGTGGCCCGGTCCGGACCCGCGTCCGCGGTCGGCGGGTTGTTGGAGGGAGCGCTGTAGGTCACGTACAGGTGCGGCCGGTTGCCCGACTCGGCATTATAGATCGACGTCATCTCGAACTCGCACCCGACTTGGCTGTAGACCGCCTCCGCATCGGGGGCCCAGACCCGGAACTGGGCCCTGCCGCTTCCGTACGTCGGCCGTACGCCCGCGGTCACGTCCAGATAGTAGGGGCGGAACCCGGTGATCGGGATCTTGGCCACGTTCGATACGAGAGCGGAGGCGTCGTATACGCTCCCGCTTGCGGACAGGCCGCTGAAGCTGACCGAGTCTACCTGGGGGCTGACGGGATCGTTGGGCCCGGTCCGAACGTTCAGGACGGCGGTCTGGAGCACCATGCCCGGGGGCACGCATGAGGAGTAATCGAATCCCAGGAAGACCCGGTAGTTCGTGCCGCACCAATAGCCTATATAGGGCAAGTAATCCCCATAATTCATCTCATAGTTTCCGCTCCTGTCGCGGCCGAGCTCGGCGTCGCCGAACGGGCCGGCGTTGTTCGCGATGGAGGTGACGTCGCAGGTCCCTCCTTTATACTCCACCGATACCGACACGGAGTCGGACGCCTGGGCGAAGAACGGGTCGGTCACGGTGAGCGCGGCGGTGTAGGTGCCGGGAACGTCCGGGATGAAGGTCGGCGTCAAGGTGTCGGCCGAGAACAGCGTGGATTGGCTGCCGCCCGGGGAGCTCAGCGTCCACCGGTAGACCATCGCGTCGCCCTCCGGGTCGCTGGCCGTTCCGCTCAATGTCACAAGGTCGGTCACCTCGGCGTGCTGGTTCAGGCCCGCGTCCGCGGTGGGGGCGTCGTTGACCGGGTTGACGGTGATAGTCACGGTGGCGGTATTGCCCGATTCGACCGCCCCGTCGGTGGCGGTGTAGGTGAAGCCGTCCTGGCCGGAGTATTCCGGGTCCGGGGTGTAGGTAAAGCTGCGCCGGTCCTCCTCCAGGCGCGCCTCGCCGTGCGCCGGCTGGGAGAACGACGCGACCCGGAGCCCCTCGTTGGGCGTGTCCACGTCCGTGTCGTTGCCGGAGACGTCGAAGGTGACCGAGCTGCCCTCGTCCACGGACACGGCGTCGTTTACGGCGATCGGCGTTTCCGTGATGAAAATGGCCACGGTGGCCGGGCTCGTGGACTCCAGCACCCCGTCGGAGACATAGTAGGTGAAGTTGTCGTCGCCCGTGGCGCCGGGGTTCGGGGTATAGGTCAAGGTCCGGCCGTCGGGGCCCAGGCCGACCTGGCCCTTGGGGGGTTGGGTGAAGGTCCCGACTCTCAGCTCCGAGTTGGGATGGTCCACATCGGTGTCGTTGATGATGACGTCCAGGGAGCCCAGGTCGAAGCGACCCACCACGAGGGCGTCGTCGGCGGCCAGCGGCGGGTCGTTGACCGGGTTGACCGTGATCGTGACGGCGGCGGGCTCTTGCGAGTCTATGGCTCCGTCGAAGACCCGGTAGGTGAAGGCGTCCTCGCCGAAGAAGTCGGGATCGGGGGTGTAGGTGAAGGTCCGGCGGTCCGCGCCCAACGAAAGCGTCCCGTGCGCGGGCTCAGTGAACACCAGGACGCTCAGCTCCGCGTTGTCGTTGTCCCCGTCCGTGTCGTTGGACACGACGTCGAAGCCGGCAGCGTTGTCCTCGTCGGTGGAAGGGGAGTCGTCATTGGCCACCGGCCGCTTCGTGACCACGACCGTCACCACGGCGGGGTCGGACTTGTGGAGGCCGTCGGTGGCGATATACGTGAACGTGACGGTGCCCAGGAAGCCGGGGCCGGGGGCGTAGTAGAGGGACTCGTCGCCCGGGCCGGCGCTCAGGCTCCCGCTCTGGGGCTGGGTGAAGGACGCGACCGTCAGGCGGTCGGCGTCCACGTCGTTGGCCAGCACGGCGATGAAGAACGGCGTATCCTGGGCGGTGGCCGTGGAGTCGTCCACGGCCATGGGCGGGAGGTTCAGCATGTTGATGAAGCCCGCCGCGAGCCGCATGCCGTCGCCGTTGACGCAGGAGTTGATCTCCGCCTCGCCGATGGAGCTGATCTCGAACACGGTGCCGGCGATGGGGCCGGTCAGGGGCAGCTGGAGGTCTCCCGCGGTGTTCACCACGTCGGGGAAGTCCCGCACTCCCCCGCCTTCGTGGACTTGTGCCGCGCCCGGCGACGCAAGCAGCAGCGCCAGAACGGGCGCCCAAATGTTCCGCTTCGCGGTGGCGATCAACTGTTTCATAAAGCCCTCCAAGAGGCTTGGTACTGCGGGATGTGTCGAGATTCTGTGAGGCGGACCAACCGGCGGGAAATCGGGGGAAGGCGGAAGGCGGCGACGGCTCCGGCCGACGGCGCGGGCGGAGGCGCCCGGGCCTTCAGCCGGGCGCCGGGATCGCGGGCCCTCCACGGGGCCGCCGCGGCCCGCCACACGCTGGTCCCGGAACCATGGGCTTCGGGACCGGGATGCGGCAGGGCCGCCTCCTCGGAGACGTTGGACGCGTGAGTGGAGCTGTCCTGCCGCGCCGAGGCGGGCAAGTGCCTAGGGCGATCATAGTGCGGCCAACTTCCGGAGAGAGGCCAACCGCCCAGGGACGCGCGGCCGTCCTGAAGGAGCGTCGCAGCGCGGGTGCGCGCGGTCTTGAAAGTGGTGAGTCCGGCATGCTCGCCGGTCGGCCGAGGCTCTTCAAGCGCGGTCCCGGCGAGAAGGCACGCGCCCTGGCCCGCGAAGCAGACGACCTCGACAGCGTGCGGATGGCTCGCGGCGGCTAAGAAGACCTGCTGAGCATGGAGCTCGCGTCCCGGGAGGGGGAAGAACGATTGGTTGCCGGCCGCGTCCCGAGCGAAGATGCCTCCGGACGCGTCCAGGCCGCACGAGGCCACGCCGGCGGCCAGGGGGCCTTCCTCCTTGCAGGTGAACGACAGCGACCCCGCGGAACCCGGCCGCGCCGTGATGATCGGCGGGGTCTTGTCCACGCGCACCGGCTTCGACGCGGGAGAGAACCTTCCCGCGGCCCCGTAAGGATCGATGGCGCGGACGCGGTAGGCGTAGAGCCCTTCCGGAACGTTCGAATCCCCGTAGGAGGTCCCGCGTGCCTTCGCGACGGTGCGGAAGTCTCCGTCCCCATCCTTGCGCTGCAGCTCGTACGTCTCGACTCCGACGCGCCCGCCGTCGGACGGAGCCCATCTCACGGTATAGCCGCCCGTGTTGTCCGCTGCCGGAGCCTGAGGCATGCCGGCGGGACCCGGCCGCCGGCCCGGCAGGTCCTTGAGCATGCGGGCAAGGCTGAGCCCCGGAACGTAGAAAGCCGTCCGCAGCGCTCCCGGACCCACGTCGCCGACCAGCACAAGGGAGTCCGTACGCTGCGGCTCCAGAGCCGGACCGGCCGGGTCGGCCTGAGGTCCCTCGGCTCCGCGAGCCAGAGAAGAGAAGCCCAGCAGGATGACGCATGCCGCGGCCATGCGCGCGACAATCGCGCCCGGCGCATGCTCCCTGAGTCTTCTCTCCTGGCTCATCTCTCAAACGGCCGACTATTTGATCGAGTCCTCGGCGTGGTCTCCCGCCTTTCTATACTGGGAAATCGCCGTTCTCGGCATTCCCTCTTCCAGCAGCATGTCTGCTTGGGCCGCGAACATCGTCCATGCGTCGCAGGCGTCATGGTTGTGCTCGCCCGCATGGGCGCGCTCCTGGGACGCGGTCGCCATGGACTTTGCGATCGCCGCCAGCTGAGTCAGCAGAGAGGCGCCTTGCTCGGCGGCAAGTGAGCCCTCGGCCATGGCCGCCTCCAGGTCTCCCGCGGCCTCGTCGACGGAAGCCATCGCCGCCTTGGGCTCGGCCGGGTCCGCGGTCAGGGAAGCGATCGCGTCCTGCAGCTTCGCGGTGACGGTCGTGATCACGACCGCCAAAGGCGTCTCCGCTTCGGCTTCCGGCAGCGCCTCGATCAGCGCCGCGAGCGCCTGGTCCGGGGGCGGGGGCGGCGGCTCCTGCGCGGTGGTAGCCGCCAGGAGGTTCCCGACTCCGAACAACAACGTTGTCGCCATCAAGAGGCAAGGCCATCGCAAGTTCTTCATAACACTCTCCCGGACAACGACCGCTCCGCCCATCCCGCGGCGGGCCGCGCGTTGGTCCATAAGTGAAATCTAATTAGTATATAACCCCGATTTATTGCCAAGTCAATGACAATCCGCTGACAATCATATAGAAATAACGCTTATATTATAATCACTATTTTTTCCGGTCAGGTTGGGGATCGGCTCCCGTAGCGCAATCCGTCACTGGGCCTCATTTTCGCGACGAGTCATCGCATGGAAGGCTCTGGTCGGCCGAAATCCTCCGTCGAAAACCATGATTTTGATGAATGATGGCCCCGGTCCCGGTCCTGATTGCGGCGCTATGTTTTCCAACCGGTAGAGTTTCTTGAGGCTCTGGAGCCTGTGCGGGGCCCCGGCTTCTCGGGCGAGGCGGATCCAGCCCGAAGGCCGCCTCCGCGCGGCTTACTCGCCGGAGCAAGGCATCCGCGAGAAGCTGAAGAATCGCTCCCTGGCGCTATCGCGAGAAGAAGGTTATCCTTAACGGCGGTTCGGACTGCTGGAGCCGGAGGAGGCGCGGGACGCTATGAGAAAAGGCTCGAAGAGGGTGCGGACCAAGATCATCGCGACGATGGGGCCTTCGACCGACAGCGCGACCGAGCTTCGCAAGATGATCCTGGCGGGTCTCGACGTGGTGCGGCTCAATTTCTCGCACGGTACGTGGCAGGAGCACGAAAATAAGGTCGCCCTGGTGCGCGCGCTCAACTCACGGATGCGCAGGGCCGTCGGGATCATGCAGGACCTGGAAGGGTTCCGGATGCGCGTCGGGAAGCTCAAGAAGCCGCTGCCGCTCAAGAAGAGACAGGTGTTGTATCTCACGCAGGACGAGATCGTCGGGCAGGCCCGGCGCGTCCATTTCGACTATACGGGCAGCCTAAAGAGCTTCAAGAAGGGGGTGGTCGTCTACATCGACGACGGGAAGCTGATGCTGCGGGTACGAGAGGTGGGCAAGCGCTGCCTGAAGACCGAGGTCATGAACGGCGGGGTCCTGAAGACGAGGAAAGGCATCAACATCCCGGACGTCGACCTGGCGTTCCCGGCGCTCACCGAAAAAGACGAGCGCGACGTGGAGTTCACGAACGCCCACGGGCTCGACTACGTCGCGCCCTCCTTCGTCCGCGGCGCGCGCGACGTGCGGGTATTGAGGCGCCATATCCTGGCCCGGCGTCCGAAGTGCCGGATATTCTCGAAGATCGAGAGCCGGGAGGCTCTCAAGAACATCGACGCCATCATCGCCGAGTCCGACGGGATCATCGTCGCCCGCGGAGACCTGGGGATCTGCGTCCCCATCCATCAGGTCCCGGTGATCCAGAAAGAGCTCATCAAGAGGTGCAGGAAAGCGCGCAAGCTCTCGGTGGTGGCCACCCAGATGCTCGACAGCATGACCCAGGAGCTCCTGCCCACGCGGGCGGAGGTCACGGACGTCGCCAACGCCATCATCGACGGGGCCGATTACGTGCTCCTTTCGGCGGAGACGGCCGTGGGGAGCCACCCCGCCCGGGTGATCGACATGATGAACAAGATCATCAAATACACCGAAAGATATCAGAAGGGGAGGCTCTCCGTGCTCGGATAGGAGGCGCGTCTCGATGACCGAATCAACCGCTCCCGTCGTCGTCCACACGAGCTGGCGCTATATCGAGGCCGCGCAGCTGCGCTCGGAGCTGCGCGGGGCCGGCATCCCCTGCGAGATGCTCGGCACCCATCATTCCTCCATGATACCGGGCGGGGGCGGCCCGGCTCTCGCGATCCGGCTGATTGTGCCGCCCAGCAAGGCGGAGGAAGCCTGGGAGTACATCAGGAACAGGGGGCGGGTCCAGGTCGTGGGACCGGCCGAGCCCTCGCAGGAGACTCTGTGGCCGTGTCCCAACTGCGGGGTGGCGTTCCTGCCGGGAGGCGAGCGCTGCGGGCACTGCGGCTTTCACTACGTGCTGGCCGATCCGCAGAAGCCCCGGGTGAGGGTCCTGGAGCTGCACCCGGACGCCCAGAGCTACTGTCCCGCCTGCCGGGAGCTTTCGGTCGTCCCGGAGGGGCGCTGCAAGGCCTGCGACGGGGACTTCCTCGAGCTGGTGAGGGAAGACGACCTGCTCTGCGGCAACAGGCGTCACCTCGTCGACCGGCAAAAGGCCGAGCAGGGGTTCCTCGCCTGCGTCCCGTGCGAGACGGTCTGGGTCCTTCCTTAGGAGGCGTTCTTCTCCTTGTGCCGGCGGATACCCTCTTGGATCCTGTCCAGCTGGGAATGGGGGGCGATCCGGCCGCAGCGGCCCTTGCCCTCATCAGGTTCGCACAGGCGATAGCACTGCGGCGCCAGGTTCTTGGTGAGCGGGCACCCTCGATATGTATATTTTGGAAGCTTTTTTCGTTTCCGTCTCTTCCGGAGCACTTTGGGCATAGCTGTCTCCTTTCAGTCTCGCGGCATAGATGAGTGAGGCCCCGTCCGGAAACGTTACAGAGCCGGCGGGAGGGGTAGGGGGGGTCTCCGCTGAGCGGTCTGGGGGAGGTTGCGGGGGCCTATTTCACGGCCTTGCGGAGCCTGCCGACGAGGACCTTGAAGACTCCCTGGGCGATCTCCGTCCTCTCGGACAGGATGTCGTAGAAGACCTCCTGGTCTATCTTGAGCATCAGCACGCCGTCGACCGCCGTGGCGGAGGCGGAGCGGGACTCGTTGTCGAGGATGGCCATCTCCCCGATGCACTCCTTCTTGCCCAAAGTCGCGATCTCTTTTCCGCCGGCCGTGTGCACCTTGACCTCTCCGTCCACCACGACGTAGAGGGAATCCCCGGGATCCCCCTCCTTGAAGATGGGGGCCCCCGCCTCGAACTCGACCTCGGCGGCGATGGCGGCCAATTTGGCCAGGTCCTCGCCCGGAACTTGGGAGAAAAGATCCACGGCCTTGAGGAAGACGACTCTCTCCACGGTGGACAGCATGATAGACCTCTCGTGTTTCGGATCGGAATCTCTCGCGGCCGCCGCGCCGTACCCCCTAAGGTCAAGGCGCGTGAGGCACGCCGCCGCCTCCCGCTTGACCATGGGGTCGCGGTCCTCCGCGAAGCCTTCCGCCCGGGGGGCCAGCTCCTTCATGCCGCGCGCCCCCGCGGCGTACAGGGCCAACGAGACGAGCCAGGGATCGCGCGAGTCGAGGAGCTCGGACAGGCCCCGCATCCGGGTGAAAGCGGGCACGGAGTAGAACTCCCTGCCCAGGGCCGCGCGCTCGGCCACGGACCGCTTCTCCAGCAGGGGGAAGAGGGCCTCCTTGACCCCCGTCTCCAGCATGTTGTCCATCAGCTCCAGGGCGTTGTCGAGCTGGCGGGTAACGCCGCTCCGGATGTTCCGCTGGATCGTCGCCACGGTCCCATGATCATAGGCCAGCGCGAGGAGGGTGAAGACGCGATCCACGTGCCGGCGCATCCTCTCCTCGAGCAGGTCGCCGACCGCTCCGGGGCTATGGTCCTCGCGCATCGCGGCCAGGATGGAGCACGTCCGGTAGCAGCTCTTGAGCTCCCGCGACACCAGCCCCTTGACCGCCAGCGCGTTGAACCGGAGGTGGGGGAACCGCGAGCGCATGCACGCCAGCGAACCCAGGACCCGGTCCAGCAGGGCGCCGGAGCCGGCGTCGGCCTGCCGGAACAGGAGATCCACGCCCTCCTGGGAGTCCATCCTCTCGACGACGCGCGGTATGGCGAGCCTGAGCTCGGCGGTCTCGTTGGGGTCCTCCAGGCGCTTGGACAGGCGCGGCAACACGCGCTCCCCGAGACTCACCAGGGCCGCCGCGGCCTCGGCGCGCACGGCCCGGTCCCGCAGCCTGCCGATCAAGACGTCGCTCAGCTTGGGGTTTTGGAGCTGGCCCAAGGCTTTGACCGCCTCGACGCGGACCCGCGCGTCCGCGTCCGTCAGCAGGCCCAAGAGCGACTTGGAGAAATGCCCCACGCGGAGCTCGCCGAGCACGCGGGCTCCCGCCTCTCTCACGCGGGGGTCGCCGTCGGCGATCATGGCCTTGAGCACCTCGGCCGCCGCGATCACGCCGTCGAGCCCGCCGTACCGGACCGACGCCGCCACGGCGGCGGCGCGCAGCCGGGGCTCGTCGGCGCGCAGCAGCGGCTGCAGGGTCTCGAGCACGTCCTCGTCGGTGTGCGAGGCCCACGCCTTGACGGCCGCCACCCGGACCTCGACCTCCGGATCCCGAAGAAGGGCGCTCAGCGATTCCTTGAAGCTCTCGGCCAGGAGGGCGCCGTATCTTTCCAGGCAGGTCCTCCTCACGCGGGGGGAGGGATGCTCGACGAGCCCGGAAAGCTGGGCCTTCATGTCGTAGCCCGGCACGTCGGAGAGCATCTCGAGGGCGTGGACCACGTCCTCGTGGTTCGCGCTCTTCAGGCGGGACTCGAGCAGCTTGATGGTCTCGCCGTTGGCCAGGTCCAGGCCCGAGCGCACGAGGTCGAGCCGCCGCCTCTTCATGGACGAGGAGAGCGCGGCCACGTACTCCTTGCGCAGGACCAGCATCAGCCCCATCCAGACCGCGATCAATCCCGTGCTCACCAGGCTCATCCGCGAGACCGGCAGCAGCGAGGAGAGCAGCAGGAGCAGCAGGCCCCCCAGCCCCATGGCGATGGGCCTGGCCACGCCGCTCACGAACGCCTTGGCCTTGTCGGCCGCCTGGGCGTCCATGGGCTGGTAGAGCAGCTGGAAGGCCGGGTAGTGGATGGACTGGCAGGTGACGCTGTCGACGAACTTGGTGCAGGTCGAGGCCCAGATCCCGGGGCGCAGCAGGATGGAGAGCGAGCCGCCCAGCAGGCCGCAGGGGAGCGCGGACAAGGCGAAGAGCATGCCCAGCTTCTCGAGGAGCCTGCTCACGACGAAGAACTGCATGAGCATGGCGGCGAGGTTGGTGAACACGTAGAAGGTCCCGAAATAGGCGGCGAGCTGCGGGCCGTCGTAGGTCATCTTCGCGATGACTTTGAACTGGTAGTCCACGATGGTCATCACGATCATGCCGGCGGCCATGCCCACGCCCAGGAGCAGCGTGTAGCCCGACCAGCTCTTGCCGCCCTGCTCCGCCGGAGCGGAGGAGGCTTTGGCCCGCGACAGCCTCTCGGCGGACTCGGCCAGCTCGGCCGAGCAGGTCCGCGCCAGCGCGCGCGCCACGATCAGGCTCGCCGCGAGACCCGCCACGGCCAGATACAGGAGGTTCTCCGTCCCGAGGCGCGCGACAAACGCGCGGACGGTCATGCCCGAGGACATGTACCCGATCATGGCGCCCCCGCTGACCAGGCCGAAGAGCCTTTTTGCCTGCCGCACGGTGAAGAGGTCGCCCGCCAGCGCCCACATGAGTATGAGCATGATGGCGTAAACGACCTCCACCCATACTGGGAAGATGAGGTAGAACCAATGCCATTGTGTGGCGAAGATGGCCCGGGAGAGCAGCAGGCTTCCGATCATGATGAGGGTGACGACGGTGATCATCCTGAGGCGGCTGAACGAAGGGCCGACCTTCATGTAGAGATAGGTGACCAGGCTCACCAGCACCGCGGCGCCGACGTAGATCAGGGGCAGCTTGCCGATGTCGAACTTGGTCAGGAAGAGGGTATCGCCCGCCGTCCGGGTGAAAAGCAGGCCGAAGGAGACCGCGGCGAAGTAAAGGCAGGTGAGCGCGGTCTTCCCGATCTCTTCGGGGCGGATCTTGAAGATCTTCTCGAGGACCTGGGATTTCGGCATGGGGTTTGCGGATACCGTAGGGAATATTATCAATAAAGCAACGGGTTGGCCATTTCCGGACTCGCCGGAGGCATCTCCTATCACCGTATCGCGCCGTTAGCGGTGGTGCGAGCGGCTTGCCCCTGAGCGGGCGCTCCGGGCTGACACGAGAATTACATGATTATTTTATAAGCGCTATTTTTATATCTTTGTCAGGGGTTTGTCCGTGACATGTCGGCGGTTTAGTGTTATATATTCCATGACCGTAGGATTGCGAGGGAACCGCGGATTTCGCCATGCGGCCGTACGGAGCAGCAAGACCTGGAGCCATGGAGGGAGCGAGCATGAAGAAGATCACCGTATTCTTGTGCGCGATGCTGTGCTTGTCGGCGAAGGTGTTCGCCGACGCGCCGCCGTTTCAGCAGATAACGGATAACGGCAGCAACGATGTGTCGGCCTCGCTGTACGCTGGGACGATCGCTTGGGAGCAGGACAGGAAGATCTATTATTGGGACGGATCCGAGACCATCCTCGTCCCGGGGCAGGATAAGTACAATAGACGGCCCTCTCTCTACGCCGGCCAGATCTGCTGGCGGTCCGACCAGGTGTCGCAGCTGAACACGCCGGACCTCAGCTTCTGGGACGGCAACACGACGATACGGATGGGCAAGGCGTACGAGACTCAGTGCTCGATGCACAGCGGCAGTATCGCCTATACGGCGGGGATCGGCTATACCTCTTACGAGATCTATTACTGGAACGGGACCTCCGTCCAGACCATCCCGGACCCGTCGCCGAAGGAGAACGATACGGCGGTGGACCTGTACGTCTACGCGGATGGACGCTACGAGATCGCCTGGATCCGCGATCTTCTTCCGTCGGATCATCTCGGCGTCGTTATGTACTACGACAGCGCCGTGGGCGTTCCCCAGGAGATAACGACCGTCCAGGAGAGCGATCACGGCACGAACG
The DNA here is from genome assembly GCA_043819795.1 of Elusimicrobiota bacterium. Taxonomy (GTDB): domain Bacteria; phylum Elusimicrobiota; class Elusimicrobia; order UBA1565; family UBA1565; genus JBDREN01. The sequence goes on from JBDREN010000230.1 coordinate 32,886, forward strand.
TCCACAACGGCACCGTCATGTGGAACCTGCACGACGGGAACGATTACGAGATCATGTATTGGGACGGGAACTCGATAATCCAGGTGACGGACAACGAGGTCGATGACAGCTATCCGTCGCTGCATGACGGCATGATCGCTTGGCAGCACTGGGACGGGAACGACTGGGAGGTCAGGTATTGGGACGGGGAGTCCATCCATCAGCTCACGGACAACGACGTTTCCGACACGGATGTCTCCCTTTATGATGGCACGATAGCCTGGTCCCAGCATGACGGCAACGACTTCGAGATCATGTACTGGGACGGCACGCCCATCGCGCCCGACCAGGACGCGGACGGCATCCCCGACGCCGAGGACAACTGCCCCGCCGCGCCCAACGCGGGCCAGGAGGACGCGGACGGCGACGGCCTGGGCGACGCGTGCGACAACTGTCCGATCACCATGAACCCCGGCCAGGTGGACGCGGACGGCGACGGCGTCGGCGACGCCTGCGACAACTGCCCCGCGGCGCCTAATCCGGGCCAGGAGAACGCCGACGGCGACGGTTCTGGCGATGCCTGCGACGAGTGTCCGGCCGACCTGAACAAGATCGAACCCGGCGCGTGCGGCTGCGGGGTGATCGACGACGCGGACGGCGACGGCTACAACGTCTGCGAGGACGACTGCGACGACGCGAGCGCGGGCATCAACCCCGGCGCCGACGAGGTATGCTACGACGGGCTGGACAACGACTGCAGCGGGATGATCGACAACGGCTGCGCCAAGGGCAAGGGCCCCGACGGCAACGGCCCGCCCGGCCCCGACGGCAACGGGCCTCCGGGCCTCGAGAGGGCGCCGGGCCCCGACGGCGAGGGCCCGCCGGGGCTCGACATCCAGAACCCGGGCCGGACCGGCGACGCGCCGCCGGGGCAGTCCAAGAAAGGCTGAACGGCGAGACGCTTGACGAAAGAAGAGACCCCGGGCGACCGGGGTCTCTTTCTGGCCGGTCGCTTTCTCGTGATGGGCTCGCCAACTTCCAGACGGCTCTTGGCGTAGCAGCACATTTCCCAATCACCGTATCGCGCCGTTAGCTGTGGCGCGAACGGGTTGCCCCTGAGCGGACGTTCCAGGCTGACCAATAAATAAAACACTTATTTAATAATGACTATTATCGCATCTTTGTCAGGGGTCTGTCCGTGACATGTCGGTGGTTCCGTGTTATATAGTCCATAGACCCCACGGAACGCGGGGGTTAGCACGGATTGATGCGGAGGGAAAGCCGATGACATTTTCAAGGCGGGACGGCATGCGGAGCTTGGGTGTCGGATTGGGCGTGATCCTGGCGGTTTGGGCGGCGGCCGGGTCGGCGGAAGCCGCCGCTATCTTCCCCCATCCGGAGAACGTGACCGAGATCTCCGGGGGGAGGTACATATCCGCCGCCATCAACAACGGCGTGGTGGGGGTGTGGGGAGATGGCTATTACGGCCCGTTCGGCGACGGGACGACCCAGGACGATGACATTCCACACCGCGCCCTGGGCCTGACCAACGTGGCCGCCGTGGCGGCGGGGGGGTCCCACGTGATCGCCCTGATGCCGAACGGGGATATCTACGCATGGGGCTGCAACCGGGACGGAGAGTTGGGAGTCGGCTCCATCGGGGGCTCGCGGACGACTCCGGTCCGGGTCATCGATCCGAACGATCCAACGGGCTATCTCACCGGCATCGTCGCGATCGGGGCCGGGGACAGGCATTCATTGGCTGTGAAGGAAGACGGCACTGTCTACGCATGGGGGGCGAACGATAGCGGCCAGTTGGGGGATGGCACGATTGCCAGGAAGGGCACCCCTGTGCAGGTGAAGGGGCCGTACGGCGTCGGCGTGCTTGAGGGAATCGTCGAGGTCGGCGCGAGATCCATGCATTCGCTAGCCCGTACGGCGGACGGCCGCGTCTACGCGTGGGGATATTCCCAGAGAGGGTCGCTGGGCAATAACCAAGTGCCTTCCGAGGGATGCGGCCCGTATGCGTGCGTCAAAAACCCGGTACCCGTGCTTGATCCGAACGATCCCAGCGGGTTTTTGACGGGCGTCGTCAGGCTTTCCAGGGGGCACGGAGGCAACCAGAGCCTGGTCATGAAGGGCGACGGGAGCGTGTACGGCTGGGGAGTGAACACGAGCGGCGAGTTGGGGGATGGAACCACTTCGAACCGGCCTCTCCCGGTCCGGACGAAGGGGCCCGGCGGAGTCGGGTACCTGACGGGGATTGTGGACATGGGGCAAGCGTGGTATCAAACAGTGGGCCTCCATGCCGACGGGACCGTCATCAGTTGGGGACAGGGATGGAGCATCCCGGTCAAGCACCCGGACTCGGACGATTCCACGGGTTTCCTCACCGGCTTCAAGCGTATAGCGGTCGACCGTAATATGAATGAATACGGAGTCAAGGACGACGGCTCCTTGTGGACCTGGAAGAGGTACGGGGCCCCCACACGGATCGTCTTCGGGACCGATCCGGACGGGGACGGCTATTCCGACGAGTACGACGACAATTGCCCGGGGCTCTACAATGACCAGGCCGACAGCAACGGGGACGGGGCCGGGGACGCCTGCCAGCCGACGGTGGCGATCAACTCGATCACCGAGGACGGGGGCGTGAACTTGGAGGTGGACGCCGAGATCGGCGATCCCAACGACGATCCCCTCACCGGCAGCGTCCGCGTGTTCCAGGGCTTGTGGGAGGAGTACGTCATGGACAGGGCCCATCCGCGCCTGTACTTGGAGGGATCGAATTACCTGGTGCGGCAGTATATGGAGATGTGGGGGGAGTTCTCCGGGCCCTTGGTGGACAAAAGTTGCGCGAACGACTGGGAGAAATACTGCGACCCGCGTCAGCCGGGCTCTTCGGAGGCGGACCATTTCGAGCTCGCCTGCGAGCCTTGCGAAACGGCGAGCGATTTCCGGGCCGCGCTCGACCCGTACTACAACTGCGGCGTGTACGAGTCGGAGATGGCCGGCAAGCGCATCTGCGTGAGGTCCAAGCATACGGGGGAGACCTTCCCGTTCGTCGTTGAGCGATGGGAGAGCGGTAGCTGGGAGGACGAGGACGCCGCCGTCGTATTGATCGGCGACGGCCCGAGGTCCGTCGATCAAGCCTTCACGGATGAGCTGCCGAGCCGGATCGACCTCTCGCAGACCGGTATGGTTTCGGGCGAGCCTTACAAGCTGCGCATCATAGCCGACGACGGCAACTCCCTGGAGCCCGGCTCGGCCGTGGCCGAGTTCCTGTATCAGGGGGAGAACGCCATGACGTTCGGCAAGGACATGGACGGCGACGGGGTGGATGACGCCGACGACAACTGCCCGACGATCGCCAACCCGGGCCAGGAGGACTTGGACGGCGACGGCGCGGGCGACGCCTGCGATCCGGACGACGATGGCGACGGGGTGGATGACTCGGACGATAACTGCCCGATGACCGTCAACGCGGGGCAGGAAGACAACGACGGCGACCGGGCGGGCGACGCCTGCGATCCTGACGACGACAACGACGGCGCGGCGGACGCCATCGACAACTGCCCGATGACCGCCAATGCGGGCCAGGAGGACTTGGACGGCGACGGCGCGGGCGACGCCTGCGATCCGGATGACGACAACGACGGGGTCGACGACGCCGACGACAACTGTCCGATGGTCGCGAACGCCGTGCAGGAGGATAACGACGGCGACGGGGCGGGCGACGCCTGCGACCCCGACGACGATAACGACGGCGTGGACGACGGCGACGACAACTGCCCGATGATCGCGAACGCCGTACAGGAGGATAACGACGGCGACGGGGCCGGCGACGCCTGCGATCCGGATGACGACGACGACGGGGTCGACGACGGCGACGACAACTGTCCGATGATCGCGAACGCCGTGCAGGAGGATAACGACGGCGACGGCGCGGGCGACGCCTGCGATCCGGATGACGACAACGACGGGGTCGACGACGCCGACGACAACTGTCCGATGATCGCTAACACGGGCCAGGAGGACTTAGACGACGACGGTGCGGGCGACGCCTGCGATCCGGACATCGACGGCGACGGGGTCCTAAACGAGGCCGACGGGTGCCCGTACGAGGACGCGTCCGGCCGCGACGCGGACGGGAACGGGTGCATCGACTCGGCGGACGACCTCGATGATACGATCGAGTCGTTGGACCTGCATAGCGGGACCGAGTCCTCGCTCACCAGCAAGGCCGAGAACGCGGCGGCCGCGGCGGAGAGGGGTAATACGAAGGCGGCGGCCAACGCCCTGGAGGCCTTCATCAACCAGGTGGAGGCCCAGCGCGGAAAGAAGATCAGCGACGAGGACGCCGACATGCTCATCGCCTTCGCGCAAAACGCCATCGCGGGGCTCTGAGGGGGGAGGCGGAAAAGAGTCACCCGCGAGACGTTTGGACTGAGGAGGAGGCCCCGGGCGACCGGGGTTTCTTTCTTTTGACTCCTCACCCGGCCGCTAGCCGAGGGTTTTCAGGGAAAGAAGCTGTTCCGACATACGTATGTTTTCTCGCTCCGGCGACAGTTAACATACAGACATACGCTTACCCATCCGGTGCCTGCCTGAGGGCATTCTTCCCGCGCGCTGCCCGGTTCCCGAGATTTGATACGATTGCGGTCTCTCGATGGAGCATATCGAGGCGTTTTCCGCGCGGTTCGCGGGCCTGGTGTGGGGCCTGCCGCTGGTCTTCCTCCTGTTCGGGGCCGGGGTGCTCTTCACGGTCCTCCACGGCGGGATCCAGTTCCGCATGTTCCGGCACGCGGTGAATATCGTCCGGGGGAAGTACGACAACCCGGAGGACACCGGCGAGATCAGCCACTTCCAGGCCCTGTGCGCGGCGCTTTCCGCGACGATCGGGCTGGGCAACATCGCGGGCGTGGCCGTGGCCGTCACGGCCGGCGGGCCGGGTGCCGTGTTCTGGATGTGGGTCGCGGGGCTTTTGGGCATGGCCACGAAGTACACCGAGGTCTCGCTGGCCATGATCTACAGGGAGAAGGACGAGGAAGGGCACGTGCACGGCGGGCCCATGTTCACGATCAAGAACGCCCTGGGGCGGGCGTTCCTCCCGCTGGCCGCCCTCTACGCCTTCTTCACCATGTGCAGTTCTATGGGCGCGGGGAACATGTTCCAGTCCAACAACATGGCGGCCGCCCTCGAGGCGGGCTACGGCGTGCCCAGATGGTTCAGCGGCCTCGCGTTCTGCGCTCTGGCCGGCGTGGTGCTCATCGGCGGGATCAAGAGGATCGGGCGGGTCGCGGGCCGGCTGGTCCCCGTCATGGTGGTCCTCTACTTCATCGGCGCCATCGGGATCATCCTCTGGCACCTGCCGCGGGTGCCCGGGATGTTGCTCTCCATCGTATCCGGCGCGTTCACGGGCACGGCGGCCGTGGGCGGCTTCGCGGGCGTGGGGGTGCGCGAGGTCCTGGTCCAGGGCGTGCGGCGGGCGGTGTTTTCCAACGAGGCGGGGATGGGCTCGGCCGCCATGGCGCACAGCGCGGCCAAGACCGAGGTGCCGATCCGGGAGGGCATGGTGGCTTTGCTCGAGCCGTTCATCGACACCGTGGTGGTCTGCACCCTGACCGCCTTGGCGCTCCTGCTCACGGGCGTCTGGAAGGACCCGCAGGGGCTCAGCGGAGCGCCGCTGACCGCGGCCGCCTTCGCCCAGGTCTACGGCAGGGGCGGGGCCGCGATCGTGGACCTGGCGGTCGTGCTCTTCGCCTTCTCGACCATCATCTCCTGGTCGTACTACGGCGAGCAGGGGGCCGACTACCTGTTCGGGCTCAAGGGCATCCCGTACTACCGGTGGGTCTTTATCGGGTTCATCTTCATCGGGGCCGTCTGGAAGCTGGGGCCCGTGATCGACCTCTCTGACGCGATGTTCGGGCTCATGGCTTTGCCGAACCTGGTCGCCAGCTTCCTGCTCATCGGCAAGCTGTCCAAGGAGACCAGGAAGTACATCCGGGACTACAAGGCGGGAGGGTTCAAACGGACCGACTTGTAGTCCCGGGGTGACTTCCGGTACTATGAGGAAAGTCCGTGGAGGTGCCAAGCGATGGGTTGGATATCCGAAAAGCTCGGCAGGATAGCGCAGCTGCCGAAACCTCTCCTCTTCACGCATATCTTCGCCAAGCTCGTGTTCGGGTGCGGTCTTGGCCTCGTATTGGCGAGCATGGTCCGGTTCGATTGGGCTCTGGCCGGCTGGGTGCTCATCGTCCTGGCGGTCCTCATTAGCATCCCGAGCGTTTACCTCATATTGAAAAAACAGTGACACGGGCGGCAGAGGAGCGGGCCGGCCTCAAGCTGGAGGACGGCTCCCGCATAGGCGTCGTGGGCGGGGGACCGGCCGGGTCGTTCTTCACCTATTTCGCGCTCGAGCTGGCCGAGCGGGCCGGGCTCGATATCAAGGTGGACGTCTACGACGCCAAGGATTTCTCGTGCTACGGCCCCAAGGGCTGCAATCATTGCGGGGGGATCGTCTCCGAGTCTTTGGTGCAGGTGCTCGCCACCGAGGGGATCAAGCTGCCTCCCGGGGTGGTCCAGAGAGGCATCCAGTCTTACGTGATGCATACCGAGAGCGGCGTCGTCGAGATCGACACGCCCCTTCACGAGAAGAGGATCGCGGCCATGCACCGGGGGGGCGGCCCCCTGGGGACGAAGGACTCGACGTGGAAGAGCTTCGACGGGTATCTGCGGGAGCTCACCGCGCTCAAGGGAGCGCGCCTGATCAATGACCGGGTCGAGAAGCTGGCCCTGGTCGAGGGCCGGCCTTCGGTCAGCACCCGGAGGGGCGCCTCCGAGACCTACGACCTCCTCGTCGGCGCGGTGGGAGTGAACGGCCCGACTCAGAAGCTCTTCGAGGGCCTGGGTTTCGGGTACCGTCCTCCGCGGACGACCAAGACCTTCCTCTGCGAGTTTCCCATGGGCAAGGACCTCGTGGACTCCTATTTCGGCAACGCCATGCACGTCTTCCTGCTCGACCTCCCCCGCTTGGAGTTCGGCGCTCTCATCCCCAAGGGAAGCTTCGTGACGATGTGCCTTCTGGGCGAGGCGATCGACAGGGATCTGGTGGCCTCTTTCCTCAAGGCGCCCGAGGTGAAGCGGTGCTTCCCGCCGGACATGGACCTGCCCCGCGCCCATACCTGCCAGTGCTTCCCCAAGATCAGCGTACGGGGGGCCGATCGCTTCTTCACCGACAGGGTGCTTCTGCTCGGGGACTGCGGCGTGACCCGGCTCTACAAGGACGGGATCGGGGCCGCCTATATGAGCGCCAAGGCCGCGGCGGCGACCGTCGTATTCGAGGGGATCTCGCGTGACGCTCTCAGGAGACATTACTATCCGACGTGCCGGGCGACCGCCGTGGACAACGCGCTCGGCAAGGCCATCTTCGCCTTCACCACGCTCGTGAAGAAGCTGCCGGTGCTGAAGAACGGGGTGCAGGGCATGGTGGAGAGCGAGAGCTCCATGGAGGGCGGGCGCCGGCGCATGAGCATGGTGCTGTGGGACACGTTCACGGGCAGCGCTCCGTACCGGGACATCCTGCTTCGCGCCATGGACCCCAGATTTACGGCCTCGCTCGTCTGGCACACGCTGGCGGGCGTGTTGCCTCATATGGCCGCGGGCAAGCCGAAGGAGGGCGCGGTGGGATCCGAGAACTTAGGGAAGGTCTACCAAGACGGGGAAGAGATCGTGACCCAGGGCGAGCCGGGAGAATGCATGTACGTCATCCAGTCCGGGCGGGTCGCCGTCGTCCAGACCAAGGACGGCAAGGACGTGCATCTCGCGGAGCTGGGGGAAGGGGACTTTTTTGGGGAGATGGCCCTCTTCGAGCGCGAGGTGCGCTCGACGAACATCCGCGCCATGGGCGAGGTCCGCGTCCTCACGGTGGACAGGAAGACGCTGCTGCGCAGGATCAGGATGGACCCTTCCCTGGCTTTCCGCATGCTCGAGAGGATGAGCTTCCGGATACGCGAGTTGAACTCCCGGCAGAGGCCGATCCGGGCGCCGGGCGGGGGGGGCGGAGAGAGGGCGGGCGAGCCGGGCTAGGAGGTCCCGCGCGCGTCGGCTAACCGGACTTGCGCTTGCGGGGCTCCAGCGAGCGGATCTGCTCCTCGATCCACGGACGGCGCTCCGCGACCCGGCGGTCCTTGGGGTCCCTGGTGTTGAGCTCGGCCAGGACCTTCTTGTAGAGGCGCAGGGCCTCGGCGCGGGCGCCGTTCTCCTCGGCTCGACGGGCTGTTTCGATGGCGGCGTTGAGGCGGATGTCGACGATCGAGTCCCGCAGCATGCCCTCGAGGGTCTCGAAGGCCCCCTTCTGCCGGACGCGGCCCTTGTACTCGCTGAGCTTGAGCCGGAAGCCCTCGAAGAGCTTCAGCTTCGCCTCCGGCGACTCGGCCGTCTTCGCCGAGACTATCAGCTGGTCCAGCTCGGATCTCAGGGTCTTGAGGAGCAGGGCGTCGAGCTCGGCGCGGGTCTTGCTCAGCTCCCGCTGGGGCGAGCTCCCGGGCGTCGCGACCCCTTTGCGCTCATAGTCCGAGAGCGCCTCCAGGTTCGAAGCCATCAGGTCCATGCTCTGGATCTTCGAGGCCGGGTTGAGGGTGGTGTCGGCCTTGATCTTGAACTCCTTGACGATCCGGGAGCGCTGTTCGATGTCCAGGGCGGCCAGCTTGGCGCAGTAGCGGCACAGCCCCTGATCGTCGAGCAGGGCCAGCCACCCCTTGCAGCCGCAGATCTTGCAGTCCGCCATATCCTGAGATTATACGGCGCGCCCGCGCTCCCCGCAAGGGCGTCGCACCTGTGACCGGGCGGCGGGGCGTGTCGGAGGCGCGCATACTCATACAGCGCGCCGAGACCCGAGCGGCGCCCACCGGGGCGACCGCGTCCCCGCCGGCCGGAACTGGGACGGGACCCGCCGCCAACAGATGCCGGCTTCAGGGGAGTTCGGCGAGGCGCCGCAGGACGTTCCCGGCCGAAGGACGCTTGGCGAGGGCGCCGGAGAAGTCGAGCCGGCCCTCCACGGCTTTCTTGACCGCCGGTCCTTGCGCGGTGTCGCCCAGGAGGATGGCGCCCACGAGCGCGTTGTCCCGGAACACGAAGCGGCGGTACGCGCCGTCCGCCTCCCCCGTGACGACCGCGCAGCTGCCGTCCTCGGGCTGGAGCTTGCCGATGCTCAGCAGGTCGAGGCCCAGGACCTTGAGGGTGTTGGACCGCGGGAGACCCCCGAATACGGTGGGGACGCCGACGGCGTTGAGGCCCGCGATCCCTCCCTGGTATTGGGCCGCGTTCCACAGCCCGTAGACCGCGCCGTCGTGCTCCGCCAGGTCGCCCGCGGCGTACACGTCGGGATGCGAGGTCCTCAGATGGCCGTCCACGGTGACGCCCGCGCGCGTCTCCAGGCCGGCCTTTCGCGCCAGATGGGTGTTGGAGCGGATGCCCGTGGTGATGAGCGCGAGACCGGCCGGCAGCGCCGTCCCGTCTTCGAGCCTTACCTCCCGGACGGCCTTGTCCCCGATGAGGGCCTCGGTCGAGGCCTTCTCGCGCAGCTTGATGCCGAGCTTGCGGACGTGCGCCCCCATCAGCTCGCCGGCCCTCCGGTCCAGCTGGCGGGGCATGAGCCACTCGAAGCTCTCGAGCAGCGTGACCTCGGCGCCGCGCTTGGCCAGAGCCGCGGCGGTCTCCAGCCCCAGGATGCCGCCGCCGATGCAGACGCAGGGCCCTTCGCGGGCGCGCTCCAGTATCCGGTCGGCGTCCTCGGCCGTCCTGAGCGTGCTGGCCCCGCTCAGCTCCGTGCCGGGAAAAGGCGGCACGAACGGATGCGCTCCCGCGGCCAGGATCAGCTTGTCGTAGCGGAGGGGAGACCCGTCCTTGAGCCGGACTTCCTTCTTGTCCAGATCGAGCGCCGCGGCCTCGGCCCTTCTCAGGAGCCGGATGTCGTTGTCCTTGTACCAGAACTCGGGATGGATGGGAAGCGCCTCGGGTCCGACCTCGCCGGCCAGGTAGCGGGTGAGGTTGAGGCGGTAGTAGGGCGGCCTCTCTTCCAGGTTGAGAAGGGTGATCCGCGCGTCCGGGGAAGCCCGCCGGGCGGATTCCGCCGCCGTCACGCCCGCGATCCCGGCGCCCACGATGACCAGCTCGAGCTTGCCGTCCCCCGCCGCCGTTCGCGCCCCGGGCTCCTCGATAGGCTCGAACTCGTCCGCGGACGCGCCGCAGACCGGACAGGTGTCGGGAGGGGCGTCGCCTTCGTGGATGTAGAGGCAGACCACGCAGCGCCACCGGCGGGGCTTGGCGGTCTGGGCGGAGGGGGTCTCCGCGTATGGCTCGAACTCGGAGGCGCCGGCCCCGCAGATCGGGCAGGTCTCCGGCGGGTTCGGCCCGCGGTGCACGTAGCCGCAGATCAGGCAGCGCCAGGATCTTTCCGCGCTCATGGACTCGTACCAAGGCGGTCTCAGCCGGCGTCCTCCGGCTGGGACTTGCCTCAGGTCAACGCTCCGGGATCAGTCGTAGACCTTGTACTTCTCGGGCGCCGCGCCGCAGACCGGGCACTTGCTCTCGGGCTTGCCGATGTGGATGTGGCCGCACACCGGGCAGAGGTAGACTTCCGAGCCCTCAAGGTCCTTGCCGGCCTCCAGCGACTCGAGCGCCTTCTTGTAGGCGTTCGCGTGGTACTCCTCGATCTTCATCGCGTAGTAGAACATCCGTTTGGCCGGGTGCCCCTCTTTCTGGGCGGTGTCGAACATCGGGGGATACATCTGCTGGAACTCGTAGGTCTCGCCGCTGATGGCCTCGCCGAGGTTCTCCTTGGTGGACTTGACCATGCCCATGGCCTCGAAGTGGCCCAAGGCGTGGATGGTCTCGGCCTCGGCCGTGGCCCTGAAGAGCCGGGCGATCTGCTTGTGGCCCTCCTCCTCGGCCTTCTTCGCCCAGGCCGTGTACTTCCGGTTGGCCTGGCTCTCGCCGGCGAACGCGGTCTTGAGGTCGGCCATCACCTTCGTCGCTGTTTCGGGCATATGTCCCTCCCTGATGAGATGATATCGGTCTGTCCGCTATCCTAACGACCCGCAACAAGATCGCCTGGGCCTGAGCATGCTGAGTCGCGCGGGAGAACGGCCGTCGGCGGGTTACTTCCCTTCGAGGTACCTCTGGAATCCGCGCTGGCCGGATTCGTCCATCTTGCGGCAGAAGCGATGCTCCCGCTTCTCGTCGATCGCCTCCGGGGCGAAGATCATGTAGAAGATCATGTGGCCGAACTCGTGCAGGATGGTCCCCACCTGCTTGATGAGGGGGGCCGACTCATCGATGCGCAGGAGGTAGTGGTTCCCTTTCTGAGCGTCCGGCTTGAGCTGGCCCCAATCCTTCAGCTTGCTGCTGAACCGGATCTTCAGCGTGTATTCCCTCATCGCCATCCCGATTGTAGCAGTAACGGTGTCAGGCTTCAACTTATGGAACTAATTCAACTTTTGGGAATCACGGAACAGATGAATAAACTAGGGTTTTGCGGCATTTCTGCTATCCGTCAGCGCGGGCTGTAACGACGGCCTCGGACGGAGCGCGGCGCCCCTGTTCTTTTCGCTTGAATTCGGTCGCCAGGGGGAATAAACTCTCTGGACACAGGAGGCCTATCATGCCTAAAGCCATCATGGAGACCAGTAAGGGGACAATCGTTATCGAGCTCTTCGATAAGGACGCCCCCAATACGGTTCAGAACTTCGTCACCCTGTCGCAAAAGGGATTCTATAACGGCCTGAAGTTCCATCGGGTCATCAAGCAGTTCATGATTCAGGGCGGCTGTCCCCTCGGCACCGGGACCGGCGGCCCGGGCTATACGATCAAGTGCGAGATCAACGCCCAGAAGCACACCCCGGGGACGCTGTCCATGGCGCACGCGGGCAAGGACACCGGCGGCAGCCAGTTCTTCATCACGCACGTGGCCACGCCGCATCTCGACGGGATGCACACGGTCTTCGGCAGGACCACGGACATGGACGTGGTCAACGCGATCGAGAAGGACGACCTGATCAAGTCCCTCGCCATCGCGTAGGGTCTCAGCCGTTGCGTTACTTGTCTTATGGCCCCCGGTAAGTGAAGAAACGCAACAACGCAACGCCCGACACTGGGCTATTGACCGTCATCGGGCCGGGGCTGCTGGTGGCGGCCACCGGCGTGGGCGCGGGCGACCTCGCCACCGCCAGCATCGCCGGCAGCCAGCTTGGGACCGCGGTCCTCTGGGCGGTCTTGGTGGGTGGGTTCATCAAGTTCGTCCTGACCGAGGGGCTGGCTCGCTGGCAGCTCGCCACCGGCCAGACGCTCCTCGAAGGGGCCGCGCGCCGGCTCGGCCGAGGCGTGGGCTGGCTGTTTCTTCCTTACCTTCTGCTGTGGTCCTTCTTCGTGGGCTCGGCGCTCATGGGAGCGTGCGGCGTGACGCTGCACGCCATGGCGCCGGTGTTCCGGGAGGCGGCCCACGGGAAGATCGCGTTCGGGATCCTCTCGAGCCTCGCCGGCTTGGGATTGGTCCTGGCCGGCGGGTTCCAGCTCTTCGAGAAAGCCATGAGCGTCTGCATCGGGCTCATGTTCGCCACGGTCGTGGCGACCGCGGCGCTTGTGTGGCCGGGCACGGGGGAGGTGGTACGCGGCCTCCTGGTCCCCGCCATCCCGGACGCGGGCGGCGCGGGCGTCACGTGGACGGTCGCGCTCATCGGCGGCGTGGGCGGGACGCTCACCGTGCTGTGCTACGGCTATTGGATCCGCGAGAAGGGGCGCCAGGGCGAGGGCGACCTGACCCTCTGCCGGATGGACCTGGGCCTGGGCTACGCGATGACCATCCTATTCGGTCTGGCCATGGTGATCATCGGGAGCACGGTGGAGGTGGAGGGCCGGGGAGCGGGACTGCTCGTGACGCTCGCCGACCGCCTCGAAGGGCCGCTGGGCCCCGTCGGCCGCTGGGTCTTCCTGATCGGGGCTCTTGGCGCCGTATTCAGCAGCCTGCTCGGCGTATGGCAGGCCGTTCCGTACCTTTTCGCGGACGTGTGGCGCCTGTTCATCCGGAGGGTGAAGCCGGAGGGGGGCGACACCGACGGCCGCGGCACGATCGATACGCGCTCGGCCCCGTACCGGAGCTACCTCTTCGCGATCGCCTTCGTCCCGATGCTCGGCCTCATGTTGAGCTTCAAGGAGGTGCAGAAGCTCTACGCCGTGATCGGGGCCGCGTTCATCCCGCTGCTCGCTGTGGCGCTCTTGATCCTTAACGGCAAGCGCGCGTGGGTGGGGGACCTCGCCAACCGGCGGCCGACCGTGGCCGCGCTCCTCGCCGCCCTCGCCTTTTTCGCCTGGGTAGGGTGTCGGGCGTTGCGCTAGCTGCGTTTGTTCACGCCCCATCTGTCCGGGTCAAATCATTATAATGTCAGGAGGAGCCTTCGCGAGAGCGGCGGACGTGACGCGCGCGCCCGCACAACGGCAAGCTCCCGCTCGGCCTGGGTTGTTTCTTCACCGGGTACGGCGTCAGGCTCGACATGTCCGAGGGGGGCTGGCGGATTCTTTTCGAAGCTTAAACCCGGCGTCGGATCCGGGCGCTGACAGCGGACAACGGTAAGGAGGGGTATCATGGGCTTCATCGCGACCTTGTTCAATTTCTCGGCCTTCGCGCTCGTTGTCGCCGCGGGCGCCGTCAGCTTCGCCGTGCATCGCGGGGTGCCCGACAAGAAGGAGCGCCTGCTGGCGATGGGAGGCTTCGCGCAGTCGCTGGCCTTTACTGTCAGCCTCGTCTTTTTTGCCTGGGCCCTGTATTCCGTGACGGCGGCGGGTCTCAGCAATTGGGGCCCTCAAATCGGCCGCGTCATCATGACGGCGCTCTACGGTGCGCTGGTCAACCTAGGCTGCGGGCTCTATGTCCGATTCGGGTGTTCCGCTGCGTAAGGGTCGCCGGTCCGGAGAGGTTTCAAGGGTTTGAAAAAGAGTCTGGAGCAGCGCATAGCGGAAGCCGTCCGCGAGGAGGTGTCGCTGGCCGCCTACGACCCGGCATGGCCGGCCATGTTCGCGGACGAGGCGAGGTCCTTGAGGTCCAAGCTGCCCGGGCCGCCGGTCGGGAGGATCGAGCATTTCGGGAGCACCGCGGTGCCGGGCCTGTGCGCGAAACCCGTCATAGACATCCTGGTCGAAGTCGCCAGCCACGAGCAGGCGAAGGAAACGATCGCGCCGGCTCTGGAGGCGGAGGGCTACGAGTACTTCTGGCGGCCCATGTTCGAGGGCTCGGACGTCTTCTACGCGTGGTTCATCAAGCGCGGTCCCGGCGGCAAGCGCACCCACCATATCCACATGGTCGAGTCGGACTCGGAGCTCTGGGACCGCCTGCGCTTCAGGGACTACCTGCGGGAATTCCCCGCCGAAAGGGAGCGATACGAGCGACTGAAGCGGGAGCTCGCAGCGAGACACCCGGGCGACAGGGTCGCCTACACGGAGGCCAAGACCGGCTTCGTGGTGGCCGTGACCGAAAAGGCGAAGCGGTACTATGACGCGGCCTGACCGGATGGAAAGAGTCCTCGAGCCGGAGCTGATGAGCGATCCGAATCAGGCGGTGGCATACGCCAACGCCGATTTTGAAGAATCGCACAGCCGGGCGATCGAGCTGCTGGACGCCGAGTTCCAGCGCCCCCGGATCGACGGATCGATCCTCGACCTCGGGTGCGGCCCCGGCGACATAACGTTCCGGCTCGCCCGCCGCTTTCCGGAGGCATCGATCGCCGCGGTGGACGGATCCGCCGCCATGATCGAGCTCGCGAACATGCGCAAGGAGCGCGAGAACGATATGGGGGGGAATATTACGTTCCTCGAAGGCCGCATCCCGACGGCGGCGATCCCCCGGGCGTCTTATGACTTGATCGTCAGCACGAGCTTTCTTCATCACTTGCCGGACCCGGCGGTCTTGTGGGACACCATCATTGAGCACGCGCGTCCCGGATGCCGGGTGTTCGTCTATGACCTCTTCCGTCCCGGCAGCAAGGAGGAAGCGAGGCGGCTCGTTGACCGATACTCGGGCGGCGAGCCGGATGTCCTCAAAAGGGACTTCTATCATTCGCTGCTCGCGGCTTTCGAGCCGAAAGAAGTCGAGCGACAGCTTGTCGCGGCGGGCCTGCCCGGATTCTCGATCAAGACGGTGAGCGACAGGCACATGATCATGTTCGGAGTGAAGGCCTGAGCGCCCGCCTGAGCCGCCCATCCGCGAGGAGCCTGTCGGCTGAGCGCCGCCGCCAAGAAGCCCCCTGAGTCGAATAGGTCCGGATCAAGGGGGAGAACCTGGAATCAACTTATCGGCTGACGGGCCTTATAGCCATCTGCGGCGGTCGGGGAAGTAGAGGGGCTTCCTGTCCGGATAGCGGCGCTGGTACCGCTCGTAGCGCTCATGCCACCGCTCATACTCGCGGTCCGGGGTCCGGAACCGCCGGTGCGGCATGGCGATCAGCGCTTTTTCCACGGACCAGACGTTCCGGGTCGAGAACCGCCAGTCCGGGCCCTTGAAGGTCCTCAGGTCGAAGACGCCGTAGCCGGTGACGCGGCCCGTATGGTCCACGAAGGGGGCCCTGTAGCTCCGGACCAGGTCGCGGACCGACCGGAATACCGGCTTGCGCCCGAACAGGCCCGGGTCGCGTGACTTGGCGACCGTGCCCCATCCGCTGTTCTCCTGGAAGAGGAATAGGACGTGGTCGAGGTCGTCCTTCGACTCGATGTCCAGCAGCAAGGGGGGATAGCCGTGGTGCGTGAGGACGGCGGCCACCGACAGGGCGGCCTCCAGACAATGCGCGGTATTCAAACGCACGACTTGGCGGAAGGTGCGCAGGGTCTCCCCGCGCCTCTCGTAGTTGTAGGGCAAGGACTTGAGCCACCGCTGGGCGAGCAGGGGAGTCCGGCACTTCCGAACGAGCCTCCACTCCCGGGCGGTGTAGCGCGAGGGTTCGGGCGGCGTGGTGTCTCGTGGCATTGCTCGTTCGACGATCCGCCGGAGAGTATACCTATTGCGGGACGCCGCCCAAAAGTTGCATAAGTCACATAAGTTGAAGCCTGACACCGATTGACACCGATTCGTTACTTGGTATCATATCGGTATGATGATTCGCGCGTCCGTGCCGCGCATTCCCGTGCTCGCGCTGGCGGCGCTCGTCTGCCTCTCGGGCTGCTCCATCAAGAACGTCAAGATCGACCGGGTGGCCCTGTGTTCCGGGGGCGAATGCTCGCCCGCGAGCCCGGAATCCAAGGAGCGACTGCTGGGTCGCATCTACAACCTGCTCAGGTCGGCCAAGAAGACCGATATCCGCTTTTACCGCTCGAAGTCCAAGACGCGCGCGCGGGGCCGCCGCGGCGTGCGCTTCTACACACTGAGCACCCTCCTTCCGTTGCCGGGGAAGCTTTCCTACATCCGGCTCGACGATGTATTGTACGTCGACCGGGAAAAATCCGAGATCAAGCTCGTGGCGCGCCCCCGGTCGAGCTTCCTGTTCGTCCCGCCGGCCTGCACCAAGGGTTCCGGGATGCTGAAGGTCCATTCACCGACCGATATACGACTTGAGGTCAAAGCGGTCTGTAGTTGGCTTGTCTTGCCTTTTGGCGTGAAATTGGATATCCGCATCGACTCGATCGACTTCGAGGCAAGGGCGTTCAGCGGATATTACAGGCTGGGTTTCCGCGGTCTGGCCGCCGGCGTCGGCCGGGGCTATTTCCGCGCCGAATTAGCGCCTTCTCCGCCTCCGCCCCCGGCTCCGAAGAAGGAAAAGAAGAAGAGGAAGGAGCCCCCCAAGGCGCCTGCCGTGGCGGCCAAGCCTCCGCCGCTTCCTAAGCCGCCGGTCCCGCCCAAGCCTCCCGCTCCGGTGGAGGTCGAGGAGGAGATAATCTCCGAGCTCCCCGTGCTCGCGTTGCGCACTCGTTTCGAGGATGAGAACGGGGACCTGATCCTGGAGGGCGGCGAGAAAGTCACCCTGAACGTCTCGGTGGAGAACGTCGGCCGGGCTTCGGCCGAGGACGTGCGGGTGGCCCTGTCGGGCAGTCCGGAGCTGGTGGCGGCCTTGGGCGAGGGCCGCGGGCTGGGCCGCGTGTCTCTGAAGCGGCCCGAACGGGTCGTGTTCGAGGGCCGCCTGGCCCAGGAACTGCCGGTGGGGGCGGCCGAGCTGCGGATCGAGGTCCTGGCCGGACGAGGGGGGGCTCTGACCGCGGCCAAGGTGCTGAAGGTGGCCATGAGGCCCGGCGCCGTGGAGGCCGCGGAGGAGGTCCTCTCCGAGATCAGCGTGGACGATATCCCGCCCAAGATCGAGGGGGCCGGCCGGCCGAACGACGCGGCCTTGGTCGTGGGCATATCGGACTATCGCGAGAAGTTTATCCCGAAGGTCAAGTACGCGGGGCGCGACGCGGAGATCATGGTCCGCTACCTCGAGAACGTGGCGGGCGTCCCGCCCGCCAACATCAAGCTTCTCACGGACTCCATGGCCACCAAGAGCGACCTGGAGGCGTATCTCGAGGACTGGCTCGCCCGGCGCGTGAAGGAGGATTCCACCGTCTACTTCTACTATGCGGGACACGGAGCCCCGGCTCCGGACGGGAAGGAGGCGTACCTGGTCCCCTATGAGGGCCATCCCGACTTCTCCGCCAAGCTTTTTGGGCTCAAGAGGCTCTACGCCTCGCTGAAGAAGCTCAATGCCAAGCGGACCGTGGTGATGCTCGACAGCTGCTTTTCAGGGGCGAGCGGCCGCGGTATCACGAGCCAGGGCGCCAGGCCTCTGGTGTTCGTGGCCTTGCCGCGGCTCAAGGGCGCCGATGTCGTGGTCATGTCCGCCGCTTCGGGAAGCCAGATCAGCTCGGATTACGACAAGGTGGAGCACGGCCTTTTCACGTACTACCTTCTCAAGGGCATGCGTGGGGGCGCGGACGAGGACCGCGACGGTTCGGTCAGCCTGGGCGAGTTGTTCCAATACGTGCGGGCCAACGTCTCGGAGACCGCTTCCCTGGAGCTGAACCGGGACCAGATCCCCGAGCTCATGCCGCCCCTCTCCGAGGCCTCCCCGCATACGGATCTGCCCGTGGTCCAGCGGTACCGGTAAGCTGATACGGTGCGATAAATTGACGGTCGACACCAGGAGGGACGCGTCGTGAAGAGGGTCTGCGCATGGTGCGATGCCGATCTCGGCACGAAGGAGTCCGGCATTCTCCCCGATGACGCCGTCACGCACGGGATGTGTCCGGCGTGCGAGACGCGGCTTCTTCCAGAGGTGGGCGATTCAACGCATGAGTTCCTCGATCGTCTCGGGGTCCCCGTCCTGCTGATGGAGGCCGACGCCAGGGTGCGGTCGGCCAACAAGTACGCCCGCGCGATCCTCGGGAAGGAATTGCCCAAGATCGAGGGGGAGGGCTGCGGCGACGTGATCGCCTGTCCCAACGCGAGACTGCCGGAAGGATGTGGGTATACCGTCCACTGCAAGGACTGCTCCATCAGGAACGCCGTGCTCGAGACGTTCGAAACGGGAAAAAGCATCGTGAGGCGGTCCGCCTACCCCGACATCGAGCGGGCCGGCGGCATCAAGAAAATGCGCATCCTGATTTCGACCGAAAAGGCCGGCGAGATCGTGCTGCTGCGCATCGACGATATCCGGGAAGAACGCCCCGGGGACCGGGATTGAGCGGCGCCCGCCGCTCGCCCGGGCCGGCGGAGCTCCGACGCCGGCGAGAAACCATGAGCGCGGCCCCATAGCATGTTCGTCGGCCACTACGCGGTCGGATTGGCGTTAAAGAAGAGAAGCGAGGATGTGCCGCTGTGGGCGTTGTTCGTCTCCGTCCAGCTCGTCGATATCCTCGCCTTTCTGTTCATCCTGCTCGGTCTTGAGCGCATACGATACAACCCGAGCCCGAACCCTTTTCTTCGCACTGTCCTCGAGTACATGCCTTTTTCCCACTCTCTATCCGCCAACGCGGCGCTCGCGCTGGCCGTCTTCCTGATCTTTTGGAGGCTCAAGAGCAAAGAATGGGGGATCGTCCTTTCGATAGGCGTGTTGTCCCATTGGTTCCTCGACGCGCTGGTCCATGTCCCCGAGATGCCCATCGTCTATGACAGCCTCAAGGTCGGCCTGGGCTTATGGCGATACCCCTGGACCGCCTTCCTGCTCGAGCTCGCGGTATTGCTCCTCGCGGGGGCTTACCTTCTCAAAGGTCCCGCCAGGCGCGGGCGGCACATCGTCCTGATCGCCTTCGCGGCTCTTTGCTTCGGCGGCATGTTCTTCTCGCCCGAAGCCGAGGCGACGCCCGCCCTGGTGAGCGTCATGAGCCTCGCGGTCTACGCCGCATTCACGGCCCTGGCGTATTGGTGCGAGAGAGAGGGGATCAGGCGCAGTTGACGCAGCGGTCGGCTTCAGGGACGTACAGTAGGCGGGCGATGGGGATCGGCTGCCGGCAGGTAAGGCACTTGCCGAAGTCCGGATCGTCGACGTGCGAGAGCCGCTCATCGAGGCGGCTGAGCCGTTCCTTGGCGGCGCCGAGTGCGGCCTCGCGTATGCCTTTCTCCCGGATGGCGTCCATGCGGCTCAGGCGCCCCACGGCGTTGTCCGGAGGCACGGGCTTGGCCTCATCTTTGAGCTGAGGAAGACGCGCCCGGAGTTCCTCGATCTCGGAGAGCAGCTTGGCCTTCAGTTGTTCGCGATCGCCTTCGTTCATCCGTGTAGGATAGCGAATTCGGAGCCGGGTCGGCGCCAAGGACCCAAGAAGGTCAAGGAATTCGCAAAAGTCAAAGCCTGACGCCGTCTACCGGGCTCCAGGTGGTGGTTCGAACGTCGGTGCGGTGCCATGTTCTCGGATCCAATCCTCAAGCCGGAAGCGGGGTCGACGTTCCGGGAGCCCGTTGAGGCCGAGGCGGTAGGTCCAGCGGCCGCAGTAGTCCACCTTGGTCGCCCAGCGCGGGTTTGCGGGCTCATCGCGTTCGATGCGCTCCCGCTCCGCTTGGAGGATCCCGGAGCAACGCCGCGTCCGATGGGCCATTTCCTTCGCGTGCCAGGCGGAAAGACATATCACGCCGGTGAACGCGGCCGCGGCCAGCAGGCCGCGCATGAACCGCGGGCGCGCGCCCGCCCGCTCCAGATGACGGGCGGCGAGAGCGTACGACAAGACGAAATGGAGCATGATCCAGATGGAGAAGAACCAGAGCTCGAAGACGGCGGTCTCAGAAGGGGCGAGGCCCCGCCAGCCGACCGCGGCCAGGGCCGCGAAGGCGCCCACGCTGCTGACGGCGAGCAGCCAGGTGAGGATCCGATCCGCGCGTCGCGGGGACTTCCGCTGGCTCAAAGCACGCTCTTGGGGGTCCTGTCAAGCCTGTTCGCGCACTTAGCTTCGTGCGGGAGAGGGGGTCACTCGACGAGCTCGAGCCCTGACGCCGCCGAGGCGACGGCCGGGGCCGCCCTCAGGTAGCCGACGGCTGACTCTCCGAGGTTGCCGGCCGCGTCCCGGGCCGTGGCCTTGACCGCATAGAGGACGCCGGGCTCCGGCGCGAAGCGGGCCCGCGGGCCGCCGTCGCCGGGGACCTCCCCCCAGGCGGACCAGCCGTCCGCCGAGCGGCGCGCGTGGAGGAATCGGAAACCCTTCCTGTCCACCCCGCTGGCCGCGTCCACGGCCGAGGCGGAAAGCTCGACGGCGGGTCCCAGGGCGAGAGTGGCCGCTTCCGGGTCCGCGGACGCCGGGTAGGAAAGCGTCACTCGCGGCGGGGCCTCGTCCACTTGGCGGTAGAAATAGACGAAGAGCGCGGCCGCGCTCCGGATCGCCAGCGGGATCAGCGCGTCGCCCTCCTCGTCAAGCTCCTCCTGCGTGAATCCTCCCGCGCGGCGGCGGCCGGCGTCCACGGTGCCGTTCCTCCCGCGCAGGGGCCCGCTCCCGGAGCCCGTGTCATAGCGCAGCGTGACGGTGTCCGTCCTCAGGAACAGGTCGTAGAGCGTTTCGAAGGAGTCCACTGGCCCGGACGGTACCTCCGACCAGCGCGGGTAGGCGCTTTTAATGAACTCCTCGTAAACAGCCGAGCCCGGAAGCAGGTGCGCCCACCGGTGCGCGTGGGCGGGAACGGTCAGGTCCTCGAGCAGGTGGGCGACGTGGCCCAGATACCAGTAGGCCGCGTTCTTCTCGCCCGCCCGGTACAGGGCCACCGCGCCCATGCCCCGCTTCCCCGCCAAGCGGCCCCTGCCGTCGCCCCAGGCGCGGTCGTATTTCCCGTCGAGGCCGTAGCCTCCGGTGAAAAACTTCTGGGCCCGGTTGACCGCGCTGTCGCTGCCCGGGATCCCCGCGAACGGCCCCTTGCGGCAGTCCCAGAAATGCGCGAGGTTGGGGATCACGTCGCCGAACGGGTTCAGGCGGGGCTGGTCCTCGTCATAGGTACCGGCCAGGACCGTGTCGTGCGCGCCGGCCGGGGGCTTGTTGCCGTCGAACTCCCCGATGTAGCGCGAGAGCTCCCCTCCCGAGAACTGCGCGGCGTACATGAGGTACGCCTGCCGGGTGAAGAACATGTGGGCGATGGGATTGTGCAGGTCGCGGACGGGGGCATCCGTGCCGCCGGAGGGATCATCCTCGGCGGGAAGGGGGCGTCCGGGAGCGTCCGGGACGGGCGCCTCGGCGCCCGCGTCGACCGTGGCCCAGCCCGCCTGGAAATACCGTTCCCGAAGCGATTGCTCCCGGGACTCGGCGCCGGCCGCGCACAAAAGCAAAAGACACGCGGCGCAGGCCACCCGTTTCACGCCGGATCTCCTAGCATCCGCATGCCGATTATATTGTGCTTTATTGCACTTTCGCGGTCAAGAGAGGCGTCACTCATTAGAGGTCCCCGCGTCAATGGGCAATAGAATCCCAGCCCACAGGCCGTGGTTGTTCGCCATTACGCCTATTCTCTGCCGCTGTTGAAGGTGAATCCGCATCCGGGTTCTCTTTGATCTAGCGTCGGCACGAAGCCGCGCCAGTCACTCATCAGGATCAAGGCTTCGGCGATAATGCTGCCGTCGCCCCTGCCCTCTGCTCGAGGGCCCAGAAAACCTTTGGTACCCTGCCGCGTGCCCATTTGGATGGCGGACCATGCCGCCGACAGATTCATGGCTTACGACTTGCGTCGAGCCAACGCCTAACTGGTTCACGGCCGAGGCGTCTTCGCCTAAAACGGCGGTGGAGGAAGCGGCTAATCAGACGTGTTGGTTTTTCCAACGCCCTTGCCGAGCTCGCCTCCCCCACCTAAATCTTTACGCAAACGCTCGCGCCTCATCGAATAGCACCTGGTCTTTAAGTACGTGATAGCAGGCGCGAGCCAGCTTGTGGGCGACCGCCTTGATGGCAACGATCCCGTTGGTCTTGGCCTTCTTCCGCTGATAAAATCGCCGGCTGCGTTCGTTGTAGCGCACGGCAAAATGCGCCGCTTCGAAAAACGCCCAGGCCAAGTATTTGTT
>JBDREN010000231.1:0-30974 GCA_043819795.1 Elusimicrobiota bacterium
GAGCGCAGCGAGGGGTGCGACATATAGGACGCCGGCATGGCCCGGCGACCTTAGTGGGGGTGACCCGCAAGGCCCACTCGGGCAATGTGGGTCTTGCGGGCCCGAGGGGGCGGCAGCCCCCAGGGGGAGCACCGAGCGGAGCAGCCTTCCTTTCGGAGCGAGGCTTCAGCCCCGAGCGCAGCGAGGGGTGCGACAAAGAGCTATAGCAGGCTCCGGGCCGCGCACAGGCGCTCCAGCACCTTCTCTTTGCCGAGCAGCTCCAGCATGCCGAAGAGCGTCGGCCCCTCGGTCCGGCCCGAGACGGCCACGCGGATGGGGTGGAACACCTTCCCGGCCTTCAGGTCCTTTTGGGCGCAGAACGCGCGGATGCCCTCCTCGAGGGCCTTTTCCGTGAACGGCTCGATCTTCCCGACTGCCTCCCGGATCTCGTCGAGCAGGACGCCGACGCCGTCCTTCTTGAGCACCTTGTCCACGGCCTTCTGCCGGTACTCGACGTCCTTGAAGAAGAAGTCCACGCGCCCCGGGAACTCGGACAGGAGCTCGCACTTCTCCCGCTCGAGCGCGACCGCCGGCAGGAGCCGCTCGCGCGGGACGTCGCCGAGCCCCGCCTCCCTCATGAACGGCATCGCGTCCTCCAGCAGCCGCTCGGGCGTCCGCCGGCGGATGTGCTCGCCGTTCATCCACTTGAGCTTGACCGGATCGAAGGTGGCCGGGTTCTTCTGGCAGCCGGCGAGGTCGAACTTCTCGGCAAGCTCCCGCTCATCGAAGAGCTGCTGGGAGTCCGTCGTGGACCAGCCCAGGAGCGCCAGGTAGTTGCGCATGGTCTCGGGGAGGAAGCCCTGCTTCTTGTACTCGAGGACCGACGTCGCCCCGTGGCGCTTGGACAGCTTCGTCCCGTCGGGCCCGAGGATCATGGAGAGGTGCGCGAACGGAGGCGGCTCCCAGCCGAGCGCGCTGTAGAGCTGGACCTGCGAGGGCGTGTTCGACAGGTGCTCGTCTCCCCGGATGACATGCGTGATGTCCATCAGATGGTCGTCCACGACGCAGGCGAAATTATACGTCGGCCCGCCGGCCGTCTTCTGGATGACGAGGTCCTGCAGCAGGCTGTTGTCGAACGACACGTTCCCGCGGATGAGGTCCGAGACCACCGTCGTCCCTTCCAGAGCCATCTTGAAGCGGATCGAAGGCTTCTTCCCCTGAGCCTCGAGCTCCCCGCGCTGACGGTCGCTCAGATCGCGGCACCGCCGGTCGTAGATGACGGGCCGCTTCTCCTCCTGGGCCTTCTTGCGCGCCGCGTCGAGCTCCTCCTTGGAGCAATAGCACGGATACGCCTTGCCTTCTTGGAGCAGCTGCTCGACGAATTCCCCGTAGATCTCCTTCCGCTGCATCTGGTAGTACGGGCCGTAGCCCGGGTCTCCGCCCGGTCCGGACGCCGACGCTTCCCCGCCTCGCTCCGGGCCTTCGTCCCAGCCCATGCCCAGCCAGCGCAGCGAATCGACGATGGCGGCGACCGACTCGACGGTCGAGCGGACCTCGTCGGTGTCCTCGATGCGCAGGATGAACCTGCCGCCCCGGTTGCGGGCGAAAAGCCAGTTAAACAAAGCCGTGCGGACCCCGCCGATGTGCAGGTAGCCCGTAGGAGACGGCGCGAACCGGACCCTCACTTGATCGTCGCTCATGGTCGCCTCCCACGCCGATTGACGCGACCATTTCCTGCGCTATGCTCGGTCATGGTCGCCTCCCACGCCGATTGACGCGACCATTTCCTGCGCTATGCTCGGTCATGTCGATTCCATCAGCTCCTTGGCGTGGCGCAGGCTGGCGTCGGTGACCCTGCGGCCGCCGAGCATGCGGGCGACCGCCTCCAGGCGGCGGCCTCCGTCCAGACGCTCCGCGCGGATGCGGGTGCGCCCCCCCGAAACGGCCTTCACTACCCGCACGTGGGTGCGGGCCCGGCATGCGACCTGCGGCAGGTGCGTGACGCAGAACACCTGGCGTCCCTCGCCGGCGCCGAGCTCGGCCAGCTTGGCGCCGACCGCGCGGCCGACGACGGCGCCCACGCCCGCGTCCACCTCGTCGAAGACCAACATCCCGACGCGGTCCTGCCGGGCGAGGACGGTCTTGAGCGCCAGCATCACGCGGGAGAGCTCGCCGCCCGAGGCGATCGATCGCAGGGCCTTGAGCGGCTCTCCCGGGTTGGGCGCGATAAGGAACTCCACGCGGTCGTTGCCCGACGCCGTGAGATGCTCCTGCTCCATCTCCACCGACACCGAAAGCCGCGCGGCGGACATGCCGAGGTCCTTGAGCTCGGCCATGACCCTATCGGAAAGCCGCCGCGCCGCGCGCATGCGCGCCCGGTGCAGGTCCTCGCAGCGCCCGCGAAGGTCCCGCTCGGCCGTCCCGAGAGCGAGCTCGAGCTCGCGGGCGCGCTCGCCGTGGTTCTCGAGCCGGTCGAGCTCGGCGCGGATGCGGTCGCGGTAGGCCAGCA
Source organism: Elusimicrobiota bacterium (assembly GCA_043819795.1). Lineage (GTDB taxonomy): Bacteria > Elusimicrobiota > Elusimicrobia > UBA1565 > UBA1565 > JBDREN01. The sequence goes on from JBDREN010000231.1 coordinate 2,489, forward strand.
CCTCCTCGATGCCGCCGCCGTACTTTCTCTTGAGCCGCGCGATGCGGTCCTGGCGGCCGATGATCTCGTCGAGACGCTCCGGACGCTCCTCGACGCCCTCCCGGTAGCGCGCCAGGCGCGCCGAAGCCTCCGCCGCGGCCTCCCGCGCGCGTCCGACGGCCGCGAGACCCTCGCCGAGCCCGGGGTCGAGCCGGGACATCTCCTCAAGAGCCCGCTCGGCGGCGCGAAGGCTTTCCTCCGCCGAGCCGTCCATCTCGTAGAGGCTCGCGTAGGCCTCACCCGCGAGGGCCAGGAGCCTCTCGGCGTTCTTGAGCCGGGGGAGCTCCGCCTCGAGCTCCGCCTCCTCCCCGGGGATGGGGTCGGTCTCCTCGATGTCCCGGACCTGGAAGCGGTAGAGGTCGATGCGGCGGAGGCGCTCGTCCTCGCTGATCTGAAGAGCCTCCAGCCGGGCCCGGAGGTCCTTCCAGCGGCCGTGGGCTTCGGCGACCCCGTCCCGCTTCGCCTGGAGCCCTCCGAATCCGTCGAGCAGCTCGAGCTGGATGGAGGTTTTGAGGAGCGTCTGGTGCTCGTGCTGGCCGTGGAAGTCGACGAGGCGCTCGCCCAGGCGCGCGAGGGCCGCGACCGTGGTCGCGCGGCCGTCAAGGTATGCGCGGGATTTCCCGCCGGAGTCGAGCTCGCGCCGGATGGTGAAGGTATCCCCTGAGATCCCGAGCTCGTCACGAAGAGTCCCGGCCAGCGGCGAGGCGTCGAAGGTCCCGGCCGTCTCGAGCTTGCGGGCCCCGGCGCGGAGCCACTCGGTGCTGCCCCGCTCGCCCAGGAGGAAGCCCAGCGCCTCGATGAGGATGGATTTCCCGGCGCCCGTCTCGCCGGTGAACACGGTCAGCCCGCCGGAGAGCTCGAGGTCGAGCGTCTCGATGACGGCGAAGTTCCGGATGCGGAGGGCGCGCAGCATGGTCAGCGGACCACCATCCTCAGCGTTGACCCCATTTGAGCTTGCTGCGGAGCAGGTCGAAATGGGAGCGATTGGGAGGCACCAGCAGCATGAACGGCCGCTCGGCCCGGCGGATGTGGACCTCGTCGTCGAAATCCAGCGTATGGTCGGTCTGTCCGTCCAGAGAGACCAGGGCCTGCGGCTCGTCGTAAGGGTTTCGCCGCGCGAGCCGGACCGTGAGGGGCTGCTTGGCCGGCGTCAGCAGAGGCCGCTGGGTCAGCGCGTGCGGGCTGATCGGCGCCAGCAGGAAGGCGTCCACCCCGGGCACCACAACCGGCCCGCCGGCCGCGAGGGCGTAGGCCGTGGAGCCGGTGGGCGTCGACACGACGAGTCCGTCCCCGAAGTACGACGCCACGTACCTCCGGGACGCCTCCACCTCGAGCGTCACGGCGCGCGCTCGCTCGCTGCAGCGGATGACGCAGTCGTTAAGCGCCGTGTGGGGGCCGAAGAGCACCTTGGACCCGCGCCGGGCCTCGGCCGCCAGCATCCAGCGCTCCTCCACGGCGAACTTTCCGTCCAGGACCTTCCTGAAATCCCGCACGAAACCCGGCAGGTCCATGGCGCTCAGGAAGCCGAGCCCGCCCACCTTGACGCCGAGAAGGGGAACCGAGTAGGGCGCCAGCACCCGCGCCGTCCGGAGCATGGTCCCGTCTCCTCCGATCGCGATCGCGATGTCGCAGGTCTTCAAGGAACCGGTGGAGCCTTCTCGAGGCGCCCCGAGAGACCGGACCCCGGCCCGCCTGAGCAGCGAGCGCACGGTCTTGAGGGCGCGGACAGCGTCGGCCTTCTCCTCGTTATGGAATAGGACCACCGAGCGAACGGCCTTGTTTTTGGGCTGTGATCGCGACTTTCTTTCCATCGGACGTGACGCGGACCGCCCCGTCCCACCGGATATCGAGCCGACGACGGGACGGACACCCCGCGGGGGCGGTCCACTCAGGATTCGTCATTATACAATATGTCTCCTCGCCGCCTGCCGAGGCCGACGCCATGGTCGAGACCGCCGCGCCCCAAACCTTCCAGGATACGCGCACGCCCGCGCGCGCGAGCTCCACCGGAGAGGCGCTCAGGACCGCAGGGCCCCGGCGCTCCCGGCTGTCCGGACGCAGGATGCCCGGGACGATACCCGCCTCCCGCACCACACGCAACGTGCGAACAAGCCGTTTGGAGCAGGACCGTGATCCCTCCGCGCAGGCCCGGTCGGCGAAACCCGTCGGAAGCAGGACGCTCCCCACCCCGACCAGGTCCGGCAGGCCCCCCAGTCCTTTCCAGCGCGAGGGCTCCATGCCCGTGACCCAGACGGACTCCAGCCGCCGCACGCCGAGCCTCCGGAAGACGTCGCGGTAGACCGATGGCGTGGCCCCGGCGTCGACGAGGACATGCCGGCGGCCCGGGAAGGTGACGAGCGCCGCCCGCGCTCCACGCTGGCTGAGGAAGAGGACGCTCACCCTCTCCGGAGCGAGCCCGGCGTGCGCGAGGGAGCCCATCCATACCAAGGCGGCGGCCGCGGCGAAGCCGGCCGCCGGACGCCGGCGCGGCAGGACGAGCACGGCGAACGCGCCCAGGTAGTAGGCGGCGATCTCCGCCGGGGACATGGGTCGCAGGTCCACCGCCGCCCCCGGAAGTCCCGCGGCGAAGACGCACAGAACGCGGAACGCGTCGGCCAGCGCGCCGGCGGCCCAGGCCAGAAGGCTCTCGACGATCGGGATCGGCGCCAGGGACGCGGCCCAAGCCAGGAACCCCGATCCCGCGATGATCCCCGAGCCCGGCACCATGACAATATTGACGAGCAGCCCCACGACGGACCCGCACGCGAAGAAATGGGCGAAGGTGGGCCAGAGCATGAGCTGCACGACGAAGCTGATGGAGAAGATCCTCGCGGCCAGGCTCAGCGGCGGAGGCCAATGCCGCGGCGGGCGCCAGCGCGGCAACGCGATGAGGATGCCGAGCATGGCCAGGTACGTCAGCTGGTAGCCGGCACAGAACAAGGACCGCGGGCTCACCAGGAGCGTGCCCAGAGCCGAGAGCACCAGAGCCTGGAAGCCTCCGGACTCCCTGCCGATCAGATAGGAAGCGTAGACGACCAGGGCCATGAAATAGGCCCGGGTGTAGGGTGGCTCGGCCCCCACCACGAGCAGATAGAACCCCCCCATGAGGGCCGCTGCGGCCAGACGCGCGCCGGGCCGGAGCCCGAGCAGCCCCGAGGCGAGCAACACCCAGGCCAGGAGCAGCGTCACCTTGGCCCCGGAAGGGGTCAGCAGGTGCATGACGCCGGCGCGCTGAATGTCCCGCTTCAGGGCCGCCGGCAGCGGCCCGCGGTAGCCGAGCAGGATGCCCTCCAGGATCGACGCCGTAGTCTCCGGGAACCGTCGATAAAGGTAGGCGTGCACCGACCTGTGCACGGACTCTCCGGCCGCCCAAGGCAACCATGAAGGCGGCGCGCGCCCGCGCAGGGCCTCCACCTTCCTGGCATGCAGGACGAAGACGGCCCCGCGGCGCTCCAGGAAGGCCTTCTCGTCGAACGCGCCCGGGTTGCGCGGCCAGCGGGGAAGCCGCAGCCGGCCCTCGAGACCGACCCGCCGGCCCGGCCGCAACAAGGCGGTCGAGGGATCGGCCCTCGGCAGGTAGGCCATCACGCCGACCGGCTCATGAATACGGCCCGCGGTGCGGTCCACGCGCAGCCAATAGCGGTCGCCGGGACGCTTGGGGCTGAAACCGGAGACGACGAGCCCCTCGACCCGGACGGAGGGGATGCGCGCGTAGGGCCGCAGCCTCGGCGGGGACTCCAAGCGGAAGAAGCCGCGGGACTGGAGCCCGATGAGGACGACGATATATAGGAAGGTGGCGACGGCCAGCGGGCGCCGGAAATAGGACAGGGGCACACCCGCATGTACGACCGGGAACGGCCCCTGGTTCCGCGCTTGGCCGCGCGGCTAGTGAAGTGCGTCCAACGCTTCTTGACGTTTGATGCGACGGATCAATGCACCCTCCGTCGAGAGAATAAGTAAAGGGACATATGACGCGCTACACTAGATGGCGGGACGCTGGAGCTCGGCTTCCTGCCTCAGCTTCTCCGCGTTCAGCCGCTCCTCCAGCTTCTCGCGAGCGGCGACCGGGTCCACGATCAGGAACGGTTGCTCGGCGGGCACACCGGGCAGGATCTGCACCGGCATCCGCTCGGAGCTCTCGACCAGGGCGTCCTGGATCACGCGGCTCATATTGACGGGGTTCATGATATTGAGCCGGTGCTGGACCAGCTGCGCATGCTGGACCAGGAGGGCCGACGAGCCGGCGACGTGCGGCGCGGCCATGGACGTCCCCGAGAGATTCATGTACCCGTCGCTGGGGCGCGCATACTTGGCCTCCGGCTTGAAGAGCAGCTTGGTCGAGGAGATGTTCTCGCCGGGGGCCATGAACACGGTTTTGACGGCCAGCGCGCACTTCGCCACGTCCCAGTTCGCCCCGCGGGAGCTGAAGGTCGATACCCCGTTGTGGGCGTCGAGCGACCCCACGGTGATCGCGCTCGGAGCGTTGGACGGGGTCCCGATACCGCCGCCGCCCTCGTTGCCGGCGGAGATCACGAAGATGACCCCGTTGCGCGCGTGCTCCTCGATCTTTTGGGCCATGTCCCCGCTCGGCAGGCCGCGAGTGCCCAGGCTCATGTTGATCACGTGACAACCGTCCTTCACCGCCTGGTCCACGGCAGCCATGATGCTTTTCGCCACCGTTGTCTCCTCTTGTGCGCTCATCATCCTGTTCTCGTGGAAGCTCCCTTCGTCGATCGCTTTGTAGGAGTGGATCTCCGCCTCCGGAGCCAAGGCGTGTATCGTCCCGGCCACATGGGTGCCGTGCTGCCCCATCTCCCCCGGCCCGGTCTGCGTCGTATAGTTCCTCGGAAGGCCCGTCTCGTCGAGGCCCCCCATCACGCCCTCGAGATCCGGGTGATAGCCCACGCCCGAGTCGATCACCCCGACCTTGACGCCCTTGCCGGTGAGCCCCTGGCGCCAGAGCTCATGGGCGCCCATGCGCCACACGGAGTCGCCCATGGGGAAGGCCTTGATGAGCGCCTCTTTCTGCCTGGAGTCCAGCGGGCCCAGGCCGATCTTTTCGCCGACCGTATCCAGCGCGTCCAGAATGCCGGGAAGCAGCCGGTGCCTGGCCCGCGCGACCGGTCCTCCGCCCAGATCGAGGCTTCTACCGGGCTCTGCGAGCCGGGAGCTGGGACCGCTGTCGGCAGCCTCATCTCTTGGTGGTACTGCATCTTCTCCAAAACGTTGAGGGTGGCGATGTACTCCGTGAGCTCCCCTTGGCGCCGCAGGTCGCCCTCCTTCTCGGCCGCCGCGACCTCGCTCTGCAGACGGCCCCGGTACTCGCCAAGCTGTGTCCCGATGTCCGCGTAGGGCCTGAGATCCAGGGCGGACCCGCCCTCCTTGCTGATATTGCCGCTCCTTAGTTTGCCCCATGCGTTGTCCAGGAGGCTTATCGCCGCCTGCGGAGTATGGTTATGGAAAGCCTGGCTGTAGGCCTGCTCGAACCGATGCAGGGATTGCCCGAAGCGCTGCGTGTTGAGCCGCCTAAGGGCCCCGGGGTCCTCGCGCAGGCCCTCGTAGAGCATCAGGCCGTAGGGGGTGGCCGTGCCGTCCGGATTGATCAGATGGTAGCCGTCGAAAGCGGGGGGCACGCCCCAAGCCTGAAGGACCTTCCCGACCTCCGCGGGCGCGTGGCGGGCCACCTTGGCGAACTTCAGAAGGCCGTTGAGGATGTCGGGTATGTGCTTCTTGCGGACCGGCAGCTCCGTTTTCGCGTAGACCAGGACGCCTTCGTCGTTGAAGTCTATATCGGCGTGCCGGAGCATGGCCCGCGATATCTGAACGGCGGACTCCCGGTGGGTGACGGCCCCGTTCTCGTCGGCCGAGAAACCGTGCCGCTCGAGCAGCGCGGCCAGGTCGCCGTCGACCTGGACCGTTTCCCGCTTGTCTTTCTCGGCCTTTTTGAGCTCCGCCAATAGGTCGTCGATGGTCGGCACGCCCGGCTGCGGGACGGGCTCGTCCGGCGCCGGTTTCGGCGGAGCGGGCTTGTCCGGAGCGGGAGCGGGTTCGACCGGAGCGGGGACCTGCGGAGGCGGCTTGTCGGGCTCGTCCGCCCGCAGCGGAGCGCAGAGCAGGGCCAGACAGAGAAGTAGCGGCGTCAGAGGGGTGAGGACGCGCATCGGGACCTCCTACTGATTCAATATGGAGGATAACAGGGCCCCCTTTTGCTGTCAAGGGGAGACATAATCGACCTTAACAAAACCGGTTCTGTCTGTTATACTTCCTTCCGAACCCCAGTCTTCTTAAAAGGAGTACGACACCGGCTATGGCCAACGATATAACCCAAGACACCGCCAAAGAAGCCGCGCAAGATGCCGCGCCCGAGATAGGTGTCAGAGACCTCCTCGCAGCCTGGTACCGAAGGTACGTCGAGCGCCACTTCGAGAGAGCCTTCGTCGTCGTCACCCTCGCGGCCATCATCAGCATCGGCTACTTCGTCGAGAACAAGCTCGCCTTCATCAGCTTCTTCTACATCCCGGTGTTCTTCGCCGCCTTCCTCATCAACTCGAGGACCGCGGTGCTCCAGAGCGTCTTCTCTGTCCTCATGGTCTCCCTATACGCGATAGTCGTCCCGGAGAAGTTCTTCATGGAGCCGACCAGCTTCAACCTCTTCTTCCATCTCCTGGCGTGGGGCAGCTTCCTGATCCTGGCCGGGGCCGTGGTGGGGAGGCTCAACGAGAAGCTCAGCGAGCGCTACCGCAAGTCGGAGTCGCTGGTCGTCGACCTCAAGGAAAAGCAGCGCAAGCTGGAGACGCTGCAGAAGAGCCTGGTCGATTCCAACCAGAACCTGGAGCTCAAGAACCGGGCCGTCGAGTCCCTCAAGGAGAAGCTGGAGGGGGTCCTCTACTCCGCGATCGACCCCGAGGTGGCCCGGCTGGTCGTCAACCGCCAGATCATGACCGAGAAGAAGTTCATCACGGTCCTCTTCGCCGACCTGCAGGGATTCACGCAATACTCCGAGGCCAGGCAGCCGGAGGTGGTGATCGAGGAGCTCAACAAGTACTTCACCGTCATGGAGCCCGTGATCGCCCGCTTCCGGGGCCACCTGGACAAGTACATCGGCGACGGGGTGATGGCGGAGTTCGGCGCCCCCCTGCACTTCCAGCAGCACCCGGTCCTGGGCGTTCTGGCGGCGCTGCAGATGCAGGCCCGCGCTCCCGAGGCCCGCCTGCCCTTGAAGATGCGCATCGGGGTCGCCTCGGGCCCGGCGATCGTGGGGCTCGTGGGCTCCGCGCGGAGGAAGAACTACAGCGCCTTCGGGGACACGGTCAACGTGGCCCAGCGCCTCGAGATGATGTGCCCGTCGGGAAGCGTCCTGATCGACCAGGCGACCTTCGAGAAGGCGAGCCGGTTCATCCGCTACAGGCGGGTCCGCATGGGCCTCGATGCGGAGAAGAGCGAACAGCTGGAGCAGAGGATCGAGGAGCTGGAGAAGTCGCTCGCCTCGGGCAAGGCCAAGCCGGAAAGCTGGATCGAGGCCGGGAAGCTCGCCTCCCAGCTCGGCGAGATGGACATGGCGATCCGGCATCTGCGGGAAGCCATGCGGCAGCTGCCCGACAGGAGGGTCGAGATCGAGAAGGCCCTTGCCGAAGCCGTGTTCATGTCAGAGGAGCGCTCCAAGATCGAGGTGAAGGGTAAGACCCGGCGCGTGACGACCTACGAAGTGCTGGGGCTGAGGGACCCCCTCCTTGACCCCAACAAGTTCCCGCCCGCCTTCAACAAGAGGTACGGGAAGCTGGAGCCTACCCTGAACGGGGGGCGCGAGATCCTTCTCTCGATCGAGGCGCTCGACGGGTCCCTCGGCCAGAGCCGCAGCACGGCCCTGCTCTCCTACGCCCTCGCCGAGGCGATGGAGCTCGACGGGGAGACCAAGGAGCTCGTCCTGCAGGCGGGCCACCTGCACCACGTGGGCAAACGCTTCATACCCGAGCATCTGCTCAACCGCGAGGACTCGGACTACGACCTGCAGGTGATGACGGGACATGTGAACGAGGCCGAGAAGGTCATCCAGGAGATGGGCCTCGAGGTCTCCGACAAGGTCATCGAGGCGATCCGCCACCACCACGAGTCCTATGGGGGAGGAGGCTACCCCTCGGGCCTCAAAGGCGAGGACATCCCCCTGGGGTCCCGGATCATCCAGCTGGCCTCGCATTACGACACCCTCACCTCCTGGAAGGCCTACCGCGAGGCCTGGAACCGGAAGGCGGCCTTGAGCGAGCTTAAACGCGAGGCCGAGCTGGCCCGATTCGACCCGAAGGTGGTCAAAGCCCTGGCGACGGTCCTCAAGGATTAGCCGGCCTTCCCCGCCCGCGGATGAAACGTCCGCCCCGCCCCGCTTCGGCCACGGTCGCGGCGCGGCGTCCAGCCCGGAGGGCAGCCGTGCCGCCCGGCCTAAGGCAAGGCGTTGGCGCGGCGGCGCGGACGCTCGCGGCCTGCGGCGCGTGCATCCTTCTCTGCGCCGGCTGCTCCACGTTCAAGGGTCTCGGCCGCGATCTCGGGCGCCAAGCCCTGCGCGCCACTCCCGAAGGCCGCCGGATCCTTCGCGAGGCGGACCGCTACGCGCGCATCGCGAAGGTCCTCAAGAAATGCCACGACTCCAAGTCGCTCGACGAAGGGGACGTGCTGGACGTGCTCTACGCGACCGGCGTGCTCAAGAAGCCCCCGAAGGCGCGGCGCGCGCGGCGGCGCCCGAGCCCCGAGCCGTTCCCGGTCCCCGTCTACAAGGGAGCGTGGCGATGGCCCCTGAGGGCGGGCGTGGTCAGCTCCGAGTTCGGCAAACGCTGGGGGAAGCGGCACCACGGCATCGATATCGCGGCCGACAGCGGCGTGCCGGTCTTCGCCGCCGCGCCGGGCAAGGTCCTATACGCCGGCGACCGGATCAAGGGCTACGGCAACGTGGTCATCCTGCGCCACGACCAGGAAACCACCACCCTCTACGCCCACAACCGGAGCATGAAGGTGAAGGAAGGGCAGCGGGTGAAGCGCGGGCACGTCATCGCGACCCTGGGATCGACCGGCCGCTCGACCGGACCCCACGTTCACTTCGAGATACGCGAGGGGCCCCGCTCCATCGACCCGCGCAAACGCCTGCCCAAGGGCCGGTTCTAGATCCGCGGCGGGAATTCCCGGCTAGTCCGCGGTGAAGTCCCTGCGGGCGCGCAGGGCGCAGAACAGGGTTCGCTCGTCCATGTAGTCCAGGTGCCCTCCCAGCGGCACGCCCTGGGCGATGCGCGTGACCCGGACCGAAAAAGCCTTGAGCTCCCTGGCCAGGTAGAGGGCCGTGGCCTCCCCTTCGGTGTCGGGGTCCGTGGCCAGGATGACCTCGGACACCTTGCTCCCCGCGCGTCCGAGACGCGTAAGGAACTCCCTGACGCGGATGCCCTCGGGGCCGACTCCGTGCAGGGGCGAGATCTTTCCGTGCAGGACGTGGTAAAGCCCCGAGTAGCTCCGCGAGCGCTCGATCGCGGCCACGTCGGCCGGCTGCTCGACGACGCAGAGCTGGCTCGGGTCCCGCCCCGGGTCCGCGCAGAGACGGCAGGTCTCGTTCTCCGTATAGTCGAAGCAGACGGGGCAGGATCGGATCTTGGCCTTGGCCTCGCGGATCGCCTCGGCGAGCGCCTCCGCCTCGGAGGAGGGGGCCCCCAGCAGGTGGACGGCGAGCCGCTCGGCCTGCTTGGGCCCTATGCCGGGAAGACGCTTGAAGGAACGGACCAGCCGCTCGAAGCTCTTCATCCCTTCAGGACTTCTTCTTCACTTGACGGATGCGTCCCCCGAGAACTCCGAGAGCCTTCTTGACGCCCGCGTCGTCGATCGCTCCGGACGCCTCGGAGGCGTCCACCCATCCCTCGGCGGGATCCTCCTTCTTGGCGGGCTTTTCCCGCTTCGGCCGGGAGGCCGCCTTCTCATCGACCGCGAAGCCGATCCGCACCGTGCGGCCGGCGACGTCCCGGATCGCCCGCTCGATCACAGCCTGATGCGCTTTGGCGCGCTCCATGTCGAAAGCCTGGCCGAAGACGAGCCGCCACGCGTCGGCCTCCGAAGGGAGAAGGCGGCTGCCCTCGAGGCTCGAAGCCAGAGCCGGCTTCATCTCGTGGACGCGCTGAAGCACGGTCGGCCAGATATCCTCGGCGGCTCCCGCGCCGCCCTCGGCGGCGGGGGCCCCACCGCCCCCTTCAGCGGGCTCGGCGGGCCGCGCGGGCGCGAGCCCGTCGGAGCGGGGATCCGGCAGGGGGGCGGCGCCGCGCTCCCCGGAGGAAGGCGCCGGAGCGCGCGTCCCGGACCCGGCTCCCGGCGCGGACGCGAGGCGCCGCTCGAGAGCCTCGAGACGCGCCACCCACTCCCGCAGATCGTAGGCCGACTCGAGCATCCCGTAGAGGCCCAGCTCGAAGGCGATCTGCGGCGAGTCGGAGCCGCGCATCTCCTCGAGCGTCCGGTTCACGCGCCTGATGAGCAACGAGAAAGTCTCCGGCGAGTGCGGCCGCGCCAGCGCGCCCCACTCCGCGCTCAGGTCCGCGCCCACACCCAGGCGGTGCGCGTAGACCTCGGCCAGCCGCCCGCGCAGGTCCCTGAGAAGCTGCGCGGCGTCGAAACCCTCGGCCGTCACCCGGCCCAGCCACTCGGCGAGCTTCGGCGCGTCCTTGGCTAGGATCGCCTCCGCGATCCCGAGCAGGAACTCGTCCGGGAGGGTCCCCATGAGCTCGGCCACGTCGTCGACCGTCAGCTTGTCCCCGCCGAACGCGCAGGCCTGCTCGAAAAGGCCCACCGCGTCCCGCAGCGCCCCGCCGGACGCGCGCGCCAGGAGAGCCAGCGCGTCCTTCTCGACCTTGACCTTCTCCGCTTTCGCGATCTTCTGCAGGTGGCCGGCCGCCACGTCGTGCGCGATCAGGCGGAAACGGAAGCGCTGGCATCGCGAGACGATCGTCGCAGGCACCTTCGCGAGCTCGGTCGTCGCCAAGATAAAGATGGCGTGGGGCGGGGGCTCCTCCAGCGTCTTCAGCAGCGCGTTGAAAGAGCTCGTCGAGAGCATGTGGACTTCGTCGATGATGAATATCTTGTGGCGGTCCCGGCTCGGCGCCAGCGAGACGGTCTCGATGATCATCTCCCGGATCTTGTCGACCTGCGTGTTGCTGGCCGCGTCGAGCTCGAGGACGTCGATGCTGGCGCCGGCGGCGATCTCCTCGCAGGACGGGCACTTGCCGCAGGGCTTCGGCGTGGGCCCGGTCTGGCAGTTAAGCGCCCTGGCGAGTATGCGCGCCGAGGTGGTCTTGCCGACCCCCCGCGGGCCGAAGAAGAGGTAGGCGTGGCTCGCCTGCCCCGTCTCCACGGCGTTGCGCAGCGTCGTGGCGATGGCCTCCTGGCCCACGACTTCCTCGAAGAGTTGGGGGCGGTACTTGCGGGCCAGGCCGAGATGGGAAGCTTCTTTCATAGTCCTCGCTGACGTCGGGTGGAACTCAAGATACCAACAACCGACGCTGTGAGTCAAATCGGCGCCGCAGGCTAGCCCTGCGGTGCTTACACCTTTCAGTCATCAGGTAAATCGTCGCAAGGACGCCGTCGCCGTTTCGGATGGCGGCGTCATGGCGATGTCTGGCTATGATTCCTTGACTTTGGGAACCATCCGTTTGAACGGCCTGATTCAAGAAAAGTACAGCAAGTCATAAAGGTCATGGCCTGACACCGGACGGTTTTCCTGTTACACTATGAAGATGCGAAGCTTGGTCCCAGCAGTCCGTGGCAAAAGCCTTCCGGGGCCCGCAATCGCCTGGAGGCGGCCTGCGCCTGCGTTGCGACCGAGCGTTATCGCGAGGAAGTGCCGCGTCCAGACGCCGTTGGGAAGCGGCCTCTTCGCTTACATACCCTGCGGGCATGCTCCCTCGTCGCGCCTTGGCTCGGCTCGCCCCAGGCGATTTCGCCATCCGAAATGCTTTTGCCACGGACTGCTAGCCGCGGCGGTGCTGGTCGCCTGCGCGCGCCTTCCGGCGGCGGCCGCGGCCGCCGCCGCGGACCTGAGCCAGGCCACCCTCTGGCAGGAGCGCTACTTCTGGGACGGGCTCATCCAGGCACGCGACCGGGCCGCCCGCGTCTCCGCCGACCCGCGGCTGCTGGAGGTCGTGCGAACGATCGCCCACCAGGTCGCGCAGCAGGACGCCAACCTGCGACAGATCCAGAGCTTCGTCGAGGGCCAGCTCGACAACCTGAAGTACGCCTTCAGCCAGCAGGACCCGGCGCCGAGCCTGGCCATCATCCGGAACAACTTCCACACCCTGGCGCAGGGCGCCGAGCAGATCCGCAACAACCTCTACTACCTCACCACGCGCGTGCGCATGAGTTCCACGCAGGCGCTGCCCGACCCCAAGCTCTCGGAGATGGTGAGGCTCCTGATCGCGCAGATCCAGCAAGTCCAGCTGCGCCTCAACACCCTCTACACGGACGCCCTCGCCGTCGAGGGTGAGGTCCAAGGCGAGACGTGGGCGGTCGACGACTTCTTCCGGTTCAGCGCCAGCCATCTGCTGCGCATGGTCATCGAGGTGCAGGACTCCATCTTCGCCGTCTACAACGCCTCCTATGAGCTGTATATCCTCTCGAAGGAATAGCCGGTGACGGCGGCCGCTGTATTGGCTCTGCTCCTCGGAGCGACGGCCGTCTCCGCGGGCGCGGATCCGGACTCCGCCCCGGGGGACGCCCCGCCCGGAGGCCGGATCGAGGTCCGGGAGGAGGAAGACAACGTCGAGATCACCATGGTGTCCACCGCTCCCGCCGCCGGGGCCGCCGTCCAGGCGGAGGAGCCCGTCGCGGAGATCCCTCCGGGCCTCACCGTGGCCGAGCTGGTCCAGCGGTACATCACCGCCTCCCGCCCCGAGAGGCGGCGTCCCCTGCTTGAACGCATCGGCCGGACCAAGCCCGAGAGCAACCAGGACCTGCGCTGGTTGCTGAACCTATTCAGCCGCAACGCGCCCGCAACGCGCCGGCAGACGGAGCTCAGCCTCCAGCTGCTCTCGGAAAGCGACTTTCGGCTCGCCCCGTTCTTCCTGGCCCTCCTGCAATCCGAGGAGCCTCTGTTCCGGACGTTCGGGCTCATCGGCGCGGAACGCCTGCGCGTGGAGGAGGCGCTGCCGCTCATCCGCGAGATCGCGTCCACCCGCTTCAAACACCGCATGCCGGCCTTCTCTCTGACGCCCAAGGAGGCCGACAACTGGCAGGTGCGCTACCACGCCCTCCAGGTCCTGGCGCTGTGGGAGGGGGAGAAGACCCTGCCGCTGTTGCTGAAACGCTCGCTGGAGGCGCCCGACGTGGCCGCTCTGACCGCCCGGCATTTCTGGGAGGAGATCCTCGATCGCGTCGTGCGCTGGTCGGAGTCCAGGCGGGCGACCCACCGGGAGGCCGCGGCCGCGGCCTGGCGTGCCGATATCCCCCGCGCGGCCCTGCGCAAGAGCGCCCCCCGGCTCCGGAAGCTGGTGGCGGACCGCCGCAAGAAGTTCGAGACCCGCCATCAGGCGGCCGTCAAGCTCGGAGTCGCCGCCGACGACGCGGAGGTCGAGCGCCTCTTGAAGGCCCGCGCCGAGGCTTCCGACGAGAAGATGCGCCTGCTCCTGACGACCGCGCTCTTCGCCTCGCGGCACGCGACCGCCATCCCCCTCCTCGTGGAATACGTCAAGAAGGACCCCGCAGCCATCGCCCGCGCCGGGGCCCTGTTCCAGCTGCGCGGGATGCTGCCTCCCGAGCGCTACCGCGAGCTGCTCGAGTGGGTCGTCGAGCACGACGAGGACGAGGAGAACCGCCGCAACGCCCTGCGCGAGCTGACCTCCATCCGAAGCGAATAGCGATCTCAGCGCCGCAGGCCAGCCAACGCCGCAGGCTTGCCCTGCGGCGTTTACACCCTCCAGTCATTGGGAACAACGTCGCAAGAAAAGCGTTCCGACTCTTTTCTTGATTTGTTCGGACTCACCAGCGTGTCCTCTTAGTCGGGCGGGATAATCTGACCCCTCGGTTAAGCTTAAAGCAGTCCCCCGCCATTTTTGCTAAACTGCCGCGATGACCGGCTTTTGGATCCTCGCGGCCCTCGCCGCGATCCTTCTGGCGGCCTTGATCGCGGTCTTGCGCCGGCTCTACGCCCTCGAGGTGAACGCCCCCGACCCCGCGCTCGCGGCGGCCGGCCGGTCCGTCTCGCCGGAGCGGCTCGACGAGCTGCTCACGATACTCCTGGCGCTTCACGATTACGGCGTCGCCCGCACCGGGAACGTCTCTCATGAGGAATTCTGCTCGCTCGTCATCGACAAAGCCTGCCGTCTCCTCAACTCGAAACGCGGCACGGTCATGCTCTACGACGAGGACCAGAAGCTCCTTTCGGTCGTCGCGGCGAAGAGCCCCATCCCGGCGGGCAGGCCCCGCCTGAAGCTCAAGCCGGGGGAAGGCGTCGCGGGCCGGGCGTTCAAATCGGGGCGTCCGCTGCAGATCACCAAGCCGAAGCTCGACCCCCGCTACGTCCATCCCGGCGGGGAGGACGGCAATGACGACGAGCCGTTCCTGTCGGTCCCGATGATGCTGAAGTCGACGCCCGTGGGCGTGCTGAACATCCACGACACCGGCGGCACCGCGGTCCCCGACGACACGAAGCTCAGGTTCCTGACGCTGCTGGCCGGCGAGGCCGCCCTCACTCTGCACCACCAGAAGATGTACGACGACCTTCAGGTCTTCTACCTCCAGATCGTCCAGATGCTGGCCCGGGCCGTCGACGAGAAGGACTCCTACACCCAGGACCGGGGCGAGCATTCCAGCGAGCTCGCGCGAGCGGTGGCCGACGAGCTCGGGTTGCCGGAGCAGATGGCCCGCTACATGCAGTACGCGACGATGCTGCACGGCATCGGGAAGATCGGCATCGACCAGGCGATCCTGTCGAAGCCGGGGAAGCTCACTCCCCAGGAGTTCGAGCAGATCAAGAAGCACACGACCATCGGCCACCGGATCCTGGCCCGAGTGAAATTCCTGGGGCCCGTCTCGAAGATGGTCCTATACCACCAGGAGTGGTACAACGGCAAGGGCTACCCGGAAGGGCTCCGGGGCGAGGAGATCCCGCTCGGCTCCCGGATCGTCGCCGTCATCAACGCCTGGGAGGCCATGAACACCGACCGGCCTTACCGCAAGGCCCTCACCCGCGAAAAAGCCCTCGGGGAGCTCAAGCGAGGGGCCGGGACCCAGTTCGATCCCAAGGTGGTCGAGGCCTTCATGCGCGTGGAAGCCCGCGAGGCCGAGGCCGACGGCTCGACCGAGCCCGACCCGGGAGCCCCGGCGGAGGAGACCGGCCGCATCGACGGCGCCGGGACCCGCGAGAGCCGCTGATGCTCTACGTCGTCCCCACTCCCATAGGGAACCTTGAAGACCTCTCCGCGCGCGCGCTACGGACCTTGCGTGAGGTGCGCGCCATCTACTGCGAGGACACGCGCCGGACGCGCAAGCTGCTGGCCCACCACGGGCTCGGCACCCCGCTGATCCGGTACCAAGACCGGGACGAGCGGAGCGTCGAGCGCATTCTCTCCCGCCTGGCCGCGGGGGAGGACCTGGCCCTGGTTTCGGACTCGGGGACGCCGGTCATCTCCGACCCGGGGCTGCGGCTCGTCGCGCTGGCGCGCGCCAGGGACCTGCCGGTCTGCCCGCTCCCCGGACCCTGCGCGGCCGCCACCGCCGTCGCGGGCTCCGGCCTGCCGGGGGATGCCTTCGTCTTTCTCGGTTTCCTGCCCCGCTCCCGCTCGAAGCAGCGCCGCGCCCTCGAGGCCGCGGCCGCGATGGGGAAGACCATCGTCGTCTATGAGTCCCCGTACCGGGTCCTGAACCTGCTCGGCAGGGCCGAGGAGGCGCTCGGCGCCGACGCCCAGGCCGTCGCGTGCCGGGAGCTCAGCAAGGTGCATGAGGAGTGGCTGACCGGCTCCGTCGGCGGGGTCCGCCGCGTCCTGGAAAGCCGCGGCAAGCTCCTCGGGGAGTTCGTCCTGATGTTCCACCCAGCCGGACGCCGAGCGGCGTGACAAGGATCATCCGCCTGGCCCCGGGAGAAACCCTGGCGCCGGAAGCGCTCGCTGAGGTCGCCCGGGCGGCGGCGGCGGGCAGGATCGTCGTCTTCCCC
Organism: Elusimicrobiota bacterium; assembly: GCA_043819795.1. GTDB lineage: Bacteria > Elusimicrobiota > Elusimicrobia > UBA1565 > UBA1565 > JBDREN01. The sequence goes on from JBDREN010000231.1 coordinate 18,684, forward strand.
ACCGACACCGTATACGGCATCGGCACGACCGCCCTCTCCGGAAGCGGCTCCCGCCGGATCTACCGGATCAAGAATCGCGATTCTAGGAAACCCCTGCCGATTTTGGTACATTCTAAGGAAGAAGCCCGGCGTTGGGTCGAGTGGACTCCGTGGGCGGAGGTTTTGGCCGAAAGGTTCTGGCCCGGCGCGCTGACGCTGGCGCTGCGCCCCACCCCGGAGGGGAGGCGGCTCATGCCGGGGCTGCCGGAGCTTCCCACGCTGGCCGTGCGGATGCCCGCGCATCCGGTGACGCTGAGCCTGCTGTCGACGGCCGGCGTCCCGTGGGCGAGCACCAGCGCGAACCGCTCCGGAACGCCGGCCCTAACGGAGGGCTCCGAGGCCGTCGAGGCCTTCTCCGGCGCGGCGGACTACATCGTGGCCGCCGGGAGCACCGGGGGCGCCGAGTCATCGGTGGTGGACGCCAGCGGCTCGAACGTCCGCGTGCTCCGCGAGGGCGCGCTGAAGCGGGAAGAGGTGCTCAAGGCGGCCTCCGAAGCCGCCTGAAACGAGACCAATGAAGGTTCTTTTCATCTGCACGGGCAACACCTGCCGCAGCCTGATGGCGCAGTTCCTCATGAACAAGAAGGCCGCCGACCGCGGGATGGCCGGCTGGGAGGCCCGTTCCGCCGGCGTGGCGGCCGAACGCTACTTCCAGGTCCCCCCCGGCGCGTGCCGCGCGCTCGCGGAGCGAGGCGTCGCGGAGATCAGTCATACGCCGCAGCTGGTGGGGCGGGAGATCCTCGGCTGGGCGGACGTCGTGCTGCCGATGACCCGCGGCCACCGCGAGTATCTTCTGGACGAATACCCGGAGTTCGGCTCGAAGGTGCGGCTCTTCTCGGAGGCGGCGGGCTGGGGCGAACGCGACGTGGAAGACCCCATCGGGCAGCCGGACGCGGCCTATCGCCGCTGCCGGGACCTCCTCGAAGAAGGCCTGGAGAGCATCATCGGAAAACATGTCCCTGAAAAGCATTAGATCGCAGGATCCCGAGCTCTACGAGTCTCTGATCGCCGAGACGCGCAGGCAGGTCGACAACCTGGAGCTGATCGCCTCCGAGAACTACGTCTCCCAGGCCGTGCTCGAGGCCCAGGGATCGGTCCTCACGAACAAGTACGCCGAAGGCTACCCCGGACGCCGCTACTACGGCGGCTGCGAGTTCGTGGACGTCGCCGAGCGGCTCGCCATCGACCGGGCGAAGAGGCTCTTCGGCGCCGAGCACGCGAACGTCCAGCCGCACTCGGGCACGCAGGCGAACATCGCGGCGTACCTCGCCATGATCGAGCCCGGCGACACGGTGATGGGCCTGAACCTCGCCCACGGCGGGCACCTCTCCCACGGCCACCCGCTGAACTTCTCCGGCCGGTATTTCGACATCGTCCCGGTCAACGTGCGGAGGGACACCGAGACGATCGACTACGAGGAGGCCGAGAAGCTCGTCGCCGAGCGCAAGCCGAAGATGCTCTTCATCGGCGCCTCGAACTACTCCCGGGTGTTCGACTGGGAGCGCTTCCGGCGCATGGCCGATTCGGTCGGCGCCGTATTCGCCACCGACATCGCCCACTACGCGGGGCTCGTGGCCGCCGGGCTGTATCCCTCGCCGATCCCGCACGCGGACCTCACGACGACGACGACCCACAAGACGCTGCGGGGGCCGCGCGGCGGCATGATCCTGTGCCTGGAGAAGCACAAGAAAGCCGTCGACAAGCTCACCTTCCCCGGCACTCAAGGCGGGCCGCTCATGCACGTCATCGCGGCGAAGGCCGCCTGCTTCGCAGAGGCCCTCAAGCCCGAGTTCGCGGAGTACCAGAAGCGGGTGCTCGCGAACGCGCGGCGGCTGGCGAGATCCCTGCAGGAGAGTGGGCTGCGCATCGTCTCCGGGGGGACCGACTGCCACATGTTCTCCGTGGACCTGCGCCCGAAGAACGTGACGGGAAAGGAGGCCGAGGCCGCGCTGGACCGGGCCGGGATCACCGTCAACAAGAACGCCATCCCGTTCGATCCGCAAAAGCCGATGATCGCCAGCGGCGTCCGCATCGGCACCCCGGCCGTGACGACGCGCGGCATGGGCGAGCCCGAGATGGACCTGGTCGCCGAGCTCATCGACGACGCGCTCGGCCGCAAGGACGACGACGCGGCGCTCGCGGCGATCCGCGAGAAGGTCCGCGCGCTCACCTCCCGCTTTCCGATCTACGCCGAGCAGCTCGCCGAAGCCGCCTCGGGGAAGCCATGATCGCGCAGATCCTCGTCGCCGACGACAACAAGGACATCCGGGAGATGCTGCGGGACTTCCTCGAGTCGCAGCACCATCGGGTGCTCGAGGCCACCGACGGGGCCCAGGCCTTCGCGATCGCCGAGCAGGAGATGCCCCACCTGATCATCATGGACATCGTGATGCCCGGGGTCTACGGCTCGACGGCGACGAGGAAGATCCATGAGTACTGGCGCACGACGGAGATCCCGATCATCATCATCAGCGGCTCGGCCGACCAGGCCGTCCTGGGCGACCTTCTCAAGGATCCCAACATCCGCTACATGAAGAAACCGATCAACCTCAAAGAGCTGGAAAAGAACATCCGGGAGATGCTGCCCAAGGGCGGCTATACACCCTGACCATGCCCGACAAGATCGACGAGAAAGTGCGGTTTGCCGTGATCGGAGGCTCCGGCCTCTACCGCATGAAGGACATCCGCGAGGTGCGCGAGGTCCCAATCGAGACCCCCTTCGGCGAGCCTTCCGACGCGGTCGTGACCGGCACGATCGCGGGAGCGCGCTGCGCGTTCCTGCCTCGCCACGGGCGAGGGCACCGCATCATGCCCTCCGAGATCAACAGCCGCGCCAACATCTGGGCCCTGAAATCCTTGGGCGTCGAACGCATCCTCGCCATGGGGGCGGTCGGATCGCTGCGCGAGGAGCTCAAGCCGCGCGACTTCGTGCTGCCCGAGCAGCTCGTCGACGAGACGAAGGGGCGGCGCTCGACCTTCTTCGGCGAGGGAGTCGTCGCGCACGTCGCCTTCGCGCGCCCCTTCTGCGACGCCACGTCGGACCTGCTCCACGAGACGGCCCGCGGGCTCGGCATCGCGTCCCACCGGGGAGGCACCTACGCCTGCATGGAGGGCCCCGCGTTCTCGACCAAGGCGGAGTCGCACATGCACCGCCGGATGGGCTATTCGGTCATCGGCATGACCGCGATCGGGGAGTCGAAGCTGGCCCGCGAAGCCGAGATCTGCTACTCGGCGGTGGCGATGGTGACCGACTACGACTGCTGGAAGGAGGACGACGAGGTCTCGACCGAGAAGGTCGTCGAGCACCTCGCGGCCAACGTGGCGAACGCCCAGCGGCTCATCGAGGCGGTCCTGCCGAAGCTCGCCGGAGCGCCGCGAAGCTGCGCCTGCGCGAGCGCCCTGCGCGGCGCGATCTTCACCCAGCCGGACGCGATGGACAAGAAGACCGCGGCGAAACTGGATCTGCTGATCGGGAAGTATGTCCGCTGACGCCGAGGCCGAGGTCCTCCGCGCGATGCCGAAAGTGGACAGCCACTGCCACCTCGACGGCTCGCTGCGCCCGGAGACGGTCCTCGACCTCGCGAAGCGCCTCAATATCAGGCTGCCCGCCGATAACGCCGCGGACCTGCGGCGCTTCGTCACCGTGTCGCCGGACTGCCGCTCCCTCGAGGAGTTCCTCGAGGTCTTCGAGCGCCTGTACCCGCTGCTCCGCGATCCGGCCTCGCTCGAGCGCATCGCCTACGAGCTGACCGCCGACTGCGCGGCCGAGAACATCCGGCATCTCGAGGTCCGCTTCGCGCCCGCCCTGCAGGCGCACGACAAGTTCCCGATCCCGCAGGTCGTCGAGGCCACCCTGCGCGGCCTGCGCCGGGGCCTCAAGGACCACGCCGTGACGAGCGGCGTGATCCTCTGCCTGTACCGGGGCCTCGGCCGGAAGGAGAACCGCGCGACGCTGGAGGGACTGAAGTCCTTTTACGATCCGGCCAACGGGCTCGCCGAGCCGGGCGTCGTCGGCATGGACCTGGCCGGCGACGAGGCCAGCCATCCCATCGCCGAGTACGCCGACCTCTTCCAGGAGGCCCGCCGGCTCGGGATCCCCTCCACGTGCCACGCCGGCGAGACGGGCGGCGCCGAGAACGTCCGCGGGGCCTTGGAGCTCGGCGTGCGCCGCATCGGGCACGGCGTCGGAGTCCACGGGGACGAGCCCCTGCTCCGGGAGATCGTCCGGCGCCGGATCCCGCTCGAGATCTCGATCACCTCGAACCTCCGGACGAAGTCGGTGCGGGACCTGGCCTCGCATCCCCTGCGGCGCTTCTACGAGGCCGGCGCGCCGGTCACGCTGAACACCGACGACCCCGGCGTCATCGGCATCAGGCTGACCGACGAGTATCGGACGGCGCGCGGGATGGGCTTCTCGATCGACGAGCTCGCCCGCGTCGCGATCGAGGCGGTGGACCACCTTTTCCTGCCGGCGGGTGACCGGAAGACGCTCAAAGCCGCCTTCGACCGCGAGATGAAGGCGGTTTTCAACGGAAGGAGGGTGGGTCCATGATCCAAAAGGAAATCCGCAAGCTCATCGATATGGCGAAGCGGGCGCGCCGCAAGGCCTACTGCCCCTACTCGCGCTATCCCATCGGCGCGGCCGTCCTCACGGACTCGGGGAAGTACTTCTCCGGCGCCAACGTCGAGAACGCCTCCTACGGCCTGAGCCTCTGCGCTGAGCGCGTCGCCATATTCAACGCCGTCACCCGCGGAGCCAAGGCGCTCCGGGCCATCTGCGTGATCGGGCGCTCCGCGAGGCCCTGCGGCGCCTGCCGGCAGGTAATGCTCGAGTTCAGCGCGAAGGACACCCAGCTCATCACCGTGGACATCGGCACCGACTCCAGCCGCGAGGCCATCACCCGCACGCGGATGTTCAAGATGCTCCCCAACGCGTTCGACCCCATGGAAGCCGGCCTGCTCCCGCCGAACCCCCTGAATCTCCTGAGGAGGAAGAAAGGCCGCTCCGCGCCGACCGCCGCCCGGAGGCGGCGCGCCGCTCACCGGAAACGCCGCGCCGCATCCACAAAGTCCTCCCCGCGGGGCCGCCGCCCCAGGGCCGCCGCCCCGGGCTCGGCCAGGAGCCCGCGCGGCAGGCGGGCGGCGAGAAAGAAGAGGTAGAGCATGCGCCCCCCCACCCCTTCGACACCGATCAAGAGCGTCATGGACTGGCTGCGCTCGACCGACCTGGCCGAGGTCTCGTACCGGCGCGGCGGCGACGGCATCCATCTCCGGCTCGATGAGGGCGCCGGCGTCCCGGAGCCGTCCTTCCCTCCCTGCCCCCTCGTTGCGGTCACCTCTCCCGAGGTGGGCGTCTTCCGGTCGAGCGCCCTCGGAAAGCCGCCCGCCGCCGAGCGCGGCCGCGACGTGAAGGAAGGCCAGACCCTCGGGCTCGTCGAGACCGGCGACTCCGAGCACAAGATAGCGGCTCCGGTCTCGGGCCGCATCGTTTCGGCTCACATCGAGGAGGGGAGCGCGGTCGAGTACGGCCAGCCGCTCTTCTTCATCAGGCCCCGGTGACGTGAGCGGCAAGCCGTCAAAAGTCCTCTGCTCTAAATGCGGGGCCCCGGGCTCCCCCGAGGCTCAGCAGCCCGTCTGCGCCGAATGCGGCGGGCGCGTCGTGCGCGTCTGCGGCGCCTGCGGCTTCAAGAACTCCGCCGCCAAGAACTACTGCGACGTCTGCGGCGAGCGCGTCGACGCCGCCGGAACCGGACCGGCCGAGCCCCGCGGCCCCTCCGCCGGAAAGGCGGCCGCGCCCGTCCGCGAGCCTCCGCAGGAAGCCGCGCCCGTCCGCGAGCCTTCGCGGGAAGCCGCGCCCTCGTCCTCGCCGGAGGGCGACGGCGACGAGGGGAACGGCGAAGAGGAAAAGAAGCGGAAGGACGCCGTGCTGGGACTCCCCAAGACCATGATCCGGCGCATCGCCGGGGGAAAGAAAGAGCCGTCCCAGCCGAAACCGGAGCCGAAGCGGCCCTCCCGGGAGGACCAGCCCCCTCCCGAGGCCCGGCACGAGCCCAAAGACGAAGCCGCTCCCGCCGAGAGAAAGCCGCGCTCCGACGCCGACGAGGGCCGGAGAGCGCCCGGATACGTTGCGCCGAGGCTGAAGCCGAAGCCGGTCGAAAAGGAAGCGCCGCGCGGGCACAAGCCCGAGAGGCGAGAGCGGCTGGGCGCGATGACGCTCCGACGCGTCCAGGCCCGGCCCGTGTTCTCCACGGTCCTCGGCCTGGTCCTTCTCATCGTCGGCGCTCTGCTCTACGCCTACTTCTGGCAATCGCAACGGACGCCGGGCCGGATGCTCCTCGACACCACGGTGGACTACCTTGTCGCCCTGAAGGAGCGGGACTACGCGAAGGCCTACGCCCTGCTCTCGGCCGATTCCAGGAGCACGTGCCCCCTGCCGCTGTTCAAGCGGCTGCAAGACGACTCCGTCTGGCAGTTCGACGACGTCCGCGTAGAGGAAGTCGCCGAGGGCCGGGGGTTCGCGCGGTACAAGCTCTTCGTCTCCGGCAAGCCCGCCGAGGAGGACTGGCTCCATTTGGTGCTCGAGGACGGCGCGTGGCGGCGGGCCTACTGGTGGCACCTTATAGAGGACATCGAGACGGCCATCGAGCGCCGCGACTACACCGCGGCGCTGGGCCCCATCGGCAAGGCCGCCAGGATCAACCCCCTGGATCCCATGGTCAACGCCTACCTCTGCGAGACGGCCTATCACATCCAGGACTACGCCGCGGCCGCGCGGAACTGCGCGCGGGCGCTGAAGGCGGCGAAGAGGTTCCCGTCGCGCCTCGGGCGGGCGGGGCTCATCCAGCTGCATACGATCCTCGCGGACCTCTACCGCAACCATCGCGGGGACACGGCGGCGGCCGAGCGCGAATACGGCGTCCTGCTGGGCTTCCCGGATCTCTCATCGGCCGAGCGCTGCGACCTACTCCTGGCCCGCGCCGACAGCCGCTACGACCTCGGAGGGTTCGAGCGGGCCGTCGAGGATTTCGACATGGCTCGCGGCTTCTGCCGCGACCAAGACGACATCGCCTACCTCGAGCGCGCCGTGCGGGTGCTTTCCGCCCGCGCGGGCTCGGAGGCGGTGGCGCTCGTGGAGAGATACCGCCTTCCCGGCGGCGAGCAGACGCTGCTCGAATGGCGCGCGAGATCGGACGCCGAGATCTCGAAGCGTCTGAAGACCGGCGGCGCGGGGGCCTCTTCGCGCAAGGAGCGGTGGATCCCCGAGCACGTGCGGGGAGGGGAATACCGGGTCTCCGTGCGCGACGGGCAGACCGAGGTCCTGACGGCGAAAGTCGACCTCTGGACGCACCGGGTCGAGGTGGATATCCATGTTCAGTAAGATCCTCGTCGCCAACCGGGGGGAGATCGCGGTCCGGGTGATACGGGCCTGCCGTGAGATGGGCGTGAGGACCGTCGCCGTCTACTCCGAGGCCGACCGCGCCTGCCGCCACCTCGGCATGGCCGACGAGGCCGTCTGCATCGGGCCGGGTCCGGCCGCGGAAAGCTACCTGAAAGCGGAGCGGATCGTGGCCGCCGCGAGGCTGACCGGAGCGCAGGCGATCCACCCCGGATACGGCTTTCTCGCGGAGGCCCCGGCCTTCGCGCGGGCCTGCGCCGAGCGAGGCATCGTGTTCATCGGCCCGCCGGCCGACGCCATATCGGTCCTCGGGAACAAGGCCGCCGCCAGGGAGCTCGCCGGACGCTGCGGCGTCCCTGTGGTCCCCGGCACCGCCGCCCGCGACCCGCACGGGCCCTCGGACGGCGGAGCGGCGGTCAAGGACCTGATCCGGGGAGCCCGGCGGATCGGCCTGCCCGTCATGGTCAAGGCCGCCGCCGGAGGCGGCGGCAAGGGGCTGCGCGTGGTCCGCGAGGACGCCGGCCTCGGCCCCGCGCTGGAGCGCGCCGGGGCGGAGGCCAAGGCGGCTTTCGGCGACGGCTCGCTCTACGTCGAGAAGCTCGTCGAGAGGCCGCGCCACGTCGAGATCCAGATCATGGCCGACCGGCACGGCTCCGCGGTCGCGGCCGTGGAGCGCGACTGCTCGGTCCAGCGCCGCCATCAGAAGCTCATCGAGGAGTCCCCCTCTCCCGCCGTCACCCCGCGGACGCGCCGCCGGTTGCAGGAGGCGGCGCTCCGGATCGTGAAGGCCTGCCGCTACGCCAACGTCGGGACCGTGGAGTTCCTCCTCGACCGCGACGGGGACTTCTACTTCATGGAGGTGAACACCCGCCTCCAGGTCGAGCACCCGGTCACCGAGACGGTCACCGGCCTCGACCTCGTGGCCGAGCAGATACGCCTGGCGGCGGGCGAGAGGCTCTCCTTCGACCAGGCGCGCGCCTCCGAGATCCGCTGCCACTCCATCGAGCACCGCATCAACGCCGAGGACCCGGACCGGGACTTCGCCCCCTGCCCGGGCCGGATATCGAGCCTCGAACTGCCCGCCGGACCCGGCGTCCGGGTGGACACCCACCTCTACGCGGGCTACACCGTGCCCACCTTCTACGACAGCCTGCTGGCCAAGCTCATCGTGGGCGCCGACACCCGCCGCGCGGCGATCAGCCGGGCCCTGCGGGCGCTGGGAGAGTTCCGGGTGGACGGCATCGCCACGACCGTGCCGTTCCACCAGAGGGTCCTCCGCCACGCCCGCTTCGCGTCGGGAGACTTCGACACGCGCTTCGCCGACGAGCTCCGGATGGAGGAGCCCGCGGAAGCCGCACCGCCGCCCCAAAGCCGTCCCAGAGGAAACTGGGTACCGGGCCCCTCCGGGTCCGGCGCGATGACATGAGGATAGAGACAACCATGGACAAGATCACCCAGACGGTCGCCGAACAGCTAGGCGAGAGCGCGGACACGATCGCGCGCACGAAAGACCACGCCGGCGTCGTCGCCGAGATGGCCGTGCGGCTCATCGCCGCCTATCGCGGCGGCGGGAAGATCATGACCTTCGGCAACGGCGGCTCGGCCTGCGACGCCCAGAACTTCGCCGACGAGCTGGTCGGGCGCTTCGAGCGCAACCGCCCCCCGCTTCCGGCGGTCGCGCTCACGGTGAACACCTCGGACCTGACCTCGATCGCCAACGACTTCGGCTACGAGGAGGTCTTCGCGCGTCAGCTCAAGGCCCACGCCAAGCCCGGAGACATCGCGGTGGCCATCTCGACGAGCGGGAACTCCCCAAACGTGCTTAGGGCGGCGCGCGCCGCCCGGGAGCTCGGCCTGGCCGTCTTCGGGCTTACCGGCGAGTCCGGCGGGAAGCTCAAGGGGCTCTGCGACCTCTGCCTTTGCGTCCCTTCCCGGACGGTCGCCAGGATCCAGGAGGTCCACATCACGGTCATCCAGATCCTCTGCGGGCTCGTCGAGGGCGCCCTCTTCCCCGATGCCCCCAAAGCGCACTAAGAGCCCGGGCTCTAAGGCGAAGATCCTGACGCCGCGAAGGCTGGCGGCGCTCCGGTCTCGTTGGGCGCGGGCGGGCCGGCGCGTCGTCTTCACCAACGGCGTCTTCGACATCCTGCATCCGGGACACGTCGACCTACTCGAACGGGCCCGGCTCCTCGGGGACGCCCTCATCGTCGGCGTCAACACCGACGCCTCGGCGCGCCGGCTCGGGAAAGGCAGCGGCCGCCCGGTCAACCGCCTGGCCGACCGCTGCCGCGTGCTCGCGGCCCTGGCCTGCGTGGACGCCGTGACTTCCTTCGGAGAGGACACGCCTGAGAGCCTCCTTGAGAAGCTCCGGCCGGACGTCCTGGTCAAGGGAGCGGACTACACGGTGGACCAGGTCGCCGGCCGGCGGTATGCCGGCCGAGTGGCGCTCGTCCGTCTGAAAAAGGGCTATTCGACCACCAGCCTCATCGGGCGGATCGAGCGTCTCGGGCGCAAAGGCGGGCCCCCGAAGGAGTGACGAGCGTCCTGCTCCTCCTCAACGGCGAGCTGCCCCGCCCCGCGCGGGTACGCGCGCTGGCCCGCGAGGCGTCCTTGGTCGTTTGCGCGGACGGGGGGCTGCGCCACGCCGTCCGCCTGAGGGTCCGGGCTCAGGTCGTGATCGGCGACATGGACTCGCTTCCCTCGCCCTTGCCGCGCTGGAAAGAGACGACCTACCTCTGCGATTTCGACGAGGAGACTTCGGACTTCGAGAAGGCCCTGCGCTTCGTCGCGCGGCTCGGGGCCGACGCCGTGTGGGTCGCGGGCGCTCTCGGGGGACGCCTCGATCACCTGCTCGCCAACCTCGCCGTGGCCGAGCGCTGCGCCGGACGGATCCCCATCGCGCTCGTCGACGACGGCGCCGGCTCCGCTCAGCTGGTCGGTCCCGGGGCCTACGCCTTCGACGCCCGGCGCGGCCGGACCGTCTCGATGGTCCCGGCCGGCCGCGGGTGCCTGGTCACGACCCGCGGCCTCCGCCGCGAACTGCGCCGGGAGGCCCCGCGCCCGGGAGGGCGGGGCCTCGCCGAGCGGGCCGCGGGTTCCCGCGTCGACATCCGCGTCCACCGGGGGCGCCTCTGGATCGTCCGCTCTGGACCGGGGCCAAAATAACGCAAAAAATGACCTTGTCAACCGGCCGGAAATCCGTTACACTTCGTAGGAACTTTCTTCAATAAGACAACTGGAGGACATCCCATGCACACTTCGTTCATCGGTCAGTGCCTTCGCGCCGCGCCCGCGGCGTTGATCGTGCTTTCTCTGGCGCTCCCGGCCCAGGCCCAGTTCGGCTTCGGCAGGAAGGAGGCGCCGGCCCCCGTAGGCGCCGTCCTTAGCGCGGTCGTGGGCCAAGTCGAGATACAGAAGATGGGCGAGCCGGCCTTCAAGCCCGCCGCGTCGCAGTCGGCCATGCAGTCCGGCGACCAGATCAAGACGGGGCCCGACGGAAGGGCCCTGGTCGTATTCATGGACGGCACGAAGCTGCAGCTCGGCGCCAGGACGACCTTCCAGTTCGAGGGGGCCTCCCCGAGCCGGGTGAACGTGCGGCTGACCCTCGGAAAGATGAGCGCCTGGGTCAAGAAGATGGCCAGCAGGCGCTTCCAGGTCCGCACCCCGTCGGCGGTCGCGAGCGTGCGCGGCACGGATTTCACGACCGAGGTCAGCATCACGGGTCAGGAGACCTGGGACCTCTACGACGGCGGCCTCGACCTCGCCGACAACTTCGGCAACGCCCAAAGCATCGACGGCGGCCAGCGCCTGCAGGCTGACGCCGCGAGCGGCGTCGCCAATTCCAAGCCCGAGTCCATCCCGCCCGACATGAAGATGCCGCCGGAGCCCAAGGGCGACGCCAAGGCCGCCAAGGAAAAGGCCGAGGCGGCGCAGCTCGCGGCGAAGAAGAAGAAGGCGGAGGAGGAGGCGGCCAAGAAGAAGGCCGAGGAAGCCAAGAAGAAGGCCGCCGAGTCCAAGAAGAAGGCCGCCGCGGAGAAGGCCAAGTCCGAGGAAGCCAAGAAGAAGGCCGCCGAGGAGAAGGCCAAGTCCGAGGAAGCCGTCAAGAAGGCCGCCGAGGCCAAGGCCAAGGCCGCCGAGGCCAAGGCCAAAGCCGAGAAGGACGCCACCGCCAAGGCCGCGGCCGAGAAGGCCGAGAAGGCATCGGTGGAGGCCACGGCCAAGGCCGAGGCGCAGGCCAAGGCCGAGGCCGAGGCGCAGGCCAAGGCCGAGGCGCAGGCCAAGGTCGAGGCCGAGGCGCAGGCCAAGGCCGATGCCGAGGCGCAGGCCAAGCAGCAGGCCGATGCCGAGGCCCAGACCAAGACCGACGAGGCCAACGCGGCCGAGACGGACGCGCAGACGGCGGACGACGTCGCGCAGATAATGGACGCTGTGGCGCAGGCCACGACTCCGGAGCCCACGGCCACGACTCCGGTGGAGCAGCCGGTCGAGGAGCCGAAGGAGGAGCCGAAGGAGGAGCCCGCGCCCGAGGAGCCGGCACCGGAGCCCGAGCCGACGCCCGAGCCGGATACCGGCAACCCGAGCCAGGACACGGTGGTCACAGACGAGGAGACGTGCGATCCGGAGCTCAGCCCGTCCGACCCGAACAGCTGCGACTACGGAAGCTGCTCCTATTGACGTAACGTGCCGGCACCCGGCAAGCTGCCGGGCGCCGTTGAAATCGGGATAGGGGCCGACGGGATTAACCCCGCCGGTCCCCTCCCACACCACCGGACATGCGGGTCCGCATCCGGCGGTTTGGAAAGTTGAGGTTACGCAACAAGGCGAGGCACCCCCTTGCGGTTGAAGTAGTCGTGAGG
>JBDREN010000232.1:0-10047 GCA_043819795.1 Elusimicrobiota bacterium
GGCCGTGCAGTCCACCACGGTCCGGCCGACCGGGAACGCTCCAGGCTGGGACGAGCAGGATGCGGTCGCGCTGCAGTTGTCCGCGGCCGAAGGCGCGAACTGGACGTCGGCCGAGCACAGCCCCGTATCGTTGTCCGCAAAGACATCGGCGGGAACGGTGAGCACCGGCGGCAAGGAATCGATCACCGTGACCACGGCTTGGCAGCTATCCGATTGCCCGTCCGGGTCGGTCACGGTCAGGGTCACGGTCAGTATGCCCAAATCCGCGCAGTTGAAACTGTCCCTATCCATACTGCGGAAAAGCGGATCGCCGGCCGGATCCGTAGAGCCGGCGTCCACAGTGGAGGGGCTCAGCACGGCCAGACCGTCTTGGTCGAGCAAGGCCTCCGCGTTCGCGCACACAGCCTCAGGCGTCCCGTCAAACTCAGGCACAGACGGACAGATCGCGGCCGGGATACCGGCGTAATCCTCGGCTTGGCCGTGGATGTTGTCTCCATAGCATTGCACGCTGCCGTCTGTTTTGAGCACGCAGGTGTGGGTCAGACCGGCCGAGACGCCCACTGCGTCGCCGCCTGTGTAGTCCGAGGCCTGGTTAAGACTATTGTCCCCGTAGCAGTCCACGTTGTTGTCCGCCTTATGCACGCAGGTATGGCTCAGACCGGCCGCCACGGAGGCCGCGTCGCCGCCCGTATAGTCCTCGGCCTGGCCATAATCATTCAATCCGTAGCAGTCCACGCTGCCGTTTGTTTTCAGCACGCAGGTGTGGCTATTCCCTGCGGCCAATCCCACCGCGTCGTTGCCCGGATAGTCCTCGGATTGGCCGTGGGTATTGTTTCCATAGCAGTGCACGCTGCCGTTTGTTTTCAGCACGCAGGTGTGATACTCGCCGGCGGCCACGGCCGCGGCGTCGTTGCCCGGGTAGTCCTCGGATTGGCCATAAGAGTTGTCTCCATAGCAATCCACGCTGCCGGACACCTTGAGCACGCAGGTGTGGTAAGCCCCGGCTGCCACGGCCGCGGCGTCGCGGCTCGGGTAGTCCTCGGATTGGCCGTGGGTGTTGTCTCCATAGCAGTGCACGCTGCTGCCTGAGGTCAGCACGCAGGTGTGATGCGATCCGACGGCCACGGCCGCGGCGTCGCCGCCCGTGTAGTCCTCGGATTGGCCATAAGAGTTGTCTCCATAGCAGTCCACGCTGCCGTTCGTTTTCAGCACGCAGGTGTGGATGGCTCCCGCCATCCCAAGCTCGGCCATCAATCCTGAGTCCGCACAGGACGGGTAGCGGCACGCGGGGGCGCCGGGATCGGAAATTTTATCCTGGGGCAGGGGTCGCAGGATGAGTTGCCCGCAGCTTGCGCGTAGGTGCCGGCCGGGCAGTCCTGGCATGTTTCCGAGGAATTGGCCCCGACCGCGTCCGACCAAGTCCCCGGCGCACAGCCGTCGCAGGATGAGCTGCCCGCAGCTTGCGCGTAGGTGCCGGCCGGGCAGGAATAGCAGGAAGCCTGCCCTGTGGACGGCTGGTAGGTTCCGGTCGCGCAGGAATAGCAGGAAGCCTGTCCTGTGTACGCCTGGTAGGTCCCGGCCGCGCAGGAAGGGCAGGACGCCTGCCCTGTGGACGACTGGTAGGTTCCCGGCGAGCAGTCAGAGCAGGAAGTCTGCCCTATAGAATCTTGGTAGGTCCCGGCTGCGCAGTTAGAGCAGGAAGCCTGCCCTGTGGACGGCTGGTAGGTTCCGGCCGCGCAGGAAGGGCAGGAAGTCTGCCCTGTGGACGACTGGTAGGTTCCGGCCGCGCAGGAAAGGCAGGAAGTCTTTCCGGTGGATGGCTGATAGGTTCCTGCCAGGCAGGAATAGCAGGAAGAATTTCCGACGTTAGGCGAGTAGGTTCCCTTTTGGCAATAATATCTATACCCATTGCCCGGGCAGTACATTCCCGGCGGGCATTCCGTGGGCAGGCCTCCCGTGCAGTACTGTCCGGGAAAATTGCATGGTCGGGGCTCTGCAGTGCCCAAGGGGCACCACTTGCCTTCCGGGCAGGGGCAAGGGTTATACGCAATTTGATTGTGCGGGCAATAAGTGCCTGCCGGGCAGGGCGCGACCACGAACAAAGCAGGACACCACCATCCCGGAATTGCAGGGCAAAACCAATGAGTTTCGCCGCAAGCTCGAGCAGCATCGGCCGCGAAGCACCCGATAATAATCAGCGCAATCGACAAAACCAGTTTTTTTGTTCTCATGGTCGCTCTCCTATTTCGGCGGCAGGCAAGTCAGCCGCAACGGTACTGAGGGAATTGACGGTTTCCGGAACGCGAATTCTTTTGGCGCACAAGTTTATATTAGGGTAATGATTGGGTATCAATTACTTATCATATTATAAATAATTCCGCCAGGACAACGGGATGATAAAGTGAAATAAAAAGGGCTGCGAAAACAAGGGTTTTCGATTTGGCCAAAAGCGCCCCCTTTTACATATCCAACGAGTCCCGAATTTGGACTATCGCAGGTTGCCTTGGATCGACTTCTGGGAGCCACACCCAATTTCCAGGACCCCATCTTTCTCGGGGAGATGTCTGCAAGAGAGGCGCTCTGTGGCGAGGGCAGGATTCCCTTCGGTAAAGTTTTTCCTGAGCGCAGTCGAAGGACTCAGGACAAGCTCGCCAAAAACCTTAAGGTTATGAGCCTCGAAGTAACCTCGCTTCGCCTCACCGTCGAGGTGGTCCGTCATTTCCTTCGGTCAGCATCCGAAATACTTTTGCCACGGACTGCTGGTCAATGATAGCGTAACTGGCCCCAAATACCAGAGGGCGTGTGCATCAAGCTGGATGCGCGGGACTTCTTGGCGGCCTATGTCGCGGCTTACATCGAGCGGGATGTTAGGGAAGTCACGCGGGTGGGGGACCTGTCCACGTTTCGGAGGTTCTTGCAGATCTGCGCGGGTCGCTCCGGACAGATACTCAACCTATCCAGCCTGGGGGCGGACTGCGGAATCACCCATCCCACCGCGCGGCAATGGCTCTCGGTGCTTGAGGCCGGTTCTATCGTGTTCTTGCTCCAGCCGTTCCACAAGAATTTCAACAAGCGCATCGTGAAGAGCCCGAAGCTGTTCTTCCTGGATTCCGGCCTGATGTGTCATCTTCTTCGTCTGCTCAGCCCCGACGACCTCCGGGGACATCCCTTGTACGGAAGCATCTTTGAGACTTTCGTGGTGCCGGAGATCCACAAGGCCTTCGCCCATCTCGGCGAGGCACCGCCGTTGTCCTATTGGCGCGACAGGACAGGTCACGAGATCGATCTGCTCGTCGAAAGCGGACGTTTCTTGACCGCCGTCGAGATCAAATCCGCCAAGACGATATCTTCCGACTTCTTCAAGCAGTTGCGCTATTTTACCGGCCTGAAAGGGGTCTCGGGAAATTCCGTTCTAGTGTATGGGGGGGAGGAGGCCGTCCGACGCGAGGGCATTCGGATCAGGACATGGCACCAGGTTTCATAGGCTTTGTCGCATGGCTCGCAACGGAGCAGTGATCAGATCCTCTGCCCCAGATGATCACGTCACGAGCTGACTTCTCGGCATTCCGAGCCTGGCCATCGTGTTGAGTATCCAGCCGATACGCATCTCCACTTGCAGGTGGGCGCGATGATGACTTTTGTCTGCCGCTCCGGGCGGTGCTGGTAGAGCGCTTGGTGGACGCGTTCCTTATCATGCGCGCCGTCGGCGCAGGCTGAGGCCAGCGGACCATTGATCTGTCTCAACAGGGCAAGACCATATGCCATGCGAACGCTAAGGCCCGTCTCGATGGCAATCCTCGCGTAAAAACGTTGCCCGCCGGGTTGCCGACTGACCGGCGCCCGCCAGGCGTTCAACGCCGCATCAGCGATTCAGAAGGTCATGTCGCCACGCCGACGTAGACCTTCCTCATGCTCCGGCCAGTTACTCATCCGATAGGGCTTCTTCGTGTATTCATACTGGGTCCGCTTGGGGTGATTCATGGCGAGAAACCCCAGCTAATATTCCAACACCCGACCTGCGTGGGGTAGCGGATCGAGGAGTCATGCGCCAATGCCACGGCTCTCCGGAGGAGCCGACTCCCAACGAGTTTGCGAGGATCCAAACTAAAAAGCTACAACCTGAAAGCCCTGGAGTCCTCACCCTTGAACTGCTCCGGTGAATGGGCGGGCTTCAGCGGACGTGAGCGGATTCTCCTTCGGGAACGTCCGCCCAGGACAAGGATCGAAGAAAACCAGGCGAGAAGAGGATGCGCACTTTATTGGCGGGCGCGAAACGCATTGTCATTAAGGCGGGAACGAGCATGCTCGCCGCTCCGCAGGGGTGGATTTCCGAAACGCAGCTCCAAGGTCTCGGCCGCCAAGTGACGCGTATCATCCATGGGAAAAAGCAGGTGGTGCTCGTCAGCTCCGGTGCCATCGCCTTCGGCATGCAGTCCCGAGGGATAAAGAAACGTCCCCGCATCATGGCGGCCCTGCAGGCGTGCGCCGCGATCGGACAAGGGAAGCTCATGCATGCCTATGAGGAGTTTTTTTCCATGAACGGGATCGGGACCGCGCAGCTCCTCTTGACGCGGGATGGACTCGAGGACCGGCGGCGGTTCTTGGCCGCGCGCCGGACCTTCGAAGAGCTGCTGGCGATGGGGGTCCTGCCGATCGTCAATGAAAACGATACCGTCGCCACCGAGGAGATCGCGTTCGGGGATAATGATATTCTGTCGGTCCATGCGGCCCATTTGGTCCATGCAGACTGTTTGATTCTCCTTTCGGATGTCGACGGATTTTTTCTAAAGGACGGTTCTCGCATCCGCGAGGTAAGCTCCGAGCAGGATATCGACCGAGAATTGGTCAAACACCTGAAGGATGTCCCCAAGGAGAGGACGGTCGGGGGCATGAAGGCGAAGCTCGAGGCGGCCCGTGTCGCCATGCGCCTGGGGGTCCCCTTGATCATGGTGAATGGCCACGAACCCGACATGATCGCGAGGGTCCTGGCGGGCGAGGATGTCGGGACGTTTTTTTGCGCGGGAAAGGGGAGGTCGAACGCCCGGAAGAAATGGATCGCGTTTTCAGCGGCTCGGAAAGGGACCCTCTGGGTGGATAAGGGGGCCTATCGGGCCCTGGTGGCCGAAAAACGGAGCCTCCTGCCCAGCGGGGTGGTTCGCTGGGCAGGACCGTTCAAGAAAGGAGATGTGGTGGAGCTTGCCACGGCCGCTGACCGAGTGTTCGGACGTGGAGTGATTACGTGCTCCGCCGATGAGATGGCGCGCATGGCCGGAAAGAAGACCTCCGAAGCGGCGGCCCTTCTCGGGTATGCCCATCGCGGCGAGATCATTCACCGCAATGACCTTGTCTTATGGGGGTAGGATGAGCCGATCGCCTTCTTGGAAAAAGGAACTTGCCTCCACGCTAGCCAAGCTCAAGCCGGCTGCGTGGGCGAGTGCCAGGCTGTCATCCGAAGTCAAGCGCGCGGTACTTTATGAAATAGCCGGCCAGATGGTGGCTTCTCGGGGTTCGATCCTTCGCGAGAATCAAAAAGATCTGCGTCGGGGGACACAGGCCGACCTTTCGGCAGCCCTGCTCGATCGGCTGACCTTGACCCCCGAGCGGATCGGGGTCATGGCCGAGGGGGTCCGTGCGGTGGCGGACCTCCCGGACCCGGTGGGGCGTACGCTCGCCGGCTGGCAAAGGCCCAATGGCCTTTTGATTTCCAAAGTGAGCGTTCCGATCGGCGTGATCTTGATCATTTACGAATCCAGGCCCAACGTGACGGTCGAATGTGCCGCCCTGTGCTTGAAGAGCGGCAACACGGTCCTTTTGCGGGGCGGCCGCGAGGCGTTTCGCTCCAACCGCGTGTTGGCTGCCCTCTTTCAGCGCGTGCTTGATCGGCACAAACTGCCCAAGGCCTGCGTTAGTTTCGTGAAGACGACCGAATACGCGGCCGTCGATCATCTCCTTCATCAAGATCAAGATATTCATCTTGTGATTCCCCGGGGGGGGGAGGCCTTGATCCGAAAGGTCGTCAAGGCGTCCAGGATCCCCGTGATCAAGCATTATCAAGGCATTTGTCATGTGTATGTGGACCGGGATGCGAATCTCGAGAAGGCTGTCTCCATCGCCTTGAATGCCAAGATGCAGCGTCCGGGCGTCTGCAATGCCATGGAAACCTTGCTGGTCCATGAGGCCGTGGCGCCGCGTTTCCTTCCGGATATGGGGACACGATTGAAAGAGAGTCATTGTGAGATCCGTGCTGACCGGCGCGCGCGCGGGTGGCTCGCCGGGGCCAAGGCTGCCCGGCCTTCGGATTTCGGGCGCGAATTCTTGGGGCCCATCTTGGCCGTGAAGGTGGTGGCGAGTTTGCGGGAGGCCGTGGAGCATATTGCCCGCTACGGTTCCGCCCATACCGATGCGATCGTGACGGAAAACCCCGAGGCGGCCGCGATCTTCAAGCGGGAGGTGGATTCCTCCTCGGTCATGGTCAATGCCTCCACGCGTTTTTCAGACGGGTTTCAATATGGGTTCGGCGCTGAGATCGGGATTTCGACGGATAAGATCCATGCCCGAGGCCCTATGGGGCTCGAGGGGTTGACCTCGTATAAATATATCGTGGAAGGGGACGGACACATCCGAACCTGACCCAAGAAGGATAAGATGAGAACGGGACTCTCGGGGGGAGCCTTCGATCCCGTTCCTGCGGGGCATTTGAGATCGGCGCGCCAAGCCGTTGAGGTCCGGCGGCGATCGGACACTTTGACCTGAGAAATCGTTGACGGGCTCGGGCCGTGCCTGGTTCGTCTACCTAGGCCGAGAGTCGCAATCAGTCCCCCTCGACGGGCCCGGCGCTATGCCCGGACCACGCGCCAGAGGCCGGCCGAGCGCGCGCGGGGGTTGCCGCGCACCTCCTCGGGAGACGGCTTGAGCGGAGCCCCGGGCGGCGAGCGCCAGAGCCCCTTGGCCGCCTGCGCGGCCAGCGCGCCTTGAACGAGCGCCTCTTCGCCCGAGTGGAACGTCAGGAAGACGGCGCGGCCGCCGGATCGCACCAGGCCGGGCAGGTCCCGGAGCAGTCGCTCCAGGGCCTCATGCTCGGAGTTGACCACGATCCTCAGCGCCTGGAACGCGCGCGCGGCCGGGTGGGGGGAGAACGCGTCCTTCTTCACCGCCCGCCCCGCTCCGAGGTCCTTCGCGAGGGCCACGGCCGCGGCCAGCTCGCGCGTGGTCTTGGGCGAGCGCCCCCGGGCGGAGAGACCCGCGAGCGCGGCCGCGACCTTTCTCGCGTCGGGCTCGCCGCCGAATCGGGCCAGAGTCCGGGCGAGCTCCGCCTCGGAGGCGCCCGCGAGCCAGTCGGCGGCGGTCCGGCCCCGCGAACGGTCCATGCGCATGTCTAGGGGCCCGTCCGCCTTGAACGACATCCCGCGCTCGGGCCGGTCGAGCTGGGTGGATGAGACCCCCAGGTCCGCCAGAAGCGCGTCCACCCCGCCAAGGCCGAGGGCGCGGAGCACCCGCGCGGCGCCCGCGTAGTTGCTTTGCCGGGCCACGATGGCCGCGCCCGCCTCGCGAAGCCGCTTCTCGGCGCGCGCGAGCTCCTCGCCGTCGAGGTCGATCCCGATGACGCGCCCGGCCGGCCCCGCGCGGCGCGCGAGTTCCTCCGCGTGGCCGCCCGCGCCGAGCGTGCAGTCGAGGACCGTCGCCCCCGCGAGGGGCGCCAGGGCCTCGAGCACTTCTCCCAGCATCACCGGCAGATGCGTTCCCGCCGGGGTGGAGCCGCGCTCCTTGGCTTTGGCCACGGCGAGCGGGTCCCCGGCGAGCTCCTTGTACTTCTCCCCGAACGTCCGGGGGTGCGTGCCCCGGTAGCGCTTGCGCCTCCGGTAGGCCGCGACCGTTTGAGCGATCGGGATATCGGCCGGGGTCAGGTCGTACTCGATCAGGCGCCGCGCCTCGACCCAGGCGAGCCGGTCGTGGGCGGTGGGCTTGAGCTCACCGGAGAACCTGGGAACGAGGTGCGCGATGAGCTCCACTTCGCCGAAGTCGTAGACGTGGCGGGCGCGGGCGGCTTCGGCGCCGACCGCGGCCTCGATCCCGAACTTTTCCCTCAGCGCGCGCTCCAGAGCGGAGGCGGGGGTTTCCCCGTCCTCGACAAGGCCGCCGGGGAATTCCCATTTGCCGGCGTGGCCGCTGCCGGGGCCGCGGCGCGCGAGCAGGACCTTGCCCGAGCTGAGGATCACGGCCGCGCAGACAGGGATCATGTCCTGATTCTATCGTTTTTCATGCCAAGGGGTGGAGCCGACGCGGGCCGCATGCTTCCGGAGGACTTGCTCGGCCGTGGTCCCGAAGGGGGCTTCCCGCCCCTTATGGTTTCAGGGGCAGGATTTAAACCCGCGACCTCAAGGGCATGAGCTTCAAGCCCCATCGCCAGCGCATGCTCGGGGCTGCGACAGCGTCCGGTACAGGGCGCTGCGGCAGGCCATCGTGGTCCGTTCCGCCCATAGTGTTTGTAGGCCATCGAGGAGTCATCCGGTAATGCCCCGTGACCTTCGAGCCCCATGAGTGTTATACTGGCTTATGGAGCTGAGTGAAGGGCTCGAGGCGTGAACTCCTTCGACGCGGTCATCCTCGGAGCCGGCGGCGCGGGCCTGATGTGCGCGCTCACGGCGGCCCGGCGCGGACGCAGGGTCGTCGTCCTCGATCGCGCGGCCAAGCCCGGCGGCAAGCTCATCATCTCCGGGGGCGGGCGCTGCAACTTCACGAACCGGGACGTGTCCGCGAAGAATTTCGTCTCGGGAAACGAGCACTTCGCCAAGTCGGCCTTGTCGCGGTTCACGCCCGCGGATTTCATCGAGATGGTTGAAGCGCACGGCATTGCCTACCACGAGCGCAAGCACGGTCAATTGTTCTGCGATGGTTCCGCCCAGCAGATCATCGATCTGTTCGTGGAGGACTGCGCCAAGGCGGGCGTCGAAATCTATCTCAAGCATGAGATCCTGACGGCCGCTAGAACGGCCGGCGGCTATCTCGTCACGACGGATCAAGGCGCCTTCGAGGCCAAATCGCTCGTGGTCGCGACCGGCGGCCTGTCCTTCCCGAAATCCGGCGCCACGCCGGCCGGCTATGAAATCGCCGAGCAGTTCGGCCTGAAGGTCACGGCGCGCGCGCCCGCGCTTGACGGCTTCGTCTTCAGCGACGCGGACCGCAAACGCCTCGAGGGCTTCTCCGGCATCGCGCTCGAAGCGGCGATGACCACCAACGCCGTCGTCTTCCGCGAGGACCTGTTGTTTACGCACGCGGGCTTCAGCGGCCCGGTCGCGCTCCAGGCGTCTTTGCACTGGAACGCCGGCGATGAGGTGAGGGTCGACTTCATTCCCGCTCTGTCGCGCGAGGAGCTGATGGAGTGGTTCTCGTCGCGCAAGGGGAACAAGCTCGAGATCAAGAACCAAATGGCCGCGCTCGTGCCCAAACGCCTGGCCGCGCGTTTCTGCGATCTCTATCTGCCCGAGACGCTCGACATGGGAAACTTTCCAAAGAAAGACCTCGCCGCGTTCTGCGAGAGGCTCCAGGACTGGCGGTTCGTTCCGGCGGGGACGGTCGGCTACGGGAAAGCGGAAGTCACGCGCGGTGGAGTCGACACTTCCGAATTATCCTCGAAGACCATGGAAGCCAGGAAAGCCTCCGGCCTCTATTTCATCGGCGAGGTCGTCGACGTGACGGGATGGCTCGGCGGCTTCAACTACCAGTGGGCCTGGGCTTCCGGTCGCGTCGCCGGCGAATCCCTCTGAGCGTCGGGCTTGACATGTTTGGGCCACCTTGCCCCCAATGCATCGCCTATTAGCTGGGGCGCGGAGGCGGCGTTTCTCGTGCCAGAGCGGTCAACTAATTCTGACAAAAATATAAAGTGTCGGCCGCATAAGCTCTTTTTTATGGATCTTCTCGGAATAGAGTGGGTCCCGTCGAGAAAATGGGGTTCAAAGCCGGTCAACTGATTTCTTCTCCAGATTGCCGCACTTGCGTAGAATCTTGAGCCGGAAGTAGGTCCAGTCATGGAAGCCGTAGGCGTTCTTT
>JBDREN010000233.1:0-7507 GCA_043819795.1 Elusimicrobiota bacterium
GGTCTACGCCGACGACAAGCTCTTCGCGACCCTGGACCCCACCACGCGACGCGTGCGGTTGCCGGCGGGCGGATGGACCGTTTTCACCGACACCGTGGGCTTCATCTCGAAACTCCCCACGACCCTGATCGCCGCTTTCCGGTCGACGCTCGAGGAACTGACCCAGGCCGATTGCCTGCTGCTGCTCGAGGACGGGCTCGCGCCCTTCCCGGAGCGGCAGCGCCGCACCGTCACGCAGGTCCTGGGGCAGCTCGGAGCGGTCGATATCCCTTGCGTCACGGCCGTCAACAAGATGGACCTGCTCTCCGAGGACGAGCAAACGCGCCTGCGGGCGCAGGACCCTCGCCGGCCGCTCATCTCCGCGAAGACGGGGGACGGCGTCGACACCCTCCTCGGCCGGGTGCAGGAGGTACTGGACGACCGCTGGCTCCCGCGAGAGATCATGCTCGACCCTTCCCGGGCCGGCCATCTCGACGAGATCTACCGGTGCGCCCAAGTCCTCGAGCAGGCCACCAAGGACGGAAAGATCCTGCTCCGCCTGCGCGTCACCCAGGAGAACTGGAGCCGTCTCGTCCGCAAGGTCGGAGCCGCCGGCTGACGTCCGCCATGCCGGCCGCCCCGGGAATCCCCAGCCGCGCCATGGACCTCGCCTCTTTCCCACTCGCGGCGGCCGCCTACCCGGCCGGGAGCGTCCCGAGCGGCTGCCCGGCCCTCCCGGGGGACCCCGGCCCGGAAGGCTGTAACAAGTCGGACCTTGAAAAATCCTAAAAAGTACAATAAAATCTGGGTATATGGCGCAGAAGAAGAAAGAAGGCGGCGAGAAGCCCGAGAAGGAGGTCCGCATCTACTCGCTGGCCACGACGGCTAACGAATGCATCGTGTTCCTGGAGGAGCTCGACGGCGACAGGCTTCTCCCTATCTGGATCGGGCTCGCCGAGGGGCAGGCGATCGCGATCCGCTTCTCGGGGATCGTCCTCCCGCGCCCGCTGACGCACGACCTGCTGCTGGCCTCGATCAAGTCGCTCGGCTGGTCGGTCGAGAGGATCGTCGTGACGGACCTCAAGGAGAACACTTTCTACGCGAACATCCACGTCAAGCGGGACGGCGAGGAGCAGCTCTTGGACTCGCGGCCTTCGGACGCGATCGCCGTGGCCGTGCGGGCCGGCTGCCGCATGTATGTCACCGAGCGCGTCTTCGACCGTTGCCAAGTGCTCAGCAAGCCGATCAGCGAGGACGAGGTGAAAAAATTCAAGAACGAGCTCAAGAACCTCAAACCCCAGGACATCTTCAAAGACCTCCGGAAGAAGAAGGCCAAAGACAAGGAAGAGGGAAAAGAGAAAGGGGAGGACGATGAATAGACTCGACATCATCAAGGCGGTCGCTAAGGTCCTCACGACCAAGGGCGAGGCCTCCAAAGCCGTGGAGACCACCTTCGAGACCATCCGCCAGGCCTTGAGGGACGGAGAGAAGGTCGTCATCTCCAATTTCGGCACGTTCCGGGTCAAGGCCCGCCAGGCGCGCACGGGCCGCAACCCGAAGACCGGCGATACGGTCCAGGTGCCGCCGCGAAAAGGCATCCGGTTCAAGGCCTCTAAGAACCTATTGGTCTGATGGGGGCTGCCCGGCCCTTCATCCCCGACAAGGATTACTTCAGCATCAACGAGGCCTGCCGGATCCTTCAGGTGCCGGCCCATACTCTTCGCTACTGGGAGAAGCAGTTCACGCCGCTGAGGCCGATGCGGCTCGACGGCGGGCACCGCCGGTACAGGCGACACGACCTGGAGACGGCCTTCCAGATCAAGGACCTGCTCAGGAACAAGAAGGTCACCGTCGCGGGCGCGCGGAAGGCCCTCTCCGGACGCCAACGCGGCGGCCGCCTGCCCACGGGGACGGGCGGCAAGCTCCCTCCGGCGGCCGTGAAGATGCTCAGGCAGGTGCGCGACGACCTCGAGCGGACCGTGTCGGAGCTGAGCCGGTGAAATGGTATACTGTCGCGGTTTCCGGCCGGGGAGTGGCTCAGTGGCAGAGCGCTCGCTTGGGGTGCGAGAGGTCGGGGGTTCGATTCCCCCCTCCCCGATGCTTTCCCGCCAGCGAAGCTGGGGGGAACCTCAAAGGAGTCGGCTGCGCCGACACCTTATCGACCGCATGTCAAGCGCGTAGCGTTTGACATGCGTACACCGGGGTGTAGCTCAATTGGCTAGAGCGCTGCGTTCGGGACGCAGAGGTTCGCGGTTCAAGTCCGCGCACCCCGAAGTTCTTCCCACAGCCCTCCCCCGCGGGGAGGGCTGTGCAGGTAGGAGGGGGATTAATGCGTAGCCTTATCGGGCCTGCCCCTCCACATCAGAAGCCCCCCTGCTTGAGCAGCCCCCCGCGGGGGGGCTGCTGGCACACCTTGACAGCGCAACATCCCTCTTCCTTTCCCTATTGACGATATAGTAGGATGCAATAGGGGGCCCTTGACAATACGCTTGCATCTGCTGATCAAAGGCCGCGTGCAGGGCGTCGGTTACCGCTGGTTCGCTCGGGACACCGCCGGACAGATGGCGCTTTCCGGATGGGTCCGCAACCTGGTCAGCGGCGACGTCGAGGCCGAGGTCGAAGGCGACCCCGGGACGCTCCGGAAGTTCATCGGCGAGCTGAAGACCGGCCTCCCGTTCGCGCGCGTGAGCGCGATCCAAGAACGGGAGGTCCCGGCGAAAGGAGACAAGGAACCCTTCGACATCTACTAGGCATGTCCCTAGGTGGGACGGGTTCCGCAGGCCGGAAGGATTTATAAGGCCGCCGACATGGTTCGGCGACCTTGATAGCGAGAAGTACGACTTATTAGACGGCGGCATGGCCCGCCGACCTTAGTGGGGGTGACCCGCAAGGCCCACTAAGGCGATGTGGGTCTTGCGGGCCCGAGGGGGCGGAAGCCCCCAGGGGGAGCACCCGCGCGAGCACGCAACCTTTCTCGCGCGGGCCTTCAGGCCCTGAGCGCAGCGAAGGGTGCGACAGAGAGGGGTGCGACAAAGATGCAGCCGACCACTGACGCGACAAGCCAATACTTCAAGGGCATCCAGAAGCTGGCGCAGGTCTCCCGCGAGGATGTCCACAAGCTCTGGAAGAAGGCCAAGCGGGGCGACAAGACCTCCAAGACGCGCATCATGGAGGCCAACCTCCGGCTCGTGGTCCCGATCGCGAAGAAATACCACAGGCAGGGGACCGAGTTCCTGGACCTCATAGAGGAGGGAAACCTCGGCCTCATGCACGCGATCGACAAGTTCGAGCCGTCGAAAGGCTACCGGTTCTCGACATACGCCTCCTACTGGATCGAGCAGTCGATCCGCCGCTCCGTCGAGGAGCAGTCCAAGACGATCCGCATCCCGCCCCACGCCTGGGAGGCCCTGCGCAAGTGGCTCAAGGAGTGGGAGCGGATGCACGGCATGCTGGGCCGCGATCCGACGCTCGCCGAGATGGCCAAGCGCATGCACTGGACGGCGCGCCAGGTCCGCGGCGTCCTCGACGCCGCCGAAGCCGCGAAAGGCATCGGCTCCCTGGAGAACCCGATCGACAGCGAGGACAACAACATCCGGATGGAGGACATGATATCGGAGTCCTCCTCCCAGTCCCCCGAGAACCTGATCTCGATCTTGAAGCTCCACGACGAGCTCCAGGAGGCCCTGCGCGAGATCGGGGACCGCGAGCGCGTGATCCTCGAGCTGCGCCACGGCCTCACCGGACAGTCCCCCATGACGCTCGAGGAGGTCGGCAAGCGCCTGAGGCTCTCGCGCGAGCGCATCAGGCAGATCGAGGAGCGGGCCCTGCTCCGCCTGCGGCGCGTCGCCAACCGCATGGGCCTCATCGAGGTCACCGAGCCGCGCCCGCTGGGCAGCCCGAACCTCCAGCCCGGCTGGAACCTCCCGAAGCCCCGCACGGACATCCTCGGCAACATCATCCAGGAGGGGCGCCGGACCGCCGACTACGGCCTGCACGCCCAGCGAGCAAGGCGCCGCAAGCTGGCCGTGGCGCGCAGGAAGAAAGCGGCGGCCTCCGCCGCGGACGGCCGGAACCGGAAAGGCTCCAAGAAAAAACCGGCCCGGGGCGCGAAAGCCGCCAAGAAGGCGCGCAAGAAGTAGGGAGGAGGAACAGCGATGGGATCCCCGGCAGACACGACGGACCTCAAATCCCTCATCCGCGACGTCCCCGACTTCCCGAAGAAGGGGATCGTATTCAAGGACATCACGCCGCTTCTGGCCGACAAGGACGCCTTCAAGGCGGCTGTGGACCGCATCGTGGCGCGCTACGCCGGCCGCGGCATCGAGCAGGTGGCGGCCGTCGAATCCCGGGGGTTCCTGTTCGCCTCGACGATCGCCTACCGCCTCGGAGCCGGAGTGATCCCGATCCGCAAGAAGGGCAAGCTGCCCTACAAGACGATCTCGGCCGCCTACGAGCTCGAGTACGGGACGGACTCCCTCGAGATCCACGAGGACGCGGTCCGGGCCGGCACGCCCGTGCTGCTCGTGGACGATCTGCTCGCCACCGGCGGCACGGCCAAGGCCTCTTGCGAGCTGCTCGAGAAGCTCGGCGCCAAGGTCGAGGGCGTCTGCTTCCTCATAGAGCTCGCTTTCCTCAAGGGCCGTGAGAAGCTGCCCGGACGCGACGTATTCTGCCTGATGGCGTTCTAGGCGATGGCCGGATCCGACTCCGTACGCTCCACGAGCGCCCCCGTAGCTCAACGGATAGAGCAGGCGCTTCCTAAGCGCAAGATGGGGGTTCGATTCCCTCCGGGGGCAAGTCCGAGAGTATCGCGGCTTTGACGAATTCAACCGCCTTTGATGGGGGACGTTCCGTTGATTTGAATTCGTCAAAGGCCGCTCTTCGATGAAGGAGAACTTGAATGGGTAAGCAGTGGGTCCGCAAGCAGATGAAGGAGAACGAGCTGGCCGCCGTGGTCGAGAAGGCCGCGCTGTGGCTGCGCTATCACCCGCAGACGGTCCTGTGGGGGGGGATCGGAACGCTGGCCGCCGCCGTCATCATCGCCGTCTCCGCGAACCGGCACATATCCGTCCGCGAGGAGTGCTGGAGCAAACTCGCCGCCGCGCAGACCTACGCCTACTCCGGCCAGATCGACGAGGCTATCGGCCAGGCCAAGAGCCTCGCCGAAGAGCAGCCCTCGAGCGCGGCCGCGGGCTTCGGCATCCTCCTGACCGGGGACCTGCTCTACCAGCAGGAGAAGTTCAAAGAGGCCGCCGACGCCTACGCGCGGGTGCTCGACGCCCAAAGGCACGAAGCCCTTGTCCCGCTGGCCACGGCCGGGCGCGGCCTCAGCCAGGAGTCCCTCGGCGACTACCGCGCGGCGGCCGACACGGCCCAGGGGTTCCTGGACAGCTTCCAGGACCATTTTCTGGCGCCCCAGGTCCACGCCTCCCTGGCCCGCTGCCTGAGCGGCCTCGGGGAGGCCGAGAAGGCCAAGGCCACATACGAGCGGATGGAGTTCCTCTATCCCGACACCTACTGGGCGCAGTGGGCCAAAGACAGGAAGGGCTGACTTAAACAGCCCTCCCCCTTGACAAGAAGGCCTGTTTCCTCTATACTTACGTCCGCGTCCTGAATACTGCTTCTCTCGCCTGGCTTTTCAATCGGACGCCGAAAACGCCGAGACTCCTAATATAGGGAGGCCGGCTTTTTTGTTTCCTATTATCTACATCATCTTGAGGTCTTTGAAGGATGGGTTCTGGAGGGGGAAGACGGAATGGACGTGGCTGGCTAAAAGAAGCCCTTCCCGTCTCTAGATGGACGTAAAGACTCTTGACAGCGTGAGGCTTGGTGGAGTAGAATCACGCTGTCGGACGTGACAGGAGACTCTCGGAGCCGTCCAGCCGGGGCCGGTTGAGCAGCGAAATCGCGAGGCCCGGCGGTCCCGGGGCCGTAGCCGGGGGGATCTCCTTAAAGACAGCGTAGGCATCCCGCCCTATGACTTAAATTAAGTCACAGGACGAGAGGATGCGAGAAAAGAGAAGCGTCCCTCGCATAGTGTGGGATGCGTACGAAAAAAAGAAGGAGGTCAAACCGAAACATGAAGAGACTTCTAGCTACGGTGGTGGGAGCGATACTGTTCTTCCCGCCCATGGCGAACGCCGAGATGTTCAGCAACTTGAAGTTCAGCGGGTCCTTGGACCTGCAGGGAAATAGCGCCCGGAACACGCAGGACTTCATGACCGGCGCGGACGGGCCGGTCCCGGCCAACAACAACGACCGCGTCAGCGACATGATCACGCGGACGATGGTGCACGCGGACTGGGATCTGCTCGACGACGTCCACGCCAAGGTCACCGTCCGAAAGAACGACCGCACGTGGGGCCCGGCGGCGGCCGGCCAGGCTGGCGCGGCGAATACCGCCGCTAATCCATCCGGCTCCCAGGTGATCGGGGCCGCCGGCGTGATGGCGGCCATCTACGTCGATCAGGCGTACTTCACTATCGACAAGGTATTCGGGGCCGTGGACATGACGCTGGGCCGACAGTTCTACGGCGAGCCCGGCGACCATATCATCTACTGGGGCCCCCGGGACGACTACGGGCTGACCACCACGGCGATCGACGCGTTCGTGGCCGACGTCGGCAACGACTTCGTCACCTTCTCGGGCATCGCCGGGAAGATGATCGGCAGCGGCCAGCTCACCACCGCCGCGGACCGGGACATCCGCGGCTTCGACGTGGGCATGAAGGGCATGCCGCTTAAGTTCAACGCCTACACGTATAATCGGGTCCAGAAGTCGGCGACGACCATCGGCCTCGGCTCGGCGGTCGGCGGCGCCAACGACAACCTCTGGGTCTACAGCATCAAGCTGCGCGGCGATGGGGGCGGAGGCTGGTTCAACTTCGACGCGGCCATGAACGGCGGCGCCAACCGCCTGGTCGCTCCCGGTGGGATTGCGACAACGGGGAGCTACTCGGGCAAGATGTTCGCCGTGGACTTCGGGTTCAACATGGACGTCCCGGACGTCGGCGGCTTCACCCCGTGGGCTAACTTCGGCTGGGGCTCGGGCAACTCCAACGCGCTCGAGGGCGAGAACGACGGGTTCACGGCCATCGCCTCGGACTTCCGGCCGGGCATCATGAACCGGCGCTTCGACGGTCAGCTCGTGGGCCTGACCGAGGCAAACGGGAACGCCATCAATACCGCCAGCCTCAATAACCGCGTGGTGTGGGGCTTCGGCACGAAGGTCACGCCGGCGGCGGCGGACCAGCTGACGATGGGCGTCTCGTTCTGGGACTTCCACTTCCAGCGGAACACCCTGAACAACGCCGCCTTCGCCAGCAACCAGGGCAACAAGCACATCGGCTACGAGTACGGGCTCACGGCCGACTGGAACCACTCCGAGAACGTGAAGATCGGCGTGGGCTACGCCCGCTTCCATCCCGGCGGGTACATCCGGGAATTCAACGCCAGGGGCGCGTCGGCCCAGGGCCACAATCCCGCCGTCTTGACCTACGCGGACTTCTCCGTGAAGTTCTAAGGCGCG
>JBDREN010000234.1:0-3539 GCA_043819795.1 Elusimicrobiota bacterium
CTCCCTCCTCTCGGTCGGAAGCGGCAGCCCGTTCCAGGTCAATTCCTCCGGCAACATGGTCAAGGTGAACAACGTGTCCTATTCCTGGCCGGGCGCGCAGGGCGGCGCGAGCACGTTTCTGGCCAACAACGGGTCGGGCGCCCTGAGCTGGGCGAGCGCGCCCGGCATGGGCGGGAGCGGGACGGCGGGCTACATCCCGAAGTTCAGCGGAGGGACTTCGCTGGCCAACTCCTCCGTGTACGACAGCGGCGGAAGCCTGGAGATATCCAGCGTGGGCAACGTGTTCATCAGGGCCAATGCGGACACGGACGGCTACGACGGCGGCCCGCACACCATGTCGTTCGGCATCATCGAGGAGATCAACGACGGGGACGACAACCTGGGATTCCTGGTGCGCGACAACACCAACGGCAACGCGAACCGGTTCTTCATCAACAAGAGCGGCAACGTGGGCATCGGCACGGTGGTCCCTGGGGCCAAGCTGGACGTGGCGGGCACCATCAAGATCTCCGGCGGTTCGCCGGGCGCGGGCAAAGTCCTCACCTCGGACGCCGCGGGCCTGGGCAGCTGGCAGACGCCGTCAGGCGGGGCAGGGTGGGTCCATGTCGCCAGAGTGACAGGCTCCTACACGCAGTACGTCGAGCTCACCGGCCTGTCGCCGACGTCGGACTACGTCCTGATCGCGGACCTCGCCAACAACCCTTCGGTCGGGGCCGGATGGGTGTCCATCGTCATGAACGGCGACACGAACGAATCGCTGTACTACACCCAGCTGATCACCGCCAGCGCAGGCACAATGACGAACGCATACAACAACAACAACCGCATCCTCTACCAGTTGTCCAACAGCAGGGGGACCCTGGTCTTCGAAGCCATCCACTGCAACAACGGGTGCTGGCAGGGAGGCCTTTTCCGGACCATGCACCTCACCGAGAACTGGAGCTCCAGCAGCTCCGGTTTTCACCAGGGATTCGCGAGACACTACAGCTATGGGCCGTTGACCACGATCGGCCTAAGGCACTCGGCGGCTCAAGGGATGCAATGGGTCACCGCAGACCTGTACAAAGTCGGCCCCTGATTCGGTGTCAGGCTTGACAAACGGGAACTGTTGATGCGGAGCGGCAGGTCTCATCCTGAATGCGGATGACCGTGGCCGCAGACGCCGCTCCATCCGCGCGTTCCAGGCCCGGCCGGTCGAGCCTGAGGCGGTCCGGGAGATCCTCCAGGCCGCCAACTCGGCCCCCTCGGCTGGGAACCTCCAGGCCTACGAGGTGGTGTGCGTCTCGGACCCGGGCCGCAGGCGCGCCCTGGCCCAGGCCTCCCTGGGCCAGCATTTCGTGGCGTACGCCCCCGTGGCGCTCGTCTTCTTCGCCAATCCCAGGCGGTGCGGGGGATACGGCCGGCGAGGGGAGGAGCTCTACTGCGTCCAGGACGCCACCATCGCCTGCGCCTACGCCCAGCTCGCGGCCGCGGACCTGGGCCTGGGAAGCGTGTGGGTGGGAGCCTTCAACGACAGGGATGTCTCGGCCGCGGCGCGGGCGCCGGCCCGGCTTCGACCGGTCGCCATCCTGCCGATCGGCTATCCGGCCGAGTCGCCTTCCCCCACGCCCCGCCGGGACCTGGCGGACCTGGTGCGGGACGAGGTGTTCGAGTAGCCGTCCTCAGGCCTGCAGCGGGGATTCCCGCAGCACGTCCCCCTCGATGGAGAGGGTGACGTCCTTAATCTGAAGTTCCCCGTCGATTTGTAAAAGTTCCCCTGCAAATTCCGAACGATCCGTAAAAAGTCGACTTCGCCGTTCTGTCTACACTTCGATCCTCTCCAGCAGTTCATAGGCGCGCCGCTGCTTCGCGTCCGGCGTGGTGACGACCTCGAAGGTGGGCGCATTGGCGCCCATGCTCCGGACGCGGCAAAGGTTGCGCACGATCTGGCTCAGCCGGGTAAGAAGGGTCTGGAAGCTGTGGACCTCGCTGCCGTCATCCAGAACCTTCGTGTGGACCTTGTGCAGCGCCGCCTCCGAGCGCTTCGCCGGCGCCACCGGATCGCGCGTCTTTTTCGCCTCCTGATCCTCATCGCAAAACAAGAGCTCCCGCCAGGCCTCGCGCATATCCCACTCCACGTAGCAGGCCAGCATGCACAGGAAGATGTGGGCCCGGACCCGGTCCGCCGTGTGATGCCGGATCGGACGGACCTCGAGGCCGATGGTCTTCATCGAGCGGTATGCCTGCTCGATCAGAACAAGCCTCTTGTAGTGCCGCACCGTGTCCTCTGCGGAGGAACGCTTCTCGTCGAGACTCGCGCGGATCACGTAGATTCCGTCCAACGCGGTCTCGGCCGCGACCTTCTTTTCATCGACGTGGAAGTCGAAGCGGCCGTCCTGGATGTCCAGCACGAGGTGCTTGGACATCTTGTATTTGTCGATGACCTTGCCGACCCGCACACCGATCTCGCCTTTGTCCGCGCCCTTGAGCTTGCCCCGCTCGACCATGACGCGGACCTTCTCCAGCTCCCGGATCGTCGCATCGAGCAGGGAGCGACGCTTGTGGCCGCGCAGCTTGCGAAGCTCGGGGTTCAGGCAGGCGATCAGGCGTTCGCCCGGGTAGTCGGGATGCGTGAGCTCAAACAGGTTGCGCTCGTCGAACAGCTCCATCTGGATCGCCCCGCCTTCGAGGAGCTTCTTGATCCCCTCCGTCCTCAGCGCCGTGATCCAGTCCACGCCGTCAATCTCTTTGATCTCGTCGATCTGCTTCTGGGTGATCATGCCCCGGTCGCCGACCATCACCATCGTCTCGATGCCGAAGTCCTCCCTCACCTTCCGGACTTGAGGCATCAGCGTCTTCGGGTCGCCGGTGTTGCCCTCGAATACCGAGACGGCGACGGGACGGCCCTGGCCGTCGGTCAACAGGCCCCAGTTGACCTGGAGCTTGCCCTTCTTGCCGTCCCGGTTCTTGCCCAGTGCCGCCAGAGGACAGGCGACTCCCTCGAAGTAGCTGGAGGTTAGGTCAAAAAGGACCAGCCCCCCTTGCTTCAGGCGCCGTGAGGCGAGCTTCTTCTCGATATGGGGCCGGCGCTTGAGCAACCAGTCCATCGCGTCGTAGAGATTGTCCTCGTCGGCGTCGCCGACGCCGAGCTCCGCGGGCAAAGTCGTCGTGTGCCACCAGCGGGTGGTGGCCAGCTTGCTCTCGGGCGCGAGGACGCGGGCCGCGACCATGCCCATGACCAAGTCCCGCTCGCGCGAGCGCGTCGAGGCGATAAGCCGCTCGAAGCCCAGTCGCCTCATCGCCCGCAGGACGGCGTCGACGTGGCCGTGATGCCAGGAAGTGACCGCTTCGAAGTGATCTTCCACGGCAATGAAATTCTCACCCCGGAGGGAGCGACGGATGAGGTCGATGATATGAATCGGCAGATGAGACAAGTTGCCGAGGGTCTCGTTCTTGACCTTTCTGCCTTCACGGTAACTGCGACGGAGGAGGTGGGCCTGGTAGATCTTGCCCTTGTAGCTGCGACGCGTCGTTACTACGTGCATTGCCCCGTTTCTCTT
>JBDREN010000235.1:0-35235 GCA_043819795.1 Elusimicrobiota bacterium
TTGGCCCTCAAGGTTAGCCGGCTAGCCGCGAGAGCCGAGAATAGGCGTTTCGACTGAGGGGTTTGAGCGTAGGCCTCCAAAGCTCATAACCTTGAGGTCGTGGGTTCAAATCCCGCCCCCGCACCCATTTAAAATCAACACCCTCAAGTTGAGGGTCTCGCCTGGGACCTCCTGACCGTCGAAGAAGCTGACCACGGCGGGGAGGTCCCAAGTCATTGTGCCCGTCTTGTCGGGCCGGACATTCGCTCAGAGGTCCTTCTCCCCGCCGCAAAACCGACGCCGACTCTACGTGGATGTGTGGGGGCCAAATGGGGGCCAAACTCGCGCGAAAAGCCGCTAAATATCGGGAAACTCCGGGAAAAGGCGGGAAAGGACTTCGGGGGGCTTTCTCGTCGACGATTGCGTTTCTCGACGAGGATTTACTACACGCGGGAGAGGGGGGGATCGTTTTTCGAGAGCGTCCGTTTCAACCGCTCACGCACCCTTCCATCTGTCGCACCCCTCGACTGCGTCTCGGGGCCTGAGGGCCCGCGCGAGAGAGGCGCCGTGCTCGCGCGGGTGCTCCCCCTGGGGGCTTCCGCCCCCTCGGGCCCGCAAGCCCCACATCGCCTGAGTGGGCCTTGCGGGTCACCCCCACTAAGGTCGGCGGGCCATGCCGCCGTCCAATATGTCGCACCCCTCGACTGCGTCTCGGGGCCTGAGGGCCCGCGCGAGAGAGGCGCCGTGCTCGCGCGGGTGCTCCCCCTGGGGGCTTCCGCCCCCTCAGGGCCCGCAAGCCCCACATCGCCTGAGTGGGCCTTGCGGGTCACCCCCACTAAGGTCGGCGGGCCATGCCGCCGTCCAATATGTCGCACCCGGTTCAGCGATCCAAGCGCAGCGGGCTTGAAGCGCTGAACCGGCGCTGACAGCCCGCCTATTTTAGCTTGGTAGGATTGCCTGCGTCTGGGAGGGTGTCAAACGCAGTGCTGGGCGCCCTCCGGGGCGTCTTTCCGCGCCTGCCTGCGTCCGGAGCCGCCGCGGCGCCGCCTTTTCCGGGGCCGCGAGGCGGGACTCCGCTCGCCGGCGCCGATGTAGGCTTTGAGTTGGTCGTGCAGCTTGAGGTTCTCGGAGCCGATCTCTGTGAAGTACTGCTCGACCGGCTTTCGGCCCTCCAGCACCAGAGCCTTGTCCTTGTCCTCCTTCAGAGTGAACCCCATGGCCGCCATCATCTTCTTCGACGAATCGCGCAGGCGCTCGGGCAGCGCCATCAGCAGCAGCGCCGGCGTGCGGTGGAAGCTGGCCGAGGCGTCCGTCACTCCCTTCATGAACGCCTTCTTCCACTCCGGGCTCGACCATATCCACCGCGGGGCGCCCGGGGCCTCGCCGCCGGCCCGCATCTCGATTCGGTCAAGGAAGTCCTCGATCCCCTGGGTCGGGAGGCGGGCCTCCTGGCGCTTGCGGTCGTCGCTCATCGCGAGCGAGGGCTTGACGCCGAAGAGATCCTCGGTCGTGTTCGCCCAACTGGCGGCGAAGTTTTGGCCCATGCGGCGGTCCGCCGACAGCGTCACGGAGTCCTCCTCGCGGCGGGCGGCGGCGAGAAGGACGCCCGTCCAATGGGCGAGCTGGCTCGAGAGCTTCGGGACCCGCGGGCCTTGGGCCTTTTCCGCCGGGCGCCTCTTCGCGGTTTTGGGCTTTGCCGGCGGTTTCGGCCGGCCGGCGGCTTCCTTCGCTTCGGCGGGACCGCGGCGCCGCCGGCCGCTGCCCGAGGCCTTGCTCCGGCGGCCGGCCGCCGGGTTCGCCGCGGGGGCCGCGGCCGGCTTGCGCGGTTGCCGCGCGGCAGGGGTCTTCTGTCCCGAGCTGGGTTTCGGGGGAGTGGCCGCCGGGCGGGCCGTTCGTCGCGGCGGGCGGACCTCGACGACCGGCTGGAACTCGCGCCGCAGCTCGTTGACCGCGGGGAGGTTGACGTGGAACTCCTGGGCGAGGCGCTGGAGGGAGAGGTAGGGGATGTGCGTCTTCCCGCTCGCCCAGTCCGATGCGGCGTGCACCGAGGCTCCACAGGCCTTCGCGATCCGCTCCATGCGGCCGCCGGCCTTCTTCTTGAGCGCCGTGAAGAACGACGTACGCGCGTCGTCCTTCAGTACGGCGCAGGTGACCGACATCAACTCTTCACGCTTGCGCAGGATTCCCATGGATGGTTCCTTTCAGTGTTCTCCTCAAGGGGTCGCGGAGCTCTCCGGCGGACGGTTCGCTCCGAGTCGGGTGGCCGTGGGCTTGTCTTCGGGATATTGTATCAAGGATGGCCGTCGTCGGGGCTGTGTCCGGGGGGGGCGTCCGCGTCGCGGCGCTGGAACGGGTCGCTATTCCGGTCCTGATAACCGAGCTCCTCGACGAGCCCGCGGAAGTCTCCCCGGTCGCCGTAGTGGCGGATCTTCGCGAGGTGCTCGAGGTAGTCGGCCACGAAGCCGGGGGCCTTCATCCGGCCGCGCGCGAATTTTCCGATCGTGGCGCGGGCCCAGGAAAGCTTCTGGCCGGTGGGGTCCATGACCTTGAGCCAGAGATACTCGGTCTTGTACGCGAGAGCCTCGCCCTTGCGGACCTCGATCGGGTTCAGCTGCCCGTTCGCATGGTCTCGCGCGTGGGCGTCCTCGTGGATGGTCGTGGAGGCGGCGAACTCGTTGCCGACCCACGACTGGATCGTCCGCATCAGCTTGTTCAGGAAGACGCCGATCGTGGAATCCTTCGCGTACACGTAGACGCCCAGCTGCTCGCGGCGCAGGCGCCCGGCGTCGTCGTACTCCTTGAGCCCGTGCTTGCGCAGCCGCTCCCCGTAGAGGTGGGCGTCGATCACCTCGGAGGGCGGCGGCACCTCGGCGCGCATGAGCGTGCCGTGGACCGCGCGGGAGAGGCCGGCGACGCTGATCTCCTCGCGCCGGTTCTTCTCGCGATAGTCCCGGGTGTGCACTTCCGGCTTGGCCCAGCCGCGCAGATCGACGGCGCCGATGGCCGTTGTCTCCCGTCGCGGGATGGCTCCGAAGAGCGCTCCCGCGCGGGCGTGAATGTCAGCGTGCGAAAGCACCGGGTCGGCAACGGCGTCCTGGAGTCTCTCGGTCTCTTCGTCGAGATACCGGACCGGCCCGCTGGCCACGGGCGTCCGCTCCGGGTCCCGCGCTTCATATCCCGGGACCGCGGCCGAGGCCGGGGCAACGGCCAGAAACGTCGCGAGCATGCACAGCGGCAGAAGTCTCATGTCTCCCCAATATGTTAAAGGAACCTCTTTCCTCAGACAAACCTCCGAGGACCCAGCCGCTCCTGGGCCCAAAGGCCTAGCGGCGGCTGGATCCTCGAATTTATTTTTTCGCAAAAATTTCGCAACAGGCGGGGACTACACTCCAGGGACGGTGTCGGGTCGCGACGGTGCGGCGCATGGACCTCATCACGCCGAGGCGGTTCATAGCGGTCTTCTTGATCCTGGCTCTTCTCGCCGGCGAGACCGGCGCGAGGAACATGGCGGCCATGCTGGGCGTTCCCGGGGGGAGTCCGGCCGCCCTCCATCCCGCCTTCGGCCCGCGCGGGCTTGCCTCCCCGACGAGAGGCGTCCCCCGGCTTCCCGCGCCTGTACCAAGCAGGGCATCGAAGGCTCCCAAGTCCAAGCCCGCCAAGCGCGTCCGCAGGTCCCGCGAGCGCCCCGCATCGGGCGCGGCGTTGCGCCGCTATTGGAGGTCCGTCCGGCAGGCCGTGCCGGAAAAAGCGGGGGAGAAGGCGCCTTTCCGTTTCCGGAACCCTTTCCCGAGAAGGCCGGGCGGGGAGGCTTCGGCCGCGCTCCTCCCGGCGTCCCGGCGACGCGGTGAGTCGGAGCGCGGCCAAGGCGACCGCATCCTCATCGCTTCGGCGCGGGGCCAAGCGGCGGCCCGGCTCACCCCCGGGAGCTATCCCACGCCGCGCTTCGCGCGGACCGGGAGGTGGGAAGCGCGGCCGGCCAATCTTTTCTCGATCGATCATGCCGCGGTGGCCTCGGCGGAGGCGTCGGCAGCCGCCGCTGGGGAGCGAAGGGATTTCTGGTCGCGAGGATACTCCGAGGGAGATTTGAGGGCGTTCCGCGACCGGTTCCGTTCCCCGGCCATCGATATCGCGAGGGTCACGGGGCTGTGGCGCGGGCAGAGCCCGCCCCCGCCTGTCCGGCGCATCCGGGGCCGATGGAGGCGGGGACCGGACGGGCTCTTGTACCGGGTAAGCTACCTGAACGCGGTCGGTCTTACCATCCTGGATCGGGACGGGGTGCACTTCCACGTCCCGGGCCGGACGAAGTCAAAGCCCGCGGACATGGTCGTCCCGGAGCGGCACCGGGGCGTCTACGGAGTCTACCTCGGAGGGCAGCGGGTCGAGTACGAGATCGAGTTCATCAATAGGGGCATCAACACCTTCAGGGGCCTGCTGGTCACGGGAACCCAGGAGGGCTTCAATCCTTCCGGGGGCGAGGGGCGGTGGTTGTCCTCCCATGAGGTCCTCGCGCGTCAATCCAATCCGCTCGCTCCCGGCGAGCGGCTTGTGCTCAAGAGCGCGTTCAGGCTCGTCGCCGGCAGGTATTTCCTGCAGCAGACGCATCTGCGCGTCTATGGAAAGGATGCGTCCGGCCGCCTCCGGGAACTGATCGACGACCCCCAGGCCGCGATCGTCGATCCCCCCACCGGAATCTAATCGGAGCAGCGTTTTAGGTGATCGGCGGCCTCCCCGTAGGAGGGCCTCAGGGCCAGGGTCTTCCGGAAGTGGGGCGCCGCGCCCGCGCAGTCCCCGTCCCGCATGAGGGCGTAGGCCAGGTTGAAATGGAGCCGGAAATAGTCCGGGTCGAAGCGCAGCGCCTCGCGGTAGGCCGAGATCGCCGCCCGACGCCGGCCCAGCTTCTGGAGTCCGAATCCGTGGAGGAATCTTGATCGCTTGTAGTTGGGCAGGAGCGCATGGAGCCTGTCCAGGAAGATCAGGCTTTCCTCGAAGCTTCCCGCGTCTTGCAGGGCCCGCGCCGCTTCGTATTGATACTCGGCGTTCTTAGTGTCCATGTCCCCGGCCGTCTTCGCCTCTCGCAGCGCCTCAGCGCCTCTCCCGGCCGCTTTGAGGGCCCTGGAGAGCCAGAAGTGGGACTGGGCCCGGCCCGGGTCCAGGGACACGGCATGCTCCACCATGCGCAGGCCTTTCTCGACCTCGCCGCGGCGCAGATGCAGAAGCCCGAGATTTATGTGGGCCAGGATGTAGTGGGGACTTATCTCCAGCGCTCTTTCCAGAAGGGCCTTGGCCCGGTCCTCTTCCGGATCCATCACGGTCATCGCCAGGTTCAGATGCGCGAGCGAGCCTCCTCCGGTCTCGACGCCGTGCTCCCAAAGGCTGCGCTCCGTCCGCCACCACGAGTTCTGGATCATCGACGCGATGGAGAGATATCCGATCGTCAGGACAGCGAGCTTCTTCACGGCGCTCCTGGATAAAAGGGAGTCCAGGGCCGCGTATATGAGCAGGCTCAGGAAGATCAGCGAGGCGTAGGGCCTGTAGTCCGCCGCGAGACGGTGCAGCTTCAGAAAGGACGACGTCGGGGCCAGCAGCGTCCAATAGGCGGCGATGCAGAAGGACCACAGCGGACGGCGGCGCCTGAGCCGCCACGCCGTGACCACGGTGGCCGAGATGAGGAGAAGCGACAGCAGCGGTTTCGGATGCCAGAGCGCCGTCTCTTTCGCGATGAGGGGGTCGCCGTTCATCCGAAAAGGGTAGACCAGGTTGATCCAATAGCGGGACACGTGGACCTTCACCTGGGTCGCGAGATATCCGAGGTCTATGAGCGGAGCGTCTCCCTTGAGATAGTGCAGCGAGGAGAAGCCGAGCCAATGGCGCTCGAAGCCCCAGAACGCGGCGGCGATGAGGGGGAACAAAAGCAGGCGGAGCAGCGTGCTCTTCGACACGACCTTGTCTTTGCCCAGCAGGGCCTCGTAGAGGAGGAGCAGCGCCGGCAGCATGAGGGCGTTCTTCTTGGAGAGCAGGGCCGGCACGAAGAGGACCGCCGAGAGGCAGTATCCGGCGGCGGAGCGGCCGCCTTCGCGCGTCCGCACGTAGGCCAGGAACGATCCCATCATGAACATCGTCGCCATGATGAGGTCGCGGCTGCAGATGTAGTTGACCAGTATCCCGGACACGGGATGCAGGCCGAAGGTGAGGGCCGCGAGGAGCGCGATCAGGCGCCTGTCGGCCGGCCTTGCCGGGGACCCGCCCTGCGCCAGCAGCTCGGCACCCAGGAGGTAGACCAGGATCATCGTGGCCGTGTGGGCCGCCAGGTTGAAGAGGTGGTATCCCAACAGGTTGTGGCCGGCGACGGCGAAGTTGAGCGAGAGGCTCAGGGGGAGCAAGGGCCGGTACTCGGAGATGCGGGACAGGGAGCTGGCCGTCGAGGGATCGAAGAAATGGCGCCAGAATGGATGGAGCGTCTCGACTTGCGGGTTGCCGACCACCCTGAAGAAATCGTCGAGGTGGAACGCGCTGTCGAGGGCGCCGAAGAAGACGAGAAAAGGCAGAGCCCCCAGCGCGAGCAGATGCCGGCGGTCGCCGCTCCTCACCGTCCTCAGTGCCGGAAGTGGCGCACTCCGGTGAAGATCATCGCCAGGCCGTGCTCGTCGGCCGCGGCGACGACCTCCGGGTCCCGGATCGAGCCGCCGGGCTGTATGACGGCCGATGCGCCGATGCCCGCGGCCTGGTCGATGCCGTCGCGGAACGGGAAGAAAGCGTCGGAGGCGAGGACGAGCGGCGTCGGGGCCGGGTTCTCCTCGAGGAACGCGGCGTATTTCTCTCCGGCGAGCCGCACCGAATCCACGCGCGACATCTGGCCGGCGCCGATACCGACGGTCGCCTCGGGCCCGGCGAGCACGATGGCGTTGGAGCGCACGTGCTTGACCGCGCGCCACGCGAACCGGAGGGCCCGCTCCTCATCCGGGGCGGGCTCGCGCTTCGTCACGGTTTTCAGCGCGTCCCCGAATACGACGCTGTCGGGCTCGGCGGCCAGCACGTCGTCGCCGGAGCCGAGCGAGCGCAGCAGAGCGGCGCCGCTCGAGGGAGGTCGCATGACGATCAGGCGCAGTTTGGGCTTCCTCTTGAGGACCTCGAGCGCCGCGGTCTCGAAGGCCGGCGCGACGATCACCTCGAGGAAGCATTTGCGTTCGGCGAGAAGTCCGGCGACGGCGGCCGTGAAGGGGCGGTTGACCGCGAGGATGCCGCCGAAAGCGCTCTTGCTGTCGCAGGACCAGGCCCGCTCGAAGGCTTCCTTCAGGTCTTCGCCGGTGCCCACGCCCGACGGCGTAACGTGCTTGAAAACGGCGGAGGCCGGCTCCTCGAACTCGCTGACGGCGTCCCAAGAGCCGAAGGCGTCGAGCAGGTTGTTGTAGGAAAGCTCCTTGCCCTGCAGCTGCTCGAAGGAGGGGCCGGAGCCCCGGACGTAGAGCGCCGCCCGCTGGTGGGGGTTCTCGCCGTAGCGCAGCACCCGGGCCCGCTTCAGGGAGGCGGTGATGGTGGGAGGGAAGAGTTCCCCGCCGGCTTCCGACGGGCCGTCCGCGTCGTCGGCGCCGCTCCAGGCCCGGGCGATCATCGCGTCGTACCCGGCCGTGTGGCGGATCGCGGCCAGCGCCAGTTTGCGGCGGGTCTCGAGGTTGAGCTGTCCGGAGGACCCGCCCAGCTCCGCCAAGACGCCGGCGTAATCCGAAGGCGATACGACGACGGCGACGTCCTCGAAATTCTTCGCCGCGGCCCGGATCAGAGCGACGCCCCCGACGTCGATGTTGTCTAGGGCCTCACGGCTGTACGGGGAGCTTGATCGGGCGGCCGTTGTCTCGAAGGGGTAGAGGTTCACCGCGACCAGGTCGATGGGCTCCAGGCCGAAGGTCCGGGCCTCCTCCGACTGCCGCGGGTCGTTGCGCCGCAGGAGGATGCCGCCGTGGATCTTCGGGTGCAGCGTCTTCACGCGGCCGTCCAGGATCTCGGGGAAGCCGGTCATCGCGTCCAGCGCGCGCACCTCGACGCCGGCCTCCTTGAGGGCGCGGGCCGTCCCCGAGGTGGACACGATCTCCACGCCGAGCTCCTCCAGGCCTTTCGCGAACTGGACGATCCCGTCTTTGTCTGAGACGGAGAGCAGCGCGCGCCGGATGCGGGGGGAGGCGTCGTCTCGGGCGGGGAGGACCCGCGCCCGGCGGCCTTCTATGCGTATCCGCCCGTCGGCGAAGAGCCTTACGGCTTCCGGGTAGAGCCAGAGCTCCTGTTGGCGCACGCGGGCCGCCAGCGTCGAGGGGGTGTCGTCGGGAAGGACGGGGACCGCCGCCTGCAGGAGGATCGGGCCGCGCTCGTACGCCGCGTCGACCAGGTGGATCGTGCAGCCCGATACCTTGACGCCGGCCCGGATGACCTCCTCGTGCACCTTCATGCCGTACATCCCCTTGCCGCCGAAGGCCGGCAAGAGCGCCGGGTGGATGTTGAGGATCCGGCCGGGGAAGCTTGATAGCATCGGCTCCAAGAGCTTGCACATGAACCCGGCCACGCATATCAGGTCGGCGCCCGCTCTCCCGCATTCGGCCGCCAGGAACGCGTCGTAGGCCGCGGGCGTGGAGAAGTCGCTCGAGCGGACGGCTTTCGAAGGGATGCTCGCGCGTTCGGCCCGCCGCAAGGCCCCGGCGTCCTCACGGTCCGACAGGACGAGGGCGATTTGTCCGGCGATCCGGCGGCTGCCGCAGGCGTCGATGAGGGCCTGCAGGTTCGCCCCCTCTCCGGAGGCGAGGACCGCGATTTTGATCATCTTACCACCTCGACAAAGGCGCCATGATTCTGGATGATTTTAGCGTTTTTTCGCCGGAGAACTCCGTCATTTTTTGGGGACGCTGAGCGGCCCCGATCCGAGGTTCATGCGGCGTTGCGCATCTCCGTGAGGATCTCCTGGGCGGCCGCGAGAGGATTCGCCTCTTTCGTGACCGGCCGGCCGACGACCGCGTAGCGGATGCCGAGGCGCGCGGCCTCGCCCGGCGTGATGTGGCGCTTCTGGTCGTGGGCCGAGTGGCCGGCCGGACGGATGCCGGGGGTGATGAAGCATGTCTCCGGCCCGAGCGCCTTCTTTAAGGATGGGACCTCCAGGCCGGAGCAGATGACACCGTCGATCTTGTGGGCCAGCCCCATCCGGGCGAGCCGCAATGCCATCGGCCGGAGAGAGGCCTTGGGATGGATCACGTGCAGATCCGTGGCCGAGAGGCTCGTGAGGACCGACACGCCCCACAGCTTGGGCCGGGGATACACCGAAGCTGCGGCGTGGATCATGTCGGCGCCGCCGGAGAGGTGCAGGCTCACTGCGTAGACGCGCATCTTCTGGACCTCGTGGACCGCGTGCTCCACCGCCTGCGGTATGTCGTGGAGTTTGAGGTCGAGGAAAACCTTCGCGCCGTAGCGGTGCACGAGCTCCACGGCTCGCTTTCCGTGCGAGGTGAAGAGGCGCAGCCCCACTTTGAAGTAGGTGACGGTCCCCTTGAGGGTCTCGAGAAGCTCCTCCTCCTGGGTGATCGTGTCGACGTCGAGGGCGACGATAAGCTCGGTGATGTTCATGGACGCGCCTGCGTGGCCGCGGGGCCGGAGCGCGCGGTCCCGGCCCTCACGCCGGGATCGGAGCGGCCGACGGCGTCGGCGATATCGGAGAGCCCGTGCCGCTTGAGCAGATTCGCGAGGCCCCGATTGACGGCTCCCGGGAGCGCGGGGCCCTTGTAGATCAGCCCCGTGTAGAGCTGGACCAGGCTCGCCCCGGCGCGGATCTTCTGGTAGGCGTCCTCCGCGCTGAAGACGCCGCCCGCGCCGATGATCGGCAAGCGGCCGCGGGTGAGGCGGTAAACCTCGCGGATCATCCGCGTGGACAGGTCCCTGATCGGCGCTCCGCTGAGGCCCCCGCGCAGGCTCTCGAAGCGCTCGGGCAGGCCGAGGCCGGATCGCTGGACGGTCGTGTTCGTGCAGACGACGCCGGCGGCGTTGCTCTCGATCATGGGCAGCAGGTCCGACAAGGCTTCGGTGTCGAGGTCGGGGGAAAGCTTGACGAATACCGGCTTGCGCTCGCCGTTGCTCTGCTGCAGGGTCGCTAGGATCCGTTCGAGCCG
This sequence comes from Elusimicrobiota bacterium, assembly GCA_043819795.1. Taxonomy (GTDB): domain Bacteria; phylum Elusimicrobiota; class Elusimicrobia; order UBA1565; family UBA1565; genus JBDREN01. Next base: position 10,119 of record JBDREN010000235.1, read on the forward strand.
GAGCTTCCGCCGCAGCGCGCGCAGTCCTCGCGCGTCCGGGGAGCCGAGGTTGACCACGAAGTAGTCCCCGAAGGGATAGAGCGTGGTGAAGGTCTCGGCGTAGTGCCGGGGCGCCTCCTCGGGAGGGGTATCCGCGTTGAGCCCCAGGTTGATGCCGATGGGCGCGAGGCTCTTGCCGGGGTCGAGGCGGCCCAGGCGCCGCGCGGCATCCGCGGCGCCCGCGTTGTTCGATCCGAGCCGGTTGATGATCGCTCCCGCCTCGGGCACGCGGAAGAACCGCGGGCGTGGGTCGCCGGATTGAGGGCGCAGCGTGACGGTGCCCAGCTCGACGAACCCGAAGCCCAGCGCGGGCAGCACTCCCGCGAGCCGGCAGTCCTTGTCGAATCCGGAGGCCAAGCCGACGGGGTTCGGAAAGCGCAGGCCGGCGACCGTGGTGGCGAGAGCCGGGTCGCGGTGTGAGAAGGCGAGCTCCAGGGCCCGGACCGCCAGAGGCAGCCTTCCCGCCCAGTAGAGCGCCGTGGTGGCGCACGCGTGAGCCGTCTCGGGGTCGAGAGAGAAGAGCAGGGGGCGCAACGCCCGTTCGTAGGCGCTCAATTCTTCTTTAGTTTTCGGGGTCAGTTCGAGACATGCCGGACCGCGTTGCGGAACAGCTCCAGGCCGACCCCCTCCGCGCAGAAGGTCTGCCGCGTCCAGTTCGGGTGATGATACCGCGTGAGGTATCGCTCCGGATGCGGCATGATGCCGAGGCAGTTGCCTTCGGGGTTCGTGATGGCCGCGATGTTGAAGAGGGATCCGTTCGGGTTCTGGGGATATCCGGCGAACTTACCCTCCTCGTTGACGTACTGCATGAGGATGGACCGTGTCTTTTTGAGCATCTCAAGGATCTTGGGGGATTTTACGACGAACTTGCCCTCGCCATGGGCCACCGGCAGCTCGATCATCTCGGGAAGGCCGCAGGTGAACAAGGACTGGCTCTGGAGGTTGATCCGAAGGCGCACCCAGCGCGCCTCGAACCGGTTCGAGTCATTGAACGAAAGCGAGGCGACCTGGTCCCCCGACGGGGTCTGAGGCAGCAGGCCCGCCTTGACCAGTACCTGGAAGCCGTTGCAGATGCCGATCACCGGGCGCCCGCTCCGGATGAAGCCCCGCAGGTCCTTGACGTGCCCGCGGATCTCATTGGCCAGGATGCGGCCCGCGCTGATGTCGTCGCCGTAGGAGAACCCGCCGGGGATGGCCAGGATCGGGTAGTCGAAGAGCCGCACCCTGCCGGAGGTCAGCTCGCGGATGTGCACGAGCACGGGATTGCCCCCGGCCAGCTTGAACGAGGCGGCGGTTTCGATGTCGCAGGTCGTGCCGGCGGTGCGCAGGATGAGGACTTTCGGGGAGCTCATCTTCTCCGGTCCTTGGCGCTCCCGTCCAGCATCCGGGGCAGGGTCCGCCGCCATGACGCCTTGAGCTCTTGGAGGCCTTCCTCGAGCACTTGGCGTCCGTCCAGCCCGGTGATGCGCAAGACGGGGTTGGCTATCGTGGAGCCGATGCGCGCGAGAGGGACTCCTCTCATGGCTTTCAGGAAGGCCTTCTCCTTTTCGGCGGCTATCTCGAGCAGGAAACGGCTCGGGCTTTCCGAGAAGAGCAACGTCGCCTCGTCGGAGGCGCCCTTGGCGCGGGGAATCATGTCCAGGTCGATGTGGACGCTGACCTCCCCCGCGAACGCCATCTCGGCGGCCGCCACCGCCAGGCCGCCCTCGGCCAGGTTGTGGGCGGTCGTGATCAGTCCCTTCTGCGCGGCCGCGCTCAGCGCCCAGAGGGCCTTTTTTGCGGAGCGCGGCTCCACGGTCGGCACTCGGCCCTGGGGCGTGCCGCTCCATGCTTCGTGGATGGTCCCCCGCATCTCATCGGCGGTCTCCCCCATGATGTAGACCGGATTGCCGGGGGCCTTGAAATCCATCGTCAGCGCGCGACGGATATCGGGGACGGGCGCCACCGCCGAGATCAGCAGCGTCCCCGGAATCGAGCGGCGCGGCCTCTTGCCGTCGGAGTAGACGTTGTGGAGGCTGTCGTTACCCGAGATGAAGGGCGCTTGGAAGCCGAGCGCCGCGTCCCGGCAGCCTTGGGCCGCGCGGACCAGGGCCCCGAGGGTATGCGGGTCGTCGGGAGCTCCCCAGCAGAAGTTATCGAGCAGGGCCGCCCTCGTGACGTCGGCGCCGACGCAGGCCAGATTGCTGAGCGCCTCGCCGACGCAGGCCAGGGCCATGGCGTAGGGGTCGAGCTTCCCGTAAGCCGGGTTGATCCCGTGCGCGACGGCGACGCCCTTGTGGGATTTCGCGTCGCCGGTGACGGCCGCGGGCCAGATGACGCAGGCATCGCCGGGGCCGTCGTGGTGGAGCCCCTGCAGCGGTTTGATGACCGTGCCGCTCTGGACCTCATGGTCGTACTGGCGGATCACCCATTCCCGGCTGCAGACGTTGAGGTGGGCGAGGGCCCAATGCAGGGCCTCGGCGCATCTCGCCCGGCCGTCCGAGCGGCTTTTCCTCTTGGCGGAAGCCTTGGGCGGAGGATTCCATACGGCGCGGAGCTCCGGCCGGGGCAGGCCGTCCCGCAGGAACCCGAGATCGAGGTCCAACAGCGGGCGGCCGCCGAAGCCGACCTCGATGCGTCCCGTGTCGGTGAACTCTCCGAGCACGCACAGCTCGACCCCCTCCGACTCCACGACCGCGGCGAGGCTCTTGAGGTTCTTCTTGGGGACGGCCAACACCATGCGCTCCTGGGACTCCGAGACCCAGACCTCCCAAGGCTCGATGTCGGGCGTCTTCAACAGCGCGTTCTCCAGGCGGACGCGGGCGCCCCCGAGCCGGCCGCCTCGGGACGGCGTCGCGGCGCCCCGGGCCATCTCCGCGATCGCCACGGAGAAGCCGCCGGCCCCGCAGTCGGTCACCGAGCGGTAAAGCCTTTTGTCGCGCGCCTTGAGCAACGCGTCGAGCAGGCGCTTCCCCATGGTCGCGTGGCCGATCCTGACGGCCGCGGTGTCGGCCTCTGCCGGGCCGGCGGCCGCGCTCGATGAGACGGCCGCGCAGGGGAACCCGTCCCGGCCCGTGCGGCCGCCGACGGCGGCGATCAAGTCCCCCGGGACGACGCTTTTTCGGAGCGTCCCGTTGGGCATGATCCCCACGGTTCCGACGAAAACGAGTGGGTTGAATCGGTAGCCCTCGTCGAACCATATGGCGCCCGCCGCCGTGGGGATACCGAGGCGGTTCCCGTAATCGCGCACGCCGGCGACGACGTCCGTCATCATGCGGCGCGGATGCAGGACGCGCTTCGGCAGCGGCCCCGCGTAGTCGGGGGGGCAGAAGCACAGGACATCGGTATTCAGGATGGGCTTGGCGCCGAGCCCGGTCGCCAGGATGTCGCGCATCACGCTGCCGACGCCGGCTCCGGCTCCCCCGTGCGGCTCGATCGCGCAGGGGCGGTTGTGCGTCTCGACCTTGTAGGCGAGGGACCACTCCTTGTCGAAGGCGACCACGCCGGCGTTGTCCTTGAGCGCCGAGAGGCACCAGGGCCTTCGCAGCTTCTGCGTGGCGGCCATGATGGTGTCGGCGAGCAGGTTCTTATACCGGGTGGTCGATTTTCCGTCCTGGTATCGGATGGGCCCCGTGAAGGTCTTGTGGCGGCAGCGCTCGGACCATATCCGGGCGATGGTTTCGGCCTCGGCGCGGGTGGGCTCGCGACGCAGGGAAGTAAAGTGGTCCTGGACGGCTTTGAGCTCGGCCTCGGTGAGGGCCCACCCGTAACGCGCGTTCAGGGCCGCCAGATTCTTCCCCGGGGCTCCGATCCAGGGGTTCTCCCAATCCGACCCGTTCGAGCCCGGTTGCGCGCCGGCCGCGGGGGCCGGAGCGTGCCTTTCGGGTTTTGGCGCGCGCGCCTTTCCCGAAAGACTCATCTCTGGATCACTTTCAACTTATGGATCAGGGGGTTCGAAAGCAGCTTCTCCAGGATACTTCCCACCTGCGCCTTGTTGACCCGTCCCAGGATGTGGTAGGCCGTCCCGGTCCGCACGCGTGCCGGCTCCGGCAGGCCCATGTCCCGCACGGCTTTGCGCACGCTCTCGCCGACCGGATCGGCGAGAGCGGGTTTGAGCCACACCTCGAGGCGCCAGTGCGGGCCCATCAGGAACGCCGGCGACGGCATGGCGCGCTCGACGCGGTACTCCTGAGTCACCGGGTCGGAGAGCAGCTCTCGCGAGAGCTGATGGACCTGGTTGACCGTGAGCTTTCCTACGATCTCGTAGAGGGCGGATACGCGGACCTCGCGGGCGTTTTGGACGCCTAGCGAAGGGATCTTGCTCAGCAGGGCGGCGCCGGATGCGTCCGTCATGCCGTACTTGGTGGCCACTTCGACCAAGTGGCGAGGGAGCTCCGGGGCCGGGGCCAGCTTGCGCGGTGGCGGCAATACGGCGGTCAGCTCTCGCGCCTGGGGGAGACCGTCCTTGACGGCGGAATCGCGCGCTCCGGAAGCCGTCGCGCTTCGCAGGCCGTTCTTTCCGTTCCTTCGGTGGTTGTTGCGCCTCATATTCAGGTCGGTCCGGAGCTCATGCCGCCTTCGGCCCGCGTCGCGAGGGCGATGATGATCTCGGTCAGTTGCATCTCCTTGATGGTCGAGGCGCCGACGGCGCCCATGCACGTCTTGAGCGCGCCGACGAGGTTCTGGCTGCCGTCGTCGAGCCGCGGGCCGAAAAGGACCTCTTTGAGCGTCCCTGTGACCCCGACGTGGACTCTGGCCCCGAGGGGGAGGCCTTCGCGCGTCGTCGCGCCCCAATGGTAGCCCTGGCCGGGCGCCTCCTCGGCGCGGGCGAGGGGCGAGCCGATCATCGCGCCGTCGGCCCCGCAGGCGATCGCCTTGCAGAGGTCGCCGCCCTTTCCGATGCCGCCGTCGGCGATGACCGGGACGTAGCGTCCGGTCTTCTTGAAGTAGAAATCCCGGGCGGCCGCGCTGTCGATCGTCGCCGTGGCCTGGGGCACGCCGAGCCCCAGGACTCTGCGGGCGGGGGAGGAGGCGTTCGGCCCGACGCCGACGAGCAGGCCGCTGATCCCCGCCTCCATGAGCTCGACGGCGACGTCGAATCCGACGGAGTTGCCGACCACGACGGGCACCTCCATCCGCTCGCAGAACGAAGCGATATCGAAGGGCTTGTGCCGCGTCGACGGATGCCGCGCGGCCGCCGTCATCGACTGCACCACGAAAATGTCGCAGCCGGCCTCCTGGGCGATCGGGCCATACTCGTCGGCGTTCTCCGGGGTCGTGCTGACGGCGCAGGGGACGTTCGTCTTGACGATCTCCGAGACGCGTCGGGCGATGAGGCGCTCTTTCGTCGGCTCCCGGTAGATCTCCCGGACGAGGCGGGCGGCGTCCCGAGGCCCGGCCGCCGCGATCCGGGCCACGACCTCCCGCGGCTTCTCGTAGCGCGTATTGATGCCGTCGAGGTTCAGCACCCCCAGTCCCCCGAGCTTGCCCATCTCGATGGCGAACCGGGTGTCCACGACGCCGTCCACCGCCGAGGCGAGCACCGGGATGTCGAGGAGGATGTCGCCGATCTTCAGGCTGGTGTCCACGCTGTCGGGCTCGACGCCCGCTCCGCTCGGGACGAGGGCGATCTCGTCGAACCCGTAGCAGCGGCGCACCTCTCGGTCATGTCCGATGAAAAAAGGCATGATTTTAGGACCCCGTCACTGATGGCAGCCTGAATAATGTCCTGCTTTGGAGGCGCAGCCTTGCGGCGGATGCAAGGCGCGACGAGGGAGCATAGCCAAAGCTATGTGACCGAGGAGCAACGCCGCAGCCGCCCGGGGATGCGCCTCCCCGGAGGGGCTGGGCGCTTTTGAGCTGCGCCTGCGTCGCTCGTCGCTCCTTGTCGCGCTCCAAAATCACCTCGGCCAAAGTAGGACATTATTCAGGTTGCCATCAGTAGGTCAAAAAAAAGACCGCAGCGCGGCCATGGGGTCTTTGGGCCACCTACGGTGTTTCGGGTCCGGAATGGGCATTGCGCTGAGGGCGTCGGCCCTGGTTCGGCAGCCTGTCCCTCCTGCCGGGGCCCCCGCTTTGGAGGGAACCGGCCGGGGGCTCCGATATTTCGGCGTTCCCGTCGGTAAAAACTGTAGCAAATTCATAAGAAACAGCGCAACTTTATCGTCACTCCGCCGGGAGACAGACCGTGGCGTTGATCCCGACCCGGCTCAGGTCCGTCTCCAGACGCCCCGGGGAGGATGCCAGGATGGCGTCCTCTTCCGGGGAGCACTCCACCAAAAAGGCCTTGCCGTCGCGGCCGTAGGCCTTCTTCAGGCGGTCCCGGAGCCGGCGAAACCGGACGGGGGAGTGGCGCCGCAGGCTGCCCATGTTGTAGAGAAGGACCGAGAAGCCGGGGCCGAGCGTCATCGCCGACGGCTGGACGCTCTCGACGTTATAGACGGCGAATCCGTCGGCGAACGTGTCTCCGAACCGGAACTTCAGGGCGACGAGGACCTGCTCCAGCGATCCGACGGAGGCGAACACCCGGCAGGGATGGCCCTTCCCCCGGCAGCGCCCGATGAGCTCGTCGGCCAAGGAGAACAGGGCGGGGCTCCCGGTCACGGCCACGCCGATGCGCCGGCCCCGGGAAAGGCCCCGCAGGACCGCTCCCGCCACCTGGCCGGCGGGGACCTTCCGGCGTTTCGCGCCGTACACGCCGCCCCAATCGAAACCCGTGTATTTCAGGCCGAAGCCCCTGCAGAACCGCGCGAGGGCCTCCTGATGGACCGTGCCGAAGACCTCGTCGCACCGCTTGAGGGCTTCCAGCGCCTCCAGCGTCAACTGGCTCACGCCTCTCGGACCCACGCCGAATATGATGAGCTCCCCCCGCATCGTTAGCGCTCCGGCCACGGTATATTGTCCATAATTTCCGGCCTCGCGCGGAAGGCGGGAAACGATTCTGTATAATGCGTTCTCGTGGAGCGGCTCAAGATGATCGCCTTCCCCGTCGCCGCGCTGGCCGCGGCGCTGATCCTCGTGTGCGTATTCCCCCGGGGCCAGCGCCTGGGGCCGCCGGACTGCGTCTTCGGGGACGGGACCTACATGGATCCCGGGGAGGCCCTGCTCCACGCCGTGAGACCGCCGGGCCTCAACGTGTCCTATCATCTCCCGCTGGCGAGCCTGGGGTCGGCCGTTCTCCGTTTTCACGCGGGCGAAACGGCCAAGCGCGGCTGGATCCGCTCCGTCCGGTGGGTCGGCGCGCTGCTTCTTTTCAGCCTCGCGTGCTTCCTCGGCCCCCCGGCCTGGGCCGCGCTGGCGCCCGCGCTTTGGGTATCCCGGGCTTTCGGGATCGATCCGGTCTGCTACCTGCAGGCCGGGTTCACGCTTCTGGTCCTCATAGTCGCCGGCCTGCTGGTCCGTCGCGCGCGCGCGCCGTCGTTGGGCTCCAAGCTGCTGCTCGGGCTGGCGCTTGGGGCCAGCCTCGTCTTCCGCTCCGCGCTCGCGTTCTTCCCTCCGGTACTGGCGTTCCACGAGCTGGTATCGGCCCGGCGGAGCCGGCCTCGGCGGCGGATCGACTGGAGGGGCCTGCTCGCGGCGTGCGCTCTCCCGTACCTGTTCCTCCTGCCGTGGCTGGGGATGAACTACTCGGTCCACGGGCGCGTCGTCCCGTTCGAGGCCGGCGAGGCGAGCATGAACGTCATCACGGGCGCGCTCGGCATCGTGCCCACCGTCGAAGGGAACGTCGAGGCGCTCGCCGACGACCTTCCCGACACATCCAAGACGGGCCGCGTTCTCGTTTGGGCGGCCCGGGAGGTCCTGCGCCATCCCCTGCGCTACGCGCGCGCCTGCGCCCAGCGGGTGGGCTTCGTCCTCGGGCTCCATCCGCTGCTGTGGGCGCTCGCGCTCTGGGCGCTGTGGCTGCATCGCGGGAAGGAGGAGTACCGCCTCATCGGGCTGCTGCTCGCCTATTTCGTGGGGGTCCATTGCCTCATGTCCGTCGAGCGCTCCTACTTCCTGCCGCTCGAGCCCCTGCTGGCCGCGCTGGCCGCCGCTCCGCTGCTGGCGATCCGGAGGCGGCCGTCCCCGCGGGCGGAAGCCTGGGGGCGTCGCGTCTCCACGGTCGCGCTGGCCTGCGCGTTGACGGTCGCGCTCGGGCTGGTCGCGTTCGCGTTCGGGGTCGTATGCGCCTACGCGGTCCGGGCCCGGGCGCGCCCCCCGGAATCGCCGCGGGCGCTCGATGAGGCGATCGCCGCGAACCCCGCCGATCCCTGGCTGCTGGCCTATCGCGGCAGGCGGAGCCTGCGCGACGGGCGGAACGAGCAGGCGGCGCGGGACCTGGAGGCGGCCGTGCGCGCGCGCCCGGGCGACGCGGGCATCCGGCTGCTGCACGCCTGGGCGAGCCGGCTCTCCGGCGACCCGGCGCCGCTGTCGGCGTTCGATCCCGCGCGCATGTCCATCGCGCGCTGGCGCGTCGAGGGGTGCGTACTCAAGGCGGAGGGCGCGCTGCGTGTCGGCCGCGCGCGGGACGCGCGCGACCTGTTGGAGGCGGCGCTCGGGACTTGGCGCTCGGAGGAGGTTCGGGTCCGCCGCCTGCGCAGTGAGACCGACAGGAGGACGCTCGCGCGCCTGAGCTCTCCCGCCGAGGGCGTTCACCGCATGCTGGGCGTGCTGCGAAGCTATCGCTCCGCGGGCGAGCGTTTCCTGGTGGCTCGGCCGATCCTCGATCTGGCCCGCGGGACGCTCTCCCCGGAGGACCCGGCCTGGCATTCCATCGCCGTCCAGCTGCAGGATATCGGCGAATACACGCGAGCCGTCGGGATCCTGGACCGCTTGCTGGCGGCCCGGCCGGACTCGTCGAAGCTGCTCGGCGACCGGGGGCTGTGCCGTTACCTGGCGGGGTCCGTCCGCGAGGGCATCGCGGACCTCGAGGCCGCCATACGCCTCGACCCGGGCCTGTTGCCGCCGTATCTGACGCTGGCCACAGTGCACCTGCGGGAAGGGCGGCATGCGGAGGCGCTGGCCGTCTGCGAACGGGCGCTGCGCGAGGGCAAGGACCCCGTTCTCGAGCGGTTGATACGGCGCACGCGCGACGACCTGCTGCGGGAAGATCGTGGTAAGCCCCAATCCGGAAAGCGTTGAGAAGTCCGCCCGCCTTCGGCGGGCAATTCCCTCATAACTCAGCGGCGTAAGCGACCGGTCGGCGCTCCGCGCGACCGGAGCTGAAAGGGCCAAAAAAACAAGGTGCGGATGGGATTCGAACCCATGAATACGGGTTTTGCAGACCCGCGCCTTGGACCACTTGGCTACCGCACCGAGGGCGTAATTCTAACATTTAGTCCGGCGGGGCACAAGGCAAATTTATAATGCAAATATAATGCTTTTTGCTATTGACGCCTGCCAAAACCCCTGTTAAACTTAAAATGAGAACCTCCTCGCGCGATCTGGCGAGGGGGAAGTTGTGTTATGCCTAAGCGGCGGACCATGAACGGAATCCGCGGCCAGTCCGGCTATACGTTGGTCGAGACGATGGTCGCGATCCTGCTCGTCTCGTTCGTGGTGACGTCCGTCTTCTCGGTGGTGCTCACGGCCAGGATGGGGGCCCACAAGACGGGCGTGCGCGGGCAGGCCCTGTACTTCGTCCGCCAATCCATGGAGCGGCTCAAGGCTTACGTCTCAGCCGACACGAGCGCGCCGGGCCCCACGCCGAACTGGACGTATCCGGGCGATGCCTGCAACTGCTACGCGCTGGCGCAGGGAGTGCACGACATCACGAGCACTCTCCCGGTGAGCTTCCGCGGCGCTCCCAGGAACGGGACTTTGGAGTACAACGTGTCGAACCAAGCATGCGGGGGGCAGATGTGCCAGCGCGTGGAATTCCAGATAAAATGGGACGAATGACGGGGCGGTTCGAGCGGGGGGATGCGGGGTTCAGCCTGGCCGAGCTGGTCATCGCGTCGCTGCTCTTCAGCATGGTGATCGCCGGCCTGGCCGCCATATACGGCACGGTTTTCCAGCAGAGCGGCCGCATCCTCGGCAACAGCCGGATCAAGAACCAGGCGGCGTACGCGTTGCGGGCCATGCAGAACCAGGTCACCGTGGCCACCCACCTCGAGGATCCGCCGAGGGGCGTCCCGGGGAGCCAGTTGAGCGGATGCCGGAACGCCAAGCCCGACGGGACCCGCATCGTCCCGTCTCCGGAGAAGCACGGCAGCTTCGGTTTCTGCCTGCGCAACACGGCCATCAGGCTCTGCCAGGTTCCGGGCAATTCGCCGCCTTGCCTGTTCTACTATTATTGGCCGAACATCTGTCCACCGCCGCAGGTGACGCCCGCCAACTGCGGCAACCCTGTCAGCGGGGTGAGCCCCGAGGTGCTCGCCTCCGAGGTGGAGGGGGGGGCCGGGGGCGGGAATGTTTTCGAACGGTCTCAGGAGATCACCGACGTGCGCATCGCGTTCGCCGTGACCAAGGCGAAGACGCGCAGCCACCCGAAGCTGTCCTACGCGGTGGATACGACGCTGCACGCCCATTTCGGGGTGTCGCCGTGAGCTTCCGGGGAGGGGGCTGCGAGAGGGGGCTGGCGCTCGTGCAGGTGCTCGTCATGTCCGTGCTGCTGGTCATCCTGGCCACCGGGGTCCTCAAGGTGATCTTCGCGGACCACGTCCTCGTGGCGCGGGTCAAGAACAGCGACGTGCACAAGTACTACGTGGAGGCGTGCATGGCGCGCAAGAATTCGGAGTGGGACGGGCAGCCCTGCAGGCCTCCGAACTCTCCCTGCGTCTTTTCCTCGCCGGGGGGCGGATCCGTCAGCGTGAGTGCGGTCTGCAGCGGGAACACGGCGGTTTTCGAGGTCAATTGGCAGTGAGAGGGGGCGCCATGGAAAACGCGGATAGAAGGATAACCGTCCTGATCCGGTTCAGGAAGCGGCAGGCCGTCGCGGCGCTGGTGGCGGCGCTCGTCTGTCTTCTGCCCGTGAAGCTGGCCACCCAGCAGGCGAGACAGCAGATGTCCCTGACGACCTACTATCCGGCTCCCTTCGGGGTGTACCAGCAGCTCCAGGTCGAGACGGAGACGTATCTGGCCTATATTTCAGGCCGGGTCGGCATCGGCACGCAGACCCCCGCCTCGTCGTTCAAGCTGGAAGTGAACGGGGGAACCCTCATCCAGGGCGACGCCGACGTGACGGGGAGGGCCGCCGTCGGGCAGAACCTCACGGCGGCCAACGGCGCCGTGACGTTGGGCAACGACGGCGGCTTTCATTTGAAGGCTTCTGGAAATCTCGTGTTGGGCGGCCAGACGGGGCGGGTTCATATCGGGACCAGCGTGAGCCAGTACCTGGGCCGGATGTGCAAGGTGGCCCCTTACTACAACATGGTCCTGTTCAATCCTTGCCCGAACGGCGGGGTGGGTTGGGTGCCGCTCGCGTTCGCGAAGAAGGTCGGGCCGAACAAGTTCGACATCCTCTCGGATAAGGCGCGGAGGACCCCGGATAGATACCCGCCGTTGAGCGGCCACATGCTGTGCTGCAAGATGGAGCGCCCTTGAGCGCGGAAGAGGAGCCGATGAGCCGGATGAACGGAGCCGTGGACGGCGAAGCGAGGATGCTGACGGTGCGCCTTGAGCTGCGAAGAGGGCAGATCGTCGCGGCCCTCGCGCTGCTCCTGCTCTGCGCGCTCCCCATGGACCTGGCCACGGAGAAGCTGGCCCTGGCCACGTACTATCCGTCTCCGTACGGGGTGTACGAGAGGATGCGGGCCACGGACAACGCGCGGCTCGCCTACACGTCGGGGCGGGTCGGTATCGGCACGACGGCCCCCAACGCGGAGCTGGACGTGGTGGGGCACGCCCTGATCCAGGGGACCGCCACCGTCTCGGGCAACGCCGCCATCGAGAAGAACCTCACGGCGTGGGGCGGGAGGGTGGAGTTCGGCAGCAGCGCCGAAGGCTACAGCCTGAAGGCCGCCAACGGCGATCTGATCATGGGGGGCGCCGGGGGCAAGACGGGCGAGGTATTGATCGGCAACTCCCCCGACTATTTCCTGGGCCGGATGTGCCGGTTCGTGGCGTATGATGACGTCATCGTCTGGACGCCCTGCCCCAACAACGGGGTGGGCTGGACGCCGGTCAGCTGGGGAAGCGTCTCGGACCGTCTCGCGGGCACGGCCGGCCGGGTGACCGGCAGGATGCTTTGCTGCAAGATGCAGCAGTACTGAGCGAAGAGGGCATGGAAAGCGAAGGACGGATGTTGACGGTCCGCATCGAGCTGGGAAGGCGCCAGATCGCTTCGGCGCTGGCGCTGCTTCTGCTCTGCCTGCTGCCCGCGGAGCTGACGACCGAGGAGATGACGCGCACGACCTACTATCCGTCGCCCTTCGGGGTGTACGAGAAGATGCGCTCCACCGACAACACCCGGCTCGCCTACACGTCGGGGCGGGTCGGCGTCGGCACGACGGAACCGGCCGCCGAGCTGGACGTCCGGGGTCACTCGCTCATCCAGGGAAACGCCGATATTTCGGGGAAGGCGGATGTCGCCCTCAACGTCGCCGCCGGGAACGGGGACGTGGAGGTCGGCCAAAGCGCCGAGGGCTTCCACATCAAGGCCAACCGCGGGGATCTGGTGCTGGGTGGCGCGGGGGGAAAGACGGGCGAGGTCCATATCGGCAACAGCTCCAGCTATTTTCTGGGCCAGATGTGCCGGTACGTCGACTACAACCAAGGCGTGACGTATTGTCCGAACGGAGGAAGAGGCTGGTCGGTGGTCAGCTGGGGAGGCGTCTCGGACCGCTTCAGCGGCACGGCCGGCGCGTGGATGGGCAGGATGTTGTGCTGCAAGATGGAGCCGTACTGAGCGGCGGGAAGCGAGGGGGAAGAGTCATGGAAGCCAGAGAACGGACGATCACGGTGCAAGTCGAGATCGGAAAGCGCGGGTTCGGCGCGGCGCTGGTCCTGCTTCTGCTCTGTCTGCAGCCGGTGGAGCTGGCCACCGAGCAGCTTACCCTGACGACCTACTATCCGGCCCCCTTCGGGAACTATGTCAGGCTGCGGACGACGCGGGACTCCTACCTGGCCTACTCGGGAGGCAGCGTCGGCATCCGCACGGTCACGCCGTCGTCCGGCTACAAGTTGGACGTCAACGGAAAGGCCGTCATCCAGGGGAACGTCGAGGTCCGGCAGATGGCCAGCGTCGCCAACAACGTCACCGCGGCGGGCCGCTCGGTGACGCTGGGCGATGTCGGAGGGTTCCACCTGAGCTCCACCGGGAATTTGGTGCTGGGCAGCCAGACGGGCGCGGTGCGGATCGGGGCGGGCGCCAACGAGGATAATTACTACCTGGGCGACATGTGCCAGTATGAAGCCTACGACAGCGGCAAGCGCGACTGCTCCTTCACGGGCTGGTCGCCGGTCGCTTTCACCGACGGCGGCAGGAAGATGCATGACAACATCAGCCTGCAGGGCAGCCTCGGGCCGATCCTCGACGATCCCGGACCCGGAAACCAGGTGGTGGTCCCGGGGAACCAGATGCTGTGCTGCAAGCTGGAGTCGTTTTGATCAGAACCGCCGTCTGAGCCACTGCTCCGGATCGACGGCCGCGCCGTGCACGTAGACCCCCCAGTGCAGGTGCGTCCCCGTGGAGAAGCCTCCTCCGCCGATGGCGCCGATCGTCCGGCCCTTGGGCACCTCATCGCCGGCCTCGACCTCGCTGGACCTCAGATGGAGAAAGGCGCTCATGACGCCTTGGCCGTGGTCCAGGATCACGGTCCCGCCCTGCACCGGATAGCGTCCCGCCAGCGCGACCTTGGCCGCGTTCGGAGCCGCGACCTGGTGCCCCTCCGGGGCCGCGATGTCGACGCCCTTATGCCAGCTCCACTTTTTCCTATTGACGTTGCGGGAATGGCCGTAGGCCGACGTGAGCCGCCCCTGCGCGGGGCGCAGGAAGGCTCCCTCCCAGAGCTGGCGCGCCGTCTCCGTCCGCAGCGCCGCGCGTATCGTCCGGATCGCGTCCTCGGCCTCGGGCTTCTTCGGGAGGGCGGCTTTCTTTTTGGGCATGCGGAGCTCGCGATGGCCGAACTCCCTGGCGGCGACCGTGATGTTCACCGTCTTCGTCTCTTCGGGCAGAAGGAAGGGCCTGCGGGTGACTTCCAGCGCGAACCGGCCGGGCTCCTCGACGGCCTCCAGGCCGATCAGCGCCCGCATCCTGCCCGGGCCGACCGCGTAGAGGGGATAGCTCTTCGAACGGAACAGGCAGCTCACGCGCCCCGGGTTGTCGACGCCGAGCACCTCCACGCGAACGACGTCTCCGGGCCGGGGCGCCCGGGGCTCGACGCGGATCTCGAGGGCGTCGACTCCCGCCGCCGTGGCCCACAGGGCCAGGGCGGCCAAGGTCCGTCTCCTAAACCGCGCGCGCATGCGGACGAGAATACAAAATTTCCTTAAGACGACGCCCGGTTGCTATAATGGGGAGGCAGGAGGTGATCAGCATGCTCCCCAATCTCGGCTACGGCGAACTCCTTATCATCCTGGCCGTGGTGATCCTTCTCTTCGGGGCCAAGCAGGTCCCGGAGATCGCGCGCGCCTTCGGGCGGGCCATCAATTCGTTCAAGGCCGGCATGAAGGAGCCGCCGGAGGACGTCCCGAAGGACCCCCCCCAGGACGATTCCAAGCCCGGATCGACGACCTAGGGGGTCCGGATGCCGGGGCATCTGAACCGCCGGGGAGAGGCCCGGATGGTCGACGTGGGCGCCAAGCCCGTGACGCGGCGCGAGGCCGTCGCGCGCGGCAGCGTCCGCATGTCGGCGGGGGCGTTGCGCCTCCTGCGCGCGGGGCGCCTGCCCAAGGGGGACGCGATGGCCGCGGCCCGCATCGCGGGCATCCTGGCGGCCAAGCGCACGGGCCTTCTCATCCCGCTCTGTCACCCCCTCCCTCTGGACTCGGCGGAGGTCCGCCTGCGGCCCGCCGGGGGGCGCGTCGATGTCGAGGCCGTGGTGTGCGCCACGGCCCGGACCGGAGTCGAGATGGAGGCCCTCGTCGCCGTCTCGGCGGCCTGTCTCACGCTCTACGACATGGCCAAATCCGAGGACAAGCGGATGACGATCGGGCCGATCTACCTCGCCGAGAAGCGCGGCGGCAGATCCGGCGATTTCCGCCGAGGAAAGGCGCCCTCGCGCTGAACTTCGCGATGCGCGTGAATACCTCCCCCGTCCGGATCGGAGTCCTCACCGTCTCGGACGGCTGCGCGAGCGGGGAGCGCGCCGACCGCGGCGGTCCGGCCGTGGCCGAAGCCGCCGCGCGCCGGGGCTGGGAGATCGCGGAGCGCGCCGTGCTCCCGGACAGCGCCGCGCGGATCGAGCATCGGCTCAAGCAGTGGTGCGACCGCGCCGAACCGCTGGACGCGATCTTCACGACGGGGGGGACGGGGCTGGGACCGCGTGACGTGACCCCCGAGGCGACGCGGGCGGTCCTCGACAAGGACCTTCCCGGCTTCGCCGAGCGGATGCGGCGCGAGGGAGAGAAGGCCACGCCGCGGGCCGCGTTGTCGCGGGCGGTCTGCGGCGCGCGCCGGCGCACGCTCATCTGCAACCTTCCCGGCAGCCCCAAGGGAGCGGTGGAGTCCTTCGACGCGGTCGCGGGGCTCATCGAGCACGCGCTCGAGATGCTGCGCGGCGGGGGGCACCCGTGACGCACGTCGACCGCGACATGACGGTCACCGAGCACCTGGAGGAGCTGCGCCGGTGCCTCATCGTCTGCCTCATCGCCTTGTTCGCCGGGACGGCGGTCGTCTGGTTCTGGTCCGGGGACTTCCTGTCCTGGCTCGCCAAGCCGGTGGGGGGGCTCATCTTCATCGCCCCGACGGAGGCGTTCTTTACGCGCCTAAAGGTCGCGATGTTCGGCGGGTTCCTGCTTGTCCTGCCGGTCGTCCTCTATGAGGCTTGGTCCTTCACCGCCTGCGCGATGGGAGAAGCCCTGCGCAGGGCCCTGGCTTTCGTGATCCCCGTGTCGTATCTGCTCTTCGTGTGCGGCGTCGCGCTCGCGGTGCTCGTGGTCGTGCCCACGGCCGTGCGATTCCTTATCGGGTACGGCTCGGCCGACGTCCGGCCGCTATTGACCGTCGGAGGCTACCTCGATTTCGTGGCCATGCTCTCGCTGGCGTTCGGCGCGACGTTCCAGATCCCGCTGGTGATGATGTCGCTCGAACGGGCCGGCCTCGTCAGCCGCAAGGCTCTCGCGGCCAAGCGCCGCTATTTTTACGTCGGGGGCTTCATCATGGCCGCCATGCTGACGCCCGGCCCCGACGTCTTCTCCCAGCTGGCCCTGGCGATCCCGATCGTCCTGCTTTTCGAGGCCTCTCTTTTGGTCATGCGGCGGTCGGGCTCCTCGTGAGGCGTTCTCTCGGGCTCGTCCTTCCTCCCGCCCTGGCCGTAGCGCTGTATTTCCTGTCGAAGGGTTCCGGCCTGCCGGACGCCGGGCGCGCGACCGCGGCCGTCGCGGTCCTTATGGCCGGCTGGTGGCTCACCGAGGCGCTGCCGCTGGCGGCTACGTCTCTGGTGCCGGTGGCGCTCTTCCCGCTCGTCGGCGCCGCCTCCATCCAGCGGGCCGCGGCCCCATACGCGCACAAGCTCGTATTCCTCTTCATGGGGGGGTTCATGATCGCGGCGGCCATGGAGCGATGGGAGCTGCACCGGCGCATCGCCCTCCTCACGGTCTCCAAAGTCGGAGCGCGCCCGGCCCGGATCGTCGCGGGGTTCATGCTGGCGACCGCGTTCCTGAGCCTCTGGGTCTCCAACACGGCGACGACGCTCATGATGCTCCCGATCGGGATGAGCGTGGTGGCCCTGGTGGCGGGCGGGGCGCGGGAGGAGACCGCCGGCCGCAACTTCGCGACATGCCTCGTCTTGGGCATCGCCTACTCGGCCTCGATCGGGGGCATCGGGACCTTGATCGGGACCCCGCCGAACGCTCTCCTGGCGGCCTTCATGGAGCAGCAGTACGGCGAGGCCTTGTCCTTCAGCGGCTGGCTGGGGATCGGCCTGCCGGTAGCGGCCGCGATGCTGCCTCTGTGCTGGGTCCTGCTGACGAAGGTCCTGTTCCCGATCCGGATGGCCGAGGTCCCCGGCGGGCGGGAGCTCCTGGATCGCGAGCTCGCGCGCTTGGGGCCGATGGGCCCCGCCGAGCGCCGCGTGCTGGCGGTTTTCGTGATAGTGGCCTTGACGTGGTGCCTGCGGCCGCTGCTCGCGAGGGCGGCCCCGGCGGTCTTCGGCTCCCTCGACGACGCCGGCGTGGCGATCCTGGGGGCGCTCGCGCTGTTCATCCTCCCCTCCGGCGAGGAGGAAGGGGGGCGGGTGCTGGACTGGAAGGCGGCCGAGCGTCTCCCGTGGGGGGTGCTGCTCCTTTTCGGGGGAGGGCTGAGCCTCGCCTTGGCCATCAGCGACACCGGCCTGGCCGGGTTCCTGGGCGGGCTCTTCTCGGGGCTGAAGGGCGTCGGCCCCCTGGGGCTGGCGCTGCTCGTGACCGCGATGATCGTGCTCCTCACCGAGCTCACGAGCAACACCGCGACGACGGCGGCCTTCCTGCCGATCTTCGCCGCCGTGGCCGCGGGCGCGGGGGTGCCGCCGCGGATGCTGCTGTTCGCGACCGCGCTCGGCGCGAGCTGCGCGTTCATGATGCCCGTGGCTACCCCGCCGAACGCGATCGTCTTCGCCTCGGGGAACGTGACGATGCGGCAGATGTTCCGGGCGGGGGTCTGGCTGAACGCGGCCGCCATCGTTGTGATCACGGCGTGGGTCTGGTGCACGCAAGGGTAGGGATCTAGGCTTTCTTGACGCCGAAGCCGCTGAGGATCGAGGCGCCCGCGCCCGCCGCGGCCACGGCCACGCAGACCAGCCACTTGACGAGCGGGATCCACTGAAGCGCCTTGAGCAGGACCATTCCGACGATCACGCTCACGATGGGGCTCTTCCACCGTCCCGAGGCGAGCCGCTCGCCGATCAGGTAGGCCAGGGCGGCGAATCCCCATACGTAGGCGGCCGCGGCGGCCGCGAACAGAAGCGGGATCAGCGGGATGCCGATCAGCGACAGCACGAGGGTCGCCGTGACCACGCCCAGGCAGGGCCAGGCCAGGATTCCGACGAGCACGCTCTTGAGGGGCTTCTTTCCCATCAGGTCCTTCGTGGCGGCGAGGGCCTTGGGGAAGAGGGCGATCAGGACGAGGCCGAGGACGATCCATCCGAGGCTCGCCGAACCCTTGGCGATTAGGTAGAGGCCGGCCCAGGCGGCCGCGAGTGCCGCCACGGCCGAGCCGCCCACGGCGCCCGCCCGCGCGAGGAGCTTGGCGCCGGGAGTGTCGACGATCGCGCCGCCGACCCGGCTTCCGGGGGCGCGTTCGGTCCTGCCTCCGATGGAGACCGCCGCGTCTTTGACCACTGCCTCGGGCCCCAGGCGTATGGAGCCGCCGAAGGCGACGGCCGAGCCCTCGACCGTCCCGTCCACCCCTATGGAGCCGCCGAAAGCCACCACGGAGCCGTCGACCGTCTCGCCCGCCTCGACGACGATCCCCTCCCCGAACTTGACCACGGTTCCGGACGCCGGGAGCTTCTCCGCCGGTTCCGACCGGACCTCGATCTTGACCGTCTTCTTTACCGGGCTCGCGGCGGATGCCGAGGCGCCGCCGGCTGCCGCGGGAACGGAAGCGCAGACCGCGAAAAAGGCTGCGAAGTGGATGGTCCTCAGGAGCGTGGTCATTCCCCTATATCCTCCTTCCATAGCTTCGGGTTCTTGGTTCGGGCATTCTTGTATATACCCAATTGCCGGAAGGGGCGCAACTCGCGCCTCCTCGTCAGCTCCGGCGGCGCCGGCGCAGCAGCAGTATCCCGGGGATCAGCACCATCGTGAGCACCGCCGCTCCCAGAAGGTAGGCCGCCAGGTTTCCGCGGGGTTGCGCGTCTTCCTTCGGGGGAGCCTCCTCCTTCACGCCCTCGAAGGCGGACGCCCGCGTTCCTTCCTCGCGGCCTTCGGAGAGCCAGGAGCGGAAATCGGCGAACTGCCTTGATACGCGATACTCTCCGAGCCATCCGACGAGCGGGGCGGTCCGCGGGAGCAGGACGCCGACCACCTGGACCGCTCCCGGCTGGCCGCCGGGGCACGTGTACGGCTTGTAGATAAGCTCCCAGCCGTTCTTGAGCGTGTCGCCCGACAGCTCCCCGGCCGAGCAGCCGTTCTCGTCCACCAGCCGGGTCTCGTTCTGGGCGAGGTAGGCCGATGTCATGGCCTGGACGTCCTGGGTCGAGCTTCCGGCGGCTTCCATGATGGCGGAGGCGCTCAGGGCGAAGCTCCATTGGGGCCCTTCGGCCATGACCCAGCCTTCGTCCCGGCCGTAGCTCCACCCGGGAACGGGGGAAAGAGTGAGGGCGCCGGCCGCGAGCCGTATCTCCGATTCCTGCGATCCGCCTTCCGGCGGGGCCTGCGCTGCCTGGGCCGGCGGGGCCTGCGCGGGCTCGGAGGGCGGCGGCGCCAGCGTGGCCAGGATGGCGCGGACCTCGGCGCCGGAAGGGCGCTTGGCGAGGAAGGAGTAGGCGCGGTCCGCGATTGAGAAGTAGCCGAAGTGGGTCTCGGCGCCCCGCTGCCCGAATCCGGCCAGGTAGCATGGGACTCCGGCTTGGGACTGGATATCCCCATCGGCCCGCACGCGCCGGCCCTTGCGCGAGAGCCGCCGTACGTCGGCCTGGAAACGTCCCCGCAGCGCCGCGGGCCCGAGCCGCTCGTTTAGGAGCACCACCGAGAATTCCGCGCGTCCCCATCGAAGGTCGAGCACCGTTTCGGGGCTTGACGGCTCCGCCGCCTGCCAGCCCTCCGGCGCGTCAAGAGTGAAGGCCCCGTCGGTCGATGGGACGCCGGCCGCGTTGAGCGGGCCGGCCAGGAGCGCAAGCGAAGCGGCGATGGAGGCAAGGCGCATCATCGTCCAGGATACCTCCGGACGATTTCGAGTGTATTATATATTGGAGATATGGGGGTAGGGGCTGGGGTCCGTCCGTATCTGTCCGTCCGCATCAATGACCGAACTTGGACTCTCTCGGGATTCCCATAAGAGATCCCGGAAAGTCCCGTCTCAAATCTCGGTTACTGCACCAAATAGCCCAGAAGCGTGCAATCCACAGTGTTTTTTAACCAGCAACTGCCGTACCACTCTACCCCCTGCATGCAGGACGCAATCGTGCCCAGCTTCCCGTTACAGGCTCCTGTTGCGCCCTCGCATCTCTCATACCCCGGTCCGGGGCACTGGTACAAGGCAGTGGCGTGCGAGGCGCCCGGCCCTATCGGGCCGGTGTCCCCGGTGTCTCCTTTGTCGCCCTTATCCCCTTTGTCTCCCTTTAGACCTCTGTCGCCGGTGTCTCCGTTGTCTCCCTTGTCGCCTTTCAGGCCGGGCGGTCCGGCCTCTCCCGTTTCGCCCGTAAGCCCCTGCGGGCCGGTGTCGCCGGTGTCTCCCTTGTCGCCCTTCTCTCCCCGCGGGCCCTGGGGGCCTGTGGCGCCCGCGTTGGTCAGCTCGATGAGCAGGGCGCCTTCCGGCGTCAGGGGCAGCCGTGGCTGCTCGATGAGGAGCGTACCGTCCGGCTTGGTCTTGAGGACCTGCTTGGCTCCGGTCTCGTCCTTGCCGCGCATCACGCCGCTGTCCTCGGCCGCGACCGGAACGGCGCTCCAAGAGAGGAGCAAGCCAAAGAATATGAATGCTTTCATGCCGCACCTCCAGTCTTTCGCCTCCGCGTGCGCGTACTCACGTGCGCGCGGCCGCGAAATCAGCTCTTGATCATCTTGACGATCGTGATGATGTCCTCCGGATTGCCGCCCTCCGCCTCGTCCACGTCGCAGGTGAGGAGGTCTCCCGCGGACACGGCCGTGGTGTCCATGCCGGTGACGGTGACCCTGCTGTCGTCGGGATCGGCGGAGCCTATCGAGGGCCTGTTGGCCTGGGTGGCGAAGACGGTCGTTCCGTTCAGGTGGATGTCCACGACCGTGCTTCCCGAGTCGCCCTTGACCTTCCGAAGGATGGTGACGCTCTCGATCGTCCCGGTGAACGGCACCACGAACCCGCCGTCCACGTCGTTCTTCGCGATGCTGATGCCGAGCAAGCGGTAGGCGGCGATCGCGCTCTCGGCGGCGCCGGCGGCGGGCGTTTCCCATGCGGCCAGACCTTCGGCGTCGGAGGTCAGGACCTTGCCCGCGCCCGGCGCGCCGCCCGTGATCTTGACCTGGCCGGCGACCTCCAGCTTCGCCCCCGGCGCGGCCGTCCCGATGCCGACGCTGCCTCGTTGATGCGCCATCATTACCGTGCCGTCTTCCTTTATGCGCAATGATTCCGCGCCGCCATCGGTCCCGCCGGTATAGACATAGAAATCGCCGCCCGGATGGGATGCGACCATTACCAGTCCGGTAGCACCCGTGGCATATATTTCTCCGCTTGCGCCTGTCCCACCAACGCGGATATTACCGTTTACATCCAAAGGATATGCTGGCGCCGTCGTCCCGATGCCGACGTTGCCGTCCTTGTCGATGACGCCCATGTCGGCGGTTGTCGTTCCCCATTTGAGATACTTGCTCTTATGGGTGGAGGTGCCCGTAACGTCTTTCTGCAGCTGCAGGAGAGCCCCATCCTCCGTATGAGCTCCCGTCACATTCCGCTTGATCAGCACATCGGCCAAGTCCAGGCCCGAAGTGAGCGTCTGCTGCGAGTCGTTGCCGAAGCCCGTGACAAAGCGGCCTAGACGGTTCCGCAGTACGGTGCCGGAGTTCGGATCATGCCCGACGCCGCCCACGATCAGACTTTGGTTGGCGTGCATCAGGTTCAGCGTCGCTCCCTCCATGTTGTTCACGTCGATGTTGTAGGTCTGGCCGCTCGCCGTGAGCAGGATCATGTTCGAGCTGTCGCCGAATTTGACGCCGGTCCCGCTGCGCTGATGGAGGGTCAACCATCCGCCCTCGTCCCAAAGGTAGGCAGATGCGGGCGCGCCGTTCATGTAGAGCTTCTGTCCGGAAAGCATGCGCAGAGCCCCCGATGTCTTGATGTCGCCGTCGATGTCCAGCTTGGCCGCGGGGCTCGCCGTCCCGATGCCGACGTTGCCGCCGACTCTATAGACGTTCCCGCCGCTCTCCGTCCAGTCCGTGTCCCCTCCGGTGATCCCGGTCAGGGCCGAGCCGTCCAGGGCGGGTAGCTTGCCCGAGCCGTCGAGCTTCACGAGCTGATTGGCCGCGTTGAAGGCGTTGCCCATCAGCGTTACCGTGGGATCGAGCCGGGCGTTGGCCAAGAGGCCGCCGGTAAGCTCGCTCGCGTCCGCGGTCTTGGCGTGGTGCGCGGAGGCGTTCGCGGCGTGGGAGTTGAGCTCCGCGTCCGTGGCGACGCCCGCCAGCCCCGAGCCGTCGCCGATGAAGGACGTCGCCTTCGCCGTGCCGGCGACCTCCAGCTTCTCGGTCGGGCTCGTCGTCCCGATTCCGGTGTTGCCCGTTATGTAGCTGGCGTCGGTCCCGTTTATGGACAGCGTCCCGTCGGCCCTGAAGTCGCCGTGCGGGGACATCCTGGCGACGTCCAATCCGATGGAGCTGTAGAAAAACAGCGTTTCGCCGTGGGGATGGTTGTAGAGCGACCATTTGACGACGCCGTCCTTGGCGAGCCCGATGGACGAATATTGGTCGGGTCCGGACGAGTCCGCGAGGATGGTGCCGGCGTACTCGCTCCCACCCTTGACGTGCAGCCTCTTCTGGGGGCTCGTCGTCCCGATGCCGACGTTGCCGCCATCATCGACGAAGGCGGCGTCATTCGGAGAGGAGGCGCTGCTCCCGTAGGAGGGATCTCCACTCTCGATCCCGCTCAACTGCGAACCGTCGCCCACGAACGCCGTCGCCTTGACCGTGCCCGCGACATCCAGCTTCTGCGAAGGGCTCAACGTCCCGATCCCGACGTTGCCCATGGGATGCATCGCCAAGATATCTACGGCGTTCGACTCGTTCGTGAAGATGAACCCGTAGCTGTTTCCCACCTCATCGTGCCGGATCGACAGCTGCTTCCCTTGGCCGAAAAGCTGGATCTTGGGCTTGCCTGTGGAGCCGCCATCGATCCGCAGCACGGGCTGCGAAGTGGTGTCCTTTATCTCGAGCGATGTATTGGGGCTTGCCGTTCCGACGCCGACTCTGCCGCTGGCTCGATAGACGTTCCCGCCGCCTTGCGCCCAGTCAGTGTCGCCGGCCGCGCGCGCGGCCTGCTCGGCGGCGAGCTCCGCGTCCGACGCGACGCCCGTAAGGCCCGACCCGTTGCCGAGGAAGGCCGACGCTTGTACTGTGCCCGCGACGTCCAGCTTCTGCGTGGGGGCGGTCGTCCCGACGCCGACCTTGCCGTATCCGTCGATGAAGATCCCTGTGTTCCAGTCCTGGGACCCGGCTCCGTGCGTCTGCATGAGCAGGGTGCTTCGCCTGCTGGGACCCGCGTCGGGCGTGTTTCCGACTATCCTGGAGGGATACCACCCGCCCAGCCAAAGCACGGCGGCCGAGTTCGGCGCCGTCGACCAGTTGCGCAAGTTTGCCAGCAGGAGGTCGGAGCCGCCGGCGTCGACGCGGATGTCCAGGCTGACTGCGGGGTTCGTCGTCCCGATGCCCACGTTCCCCGAGTTGAAATAGATGTCGCTGCCGTCGGCCTGCCAGGGATGCGGGCCGGCGTCCGCGGCGTGGCCGTCGAGCGCGGTCTGCAGTCCGGCGTCGCTGGCTGCCCGCGCGGCGGTTTCGGCGGCGATGTCGCCCTGCAGGACGCCGTCGGCCGCGATCCGCGCCGCTTCCTCGGCGTCGATGTTGCCTTGTAGTGTGCCGTCAGCCGCGGCGCGAGCCGCGGCTTCGGCGTCGTCGGCGGCTATGCCGTCAAGCCTCTCCTTGTCTATGCCCGCCTGAAGTCCGCTGTCGCCTTCGAGGCGGATGCCGGCCTCGGTGAGGTCGCCGGCTTGGCGGTCGGCGATCTCCTGGGTAAGGGTGCCCTGAAGGGCGGCGTCGCCCGCTTGTCGCGCGGAAGCCTCGGCCGCGTCACCCGCGGCGCGGTCGGCGATTTCCTGGTTGAGCGCGGCCTGGGAAGCGCCGGCCGCATCGCCTGCGATGCGGTCAGCGATTTCCTGATCGAGCGCGGCCTGGGAAGCGGCGGCTGCGTCGCCTGCGATGCGGTCGGTGATCTCCTGGGTAAGGGTGCCCTGAAGGGCGGCGTCGCCCGCTTGTCGCGCGGAAGCCTCGGCCGCGTCCGCGGACGCACGCGCGGCGGCCTCGGCGTTATCAGCGGCTTGGCGTGTCGCGGCCTCGGCGTCCAGCTCGGCCTGGATGGCGACGTCGAAGCAGGCGTACGCGGCGCCCGAGGCATCCACGCCCAGGGGAGCCTGCCCCGCGGGACAGTCCGCGCCGTCGGCGGCCAGCGCGTCGGCCAGAGCGGCCCGGTGCGCGTAGGGCACCGACTGGAAGGGGATGTCGATGATCGCGGTCGAGGGCGTCTGGACGTCGAGTTTCAGCGAGCTGCTCGGATTGGCGAAATGCGAAGCGTCCAGCCCAGTCAGCGTGAACTGGAACACGCCGTTCACGTCGGTCTGGGCCGAGAAGCCCATACTGTAGGACGTGCCTATGTGCGCCGTACCGCTGATCGTCGCGTTGGGGGCGGCATGCCGCCCCTGGACGGTCAAGGTGCCGGGCCCCGCGGCTCTGGCCGCGGCCGCGGCAAACACGGCCATAAGAGTGATCCAAAGAGTCTTTCCACTCCGCGTCATTCTCTCGTTCGTCATAACCCCTCCCCTTAACGCACCACCGCGAACTTGCCCGACTTGCGGATGTCGGCGTGTCCCGACTTCTCGGCCGTCATCGTGTAGAGGTACACCCCGCTGGGGATGCGCCCGTCCCACGTGTACTCATAGGCGTACTTGGGCCCGCTCCCGTCGTCGATCACGGGCGGCGCGTCCTCCAGCGTCGCCTGGTGCGCCTGCTGGCCCGCCATGTTGTAGATCCGGAGCGTCACCTTATCCGCTATCCCCACCGCCGCGTGCAGGGTGGGCCGGGCTCCGCCCACCGCCGGGTTCGGGAACACGTACATGTCGCGCAGCGTGAAGCTCGGGTCCGCCGCACC
>JBDREN010000236.1:0-6846 GCA_043819795.1 Elusimicrobiota bacterium
CGGGATCTTTGAGTTCCCCGGCCTGGGCTGGGGAGAATCGAAAGTAGCGGAGGGCCCCGAAAAGGGGCCCGGGCCGGGCCTTCGACGGAGAGGAGCCCGGCAGGGACGGCACGCTCAAAATCCACTTTCGATTTTCCTGTGACCAATAGGGTCCTCTTGACAGAACAAAGGTCCCGGGCTACCCTTAACCCGGACCAGGTCCTATCCCCGAGATGCCCCGGCTTCTAGGGATCATACTCGCATTTCTATTGGCTGCCCCGCCGCTCGTCCGCGGCGCGGAGCCGCCCGCCGCCGCGGTCTCCAGCGGGAAGATGGTCCTCGTCGCCATCGAGACGGGTCGCTTCTGGAACGACGTCGATTCCAAGAAGGGCAGTCATGTGATCGTGATCACGGGTACCGAGATCAATAGGTGGACCGGCCAAGCGCTGAGTTACTACGTCAACGACAGCGGCACCGACGAGGCGGCCAGGCTGGTCCCCAGAGCCCAGTTCCTCAAGGCGTGGCAGGCCAGGGGGAGCCGCATGGTCGAGGTGATGTGACTTACCGCCGATGGCTTCTCCTGACATCCCTGATCGCGTTCGGGCTCGGCTGCTCCAAGGCTGAGGCGCCCGTCATGCCCGGGCCCGGCCGTCTGGAGCGCGCCGTCCAAGCCGCCCAGACGCTGCCTCCCTGCGACACGGTGATCCCCATGGAGTTGCCGGCCACATGGCCGGTACCCACCGGCCAAAAGGGCGGCAGCGAGTTCAAGGTCCTGTTCTATCCGTTCACCGGGACCCCGGTCGCGAGTCCCACCGTGTACGCTCCCGTGGGGGAGGCGATCCTGGATCTGGAGACCGGCAAGCCCTCCGCCTGCGAGCGCTGGCCGGGGCACGGGAACATCCTCTCGAAGAGACGCTGGCCCGAGGGGATCCAGGGACTGAGCGTCGATGAGTTCGACAAGCTGGCCGCGCGCCTCTACGACGCGACCGAGCAGGTGGCGGCCCTGTACGTGACCGAATATAAACCGACCGGCACCGGGCTTGATCTCATGAAGAGATACCTGGCCCTCTTCGAGTCGCTGGCCGAGCCCGACCTGCTGCCGTACTACTACCGGATGAACCCGGACTTCTGGGAGTGGCTAAGAGGCGTCCTGGGGAAGTCCATCCCGCCCGCGAAGTAACCCTCGCAGATCGCCCCGCGGCACCGCCGTCGGACACCCTCGAAGATTTCCCTTGACAGGAATACGGGCCCGGGTTACCCTTACCTCGAACGAGGTCCCATGCCAGAGATGCGTCGCCCTCTAGGGGTCATACTCGCTTTTCTGCTGGCCTTCCCGCCGGTAGGCCGCGGCGCGGAGCCCCCCCCCGACATCGCCCCTTTTGAGGCTCTCAGCACCGCGGACGCATCTCCCCGCGCGGTCGTGCATGCCCTTGCCCGCTCGTTTCAGATCTGGATGGCTGAGCTTGAGCAGAAATGCCAGGCCGACAAGAAGCGTTGCGTCGACGAGGACATCCTTCATGGACTGAGGGACATACACCGCCGCCTCACAGCCCTCGAGACAGCCGGCACATCTCCCGAGCGACTCAATCAAGTCGCTCGACGATTGCATGAGATCGATGAGGCCGCCAAAGCGCGGGGACAATTCACGGCCGCCGGTCTCCCCCTGGACACGTTGCGCGCGAGATTCAACAAGCTCAACGAGTCCCAGATCCCGCCGAGGCTGGCCGCTGTGTCCGAGGAGATGAAGGCCCTTGAGGACCGGACGACCGCCTTGGAGGAGGTGCTCCAGGCGGCCGTCGCCCGTGACAGCCTGGATCGCGACCGAGCGGGCTTGGCGAAGGAGGCCGCCGCCATCGGCGTGGCGGGCGGGGGGCTGTGGAAGACATTCGTTTCCCTCTCGGGCAACATCGACAATATGGGGAACCCCACCGAGGCAAAGCCCATCGCCGCGCGCGACACGGCCAACCCCGTGGCGGAGCGGCTTGCCGTGCTGAGCGACCGGCTACGCGGCCTGCGCGAGAAGCTGGGGATAGAACCCGCCGCGAGGCGGGAGAAGGAACCCGCCGGCCCGGAACCCGGCGTCGGCATCAGGGAGGGCGACGACCATTTTCGGAGGTATCGGCCCTCATGGTCGAAGCCTTGGATGATCGGCCTGAAGGTCGAAGAGGGACTCGTGCCGCAAGCGGACAGGCCGGATCCCGTGCCCGGCCCGAGCGCGATCCCCTCCGAGCCGAAACGACGGCCCGACATCGAAGCTCGCACGACGACGACCGAGCCCCGGGGCAAGAATCTCGCGGACGTGCCGCGGCCCGCCCTTCCCCGCGAACGGTCTTACCATCCGGCGTTCCGCTGGCCGCTGGATTACTTCGATGCCATGCGGCGCAACGAAACCAAGCGCAAGCCGAGCATGTCGGAACGAGCCGCTCTGGTCAGGGTCGGAGTCCGCCAATACCTGGGAGGGTCATCGACGGTGGGGGATCCGTACAAGCGCGCCGACTTGGTGCACAGACAGGCGGGGGGGACCTGCTCCATCGTCGCCCAGCAACAGATCCTGAAGGAATGCGGCGCGCTGCCGGATGGAAACCCGCGGAAACAGGAGACCGAACTCTACGAGCAAGCGACTCGGCTCGACTACTTCGACGGGAGCAGCTACAATGCGATGAGACGGTGGGAAGGAGGCACGCCATGGCAGTATGTGGGGAACCTCCTCTCCGAGAACGGCATGATCGTGCGGAAGACGGCTCGGGCGAAGGACGCTCAATTCGTCGATGCGGTGTCAACGGGGAAGATGCTCCTCGTCGACGTCGAGGTGGGCACCTTTTATGACGACCCCGCGCACCGGGGCGCGTTTCATTCGATCGTGATCACGGGCGCGGAGCTCTCCAAAGGAAACGACGAACTCCTCGGGGTCTACGTAAATGACAGCAACACCACCGAGGCTGCGAGATTCGTCCCGAAGGATCAGTTCTTGAAGGCTTGGCGGGCCGCGGGGAGTCGCATCATCGAGGCGATGTGACGCGCGCGCGATGGCTCCTGCCGATATCCTTGATGTGTCTGGGATTTGCCTGCTCCAAGGCTAAAGAGCCCGCCATGTCCGAACGCCTGAAGCAAGCCGTCCAGACCGCGAAGACCCTGCCTCCCTGCGACACGACGATCCCCATGGAGTGGCCGACCACCTGGCCCGTTCCCACGGGCAAGAAGGGCGGTAGCGAGTTCAAGGTCCTGTTCTATCCGCTCACCGGGACCCCAGCCGCGAGTCCCACCGTGTACGCTCCCATGGCGGAGGCGGTCATCGACGCGGAGACCGGCGAGCCCTCCTCGTGCGAACGCTGGCCGGTCGCCGGGGAGACCCTCTCGAAGAGACGCTGGCCCGAGGGAATCCAAGGGCTGAGCATGGACGAGTTCGACAAGCGAGCCGCGCGCCTCTACGACGCGACCGAGAAGGCGGCGGAGCTCTACGCGGCCGGAGGCACGCCGGCCGGAGCCGGGCTCGATCTCATGAAGAGATACCTGGCCCTCTTCGAGTCGCTGGCCGAGCCCGACCTGCTGCCGTACTACTACCGCATGAACCCGGACTTCTGGGAATGGATACGCGGCGTCCTGGGGAAGTCCATCCCGCCCGCGAAGTAACGCTCGAGAAAAGACACTGAGCCCGATCCGCGGTACGAGCTGTGGGATCAGCCGCGGGTCAGATTCTTGTAGTGGATGCGGCGGGGGCGGGTGTCCTCACCGAGCCGCCTGCGGTAGTCCGCCTCGTAGGCGGAATAGTCCCCCTCGAACCAGCGCACCCGGCTCTCCCCCTCGAAGGCTAGGATGTGGGTAGCGAGCCGGTCCAAAAACCAGCGGTCGTGGCTTATGATGACGCAGCAGCCAGCGAAGGTCGCGATCGCCTCTTCGAGCGCGCGCAGGGTGTGGATGTCCAGGTCGTTGGTCGGCTCGTCGAGGAGCAGGACGTTGCCCGGATCGCGCATCATGCGGGCCAGGTGCACGCGGTTTCGCTCTCCGCCCGAGAGGTCGCTCACGGAGCGCTGCTGGTCGGAGCCGGAAAAATTGTAGCTCGCCACGTACGCGCGTGAGCCCACCTCGCGCTTTCCGAGCTGGACCTTATCGAGGCCGTCGGTGATCGCCTCCCAGACGTTCATGTCCCCGTCCACGCTCGAGCGGTCCTGGTCCACGTAGCTCAGCTTGACCGACTCCCCGGTCGTAAATGTCCCACTGTCGGGCTTCTCCGCGCCGATGATCAGCCTGAAAAGCGTGGTCTTTCCGGCGCCGTTGGGACCGATCACTCCCACGATGCCGCCCCGGGGCAGCTTGAAGTCCAGCCCCTCGAAGAGAAGCTTGTCGCCGTAGGCCTTGGACACGCCCTTGGCATCGATCACCACGTCGCCCAGCCGCGGCCCCGGCGGGATGTAGATCTCCAGGTCCCGGGATTTCTCCTCCTCGGACTGCTCCAGCATCTCCTCGTAGGCCTGTATCCTGGCCTTGCTCTTGGCCTGCCGGCCCTTGGCCCCCTGCCGGATCCACTCGGCCTCCCGGGCCAGGTTCTTTTGGTACTTGGACTCCGCCTTCTCGGTCCTAGCGAGGCGCTCGCGCCTCTGCTCGAGCCACGAGGCGTAGTTCCCCTTCCACGGGATGCCCACGCCCCTGTAGAGCTCGAGGATCCATCCGGTCACTTTGTCGAGAAAATAGCGGTCGTGCGTCGAGATGAGGACTGTCCCCTTGTACGCGCGCAGGTGTTGCTCGAGCCAGCCCACCGTCTCCGCGTCGAGATGGTTCGTGGGCTCGTCGAGCAGGAGGATGTCCGGCGTCTGCAGCAGCAGCCGGCAGAGGGCCACGCGCCGCTTCTCTCCGCCGGAGATATCCGCGACCTTCATGTCGGGAGGCGGACAGCGCAAGGCGTCCATCGCGACGTCGAGCTTATTGTCGAGCTCCCAGGCGCCGACGGCCTCGATCTTGTCCTGGAGCTCGCCCTGCTTCTTGAGGGCCTTGTCCATGGCCTCGGGCGACATGTCCTCGGCGAACGAGGCGCTGATCCGCTCGTACTCGTCGAGGAGGGCCTTGGTCTCGGCCACGCCCTCCTCCACCGCCTCCTTGACGGTCTTCTCCGGATCGAGGCGCGGCTCCTGTTCGAGCAGGCCGATCGAATACCCCTTCGCCCTCGAGATCTGGCCGGTGTGATCGGCGTCGAAGCCGGCGATGATCCTGAGCAGCGTGCTCTTGCCGCTGCCGTTGTCGCCGATGATGCCGATCTTGGCGCCGTAGAAGAAGGACAGCGAGATGTCCTTGAGGACCTGGTTCTTGGGGGGATACACGCGCCCCACCTCGCTCATCGAGAAGATGATCTGTTTCGTGTCGACGGTAGTAGCCATAGTGGGCTAATGATAGCAATAGCGCGGTCATGTTTGCATCCGCGGGAAGGCACCCATGGCAGCGAGATTTTAGGCGTCCCATGGCGTTATCTTCGAAGGAAGGAGGGGGGCATGAAAAACTTCGGACTGGTGGCGTTGAAACCGCAAGACTTGACGTGGAGCAGGGCGGTCCAGATGTTCCTGCTGCGTTGCCGAAGCCGGAATCTGTCTCCGGCGACGTGTCCTATCAACCTCGGGGCTCTCAATCTGCTGCAGCCCGGCAAGAAGTGTGTGTTCTACGCCGGCAATGATCTCCAACTCTACCTGGATCGGGGCCTGACGATCCCTGCGAGGTAGCGGTGCCCGTAACGGAAGCTGGAGCCATCCCTGCCGCCACGCTGACGGCTTCCCCGGATTAGGGGGGGCCCGCCCGCCCGCACGAGTATTCCAGGCCTTCTAGGCTGAACCCGCGCGATTCGCTGACAGAATTTTTTCATGCTTATTCCGTAAGCGCTTTTTCTACATCAAAGTCATCTATTGTCCTTGAAAAGTCAGCGGCTCCGGACCTACACTATCTTCGATTCGAGCGCCAGGGCTCTTGGACAGGGGGCGATCATGAAGAAGCTGCTGATCTTGGGAGTGTTGATTTGGGCATGGCCGGGAATGGTCCTGGCCGAGGATAGCGGGGTGCTGCGCGGAACGGACGGCTCGACCAAGCACGTTTTGAAGACCGCGCCGGACGGCACCATGTTGATCGAAGTGTCCAACGTGGCCTTCCAGGGACCGCAGGGGCCCGCCGGAGCGGACGGTGCCGCCGGAGCGGACGGTGCCGCCGGACCGCAGGGTCCCAAGGGCGACACGGGAGACACCGGACCCAAGGGCGACACCGGCGCGGGCCTTCAGGGAGAAAAAGGCGACGTTGGTGAGCGAGGACCGCAAGGCGACAGGGGCGAAAAGGGCGATAAGGGAGATAAAGGCGATGCATTCATCCACGCTGATTTCACACCAGAACAACTGGCTGCATTAAAGGGCGACAAGGGCGACCAAGGCGACACCGGCCCGCAGGGCGCGAAGGGCGACAAGGGCGACCAAGGCGAACAGGGCATACAGGGCATTCAAGGAGTCAAGGGAGACCAGGGCATTCAGGGGCCGACAGGGCCTGAGGGGCCGTCAGGCACCCATGTGTGCACAAATCAATCCGGGGTTTCGGGGAATAGCGCCGGCACCACTATAACGTGCCCAGCCGGTTACGCCATGACTGGGTGGAACACAGTGCTCGATCCTTCGACTTGTTGCCACAGCACCTATAACGGATTGCCCACGCCGCAGGAAAATGGTCTCCTGTGTAAGGGTTGCTATTGTAACGGTTGGAAGAGTTACACCTGCTACGTGAGGTGTTGCAAGTGACTGCACGCCGGTAGAAATCCGCCGACCGGCAGGCTTTTCTCCCCGTCTGCCGGAAGAACTGAGCAGGGAGGCCACTCCCGCGCGAGTATTACACTGCTCTTGGAATCCCCGG
>JBDREN010000237.1:0-16680 GCA_043819795.1 Elusimicrobiota bacterium
CACGTGCGGACCTCCGGCCTGGGCGTGGAGCCCTACGGCGACGACCCCGCGCCGCTCCAGCTGCGGATCGCCGAGGGCGGGACGATCAACCTGCACGGCAGCTACTGCGACGCGGGGCTGTGCGTGGGCCAAGACGCCGACATCGTGATCCAGGACGGGCACACCTACACGGTGAGCGTGCCCGGCGGCCAGGTGACCGACAGCGAGACGCCGGGCTCGACGGCGCTCCTGTTCGCCTTCGACTTCCACTATATGGACGTGGCGCTCAAGACGGTGGACATGGCCGGCGAGCCCTTGCCGGGGGCCGTCTTCACCTGCGTCGAGGGATTCGGCCTGCCGCCACACGAGCCCTACCCCAGCCCGCAGACGGTCCACATGGCCGACGGCGGCTCGATCTGCGTGGGCGGCGAGTACCACGACCTGGGCCTCGGCGTGTCCAACGGCCAGTGGCGCGAGGTCGCGCAGGGCCATACCTACACCATCAACACGCACACGAACGAGCTCATCTCGGACGAAGCCACTCCCGGGGCGACCGAGGTGCGCTTCGCCTTCGACTTCCACTACATGGACGTGGCGCTCAAGACCGTGGACATGACCGGCGAGCCCTTGCCGGGGACCGTATTCGCCTGCGTCGAGGGCTTCGGGCTCTCGGTCAACGAGCCCTACCCCAGCCCGCAGACGGTCCACATGGCCGACGGCGGCTCGATCTGCGTGGGCGGCGAGTACTATAACCTGGGCCTCGGCGCGTCGAACAGCCAGTGGCGCGAGGTCTTCCAGGGCCACACCTACACCATCAACACGCACACAGGCGAGCTCATCTCGGACGAGGCCACGCCCGGGGCGACCGAGGTGCGCTTCGCTTTCGATTTTCAGCCCCTCGACCTCATCGTGGACACGGTCGACTCCTCGGGCGCCCACCTGCCGGGCGACATAGAGCTGCGCACGCCGGGGCTGAACATGGAGCCGGGCACGTACCCCGCGCCGATCGAAGTCCGCATCGCCGACGGCGGGTGGATCGACCTCAAAGCGCACTACTGCGACGCGGGGCTGTGCATGAGCCAGAAGGCCAACCTCATGGTCCAAGGCGGGCACACCTACACGGTGAACGTACCCGGCGGCGAGGTGACCGACCGCGAGACCCCGGGCTCGACGGCCGTCCTCTTCGCCTTTCATTTCCAGTACCTCGACATCCTCCTGGACGCGGTCGACGCCTCGGGCACCCACCTGCCGGGCGACATAGAGGTGCGCACGCCGGGGCTGGGCATGGAGCCGGGCACCTATCCCGCGCCGGTCAATCTGCGGATGGCCGACGGCGGCAACATCGACCTCAAAGCGCACTACTGCGACGCAGGGCTCTGCATGAGCCAGAAGGCCAACCTCATGGTCCAGGGCGGGCACACCTACACGGTGAACGTGCCCGGCGGCGAGGTGACCGACCAGGAGACCCCGGGCTCGACGGCCGTCCTCTTCGCCTTTCATTTCCAGTACCTCGACCTCCTCCTGGACGCGGTCGACGCCTCGGGCGGCCACGTGCCGGGCGACATTGAGGTGCGCACGCCGGGGTTGAGCGTGGAGCCGGGCACCTACCCCGCGCCGGTCGAGCTGCGGATGGCCGACGGCGGCAACATCGACCTCAAAGCGCACTACTGCGACGCGGGGCTCTGCATGAGCCGGAAAGCCAACCTCACGGTCCAAGGCGGGCACACCTACACGGTGAACGTGCCCGGCGGCGAGGTGACCGACCAGGAGACCCCGGGCTCGACGGCCGTCCTCTTCGCCTTCGACTTCCTCTACATGGACGTGGAGGTGGCGACGGTGGACATGGAGGACGAGCCATTGCCGGGGACCGTCCTCGCCTGCGCCGAGGGCTTCGGACTGCCGGTCGACGAGCCCTACCCCAGCCCGCAGATGGTCCACATGGCCGACGGCGGCTCGATCTGCCTGGGCGGGAGATACTCTGACGAGGCTATCGACGTTTCGAAGGCCCGGTGGCTCAATGTCCAGCAGGGCCGGACCTACCGCATCGACATGCGGACCGGCGAATCGACCTCGGAGTCTACGCCGTCGGCCACGCGAGTCCTGTTCGTGGCTCCTATCGAGCCCGAGCCGCCCTGCGGTCCGCCCCCGGCGGGACTCGTGAGCTGGTGGCCCGGGGAAGGCGACGCCTCCGACATCCAGGGCGGAAACGACGGAAGGCCGGTGAACGGCGCCGCCTTCGCCCCCGGCAAGGTGGGCCAATCCTTCGGCTTCGACGGGGCGGACGACGGCGTATTCATCGCCCGATCCGACAGCCTCGACCTGACGCAGGAGATGACCCTGATGGCCTGGATCAAGCCGGCGCGGCTGGACATCGGCCGACAGACCCTTTTCGGGGCGGACTGCGACCTGAGCGGCACGTGGGAGTTCGTCCTCGACGTGAACAGCCTGGGGTTCCATTACGTGAACATGGCGGATATCGTCTCGCCGGGGCCGGGGCTCGGCGATACCGACTGGCATCATGCGGCCGTCGTGCGCGGCGGCTCCTCCGGGAATTGGACCTATACCTTCTACATCGACGGGCAGCTCGACGGCGCGACGGCCCACGACGGCGATCTCGTCTCCCGCAACAGCGGCACGCTGCTGGGGCTGGGAAGAAACGGCGCCGCCTCGTTCGGCGGCCTCATCGACGAGGCCGCGGTCTTCGGCCGGGCCCTCGCGGCCGAGGAGATACAGGCCGTCTTCGCGGCCGGCGGCGCGGGGATGTGCCAGCCGCCGCCCCACGTCCTCACGACCTCGCTTCCGGACGGGGCCGTGGGGGAGCCGGCCTCGATGCGGGTCCGGGCTGCGGGAGGCGCGCCTCCCTTGAGCTTCGGCCTGGCCGCCGGCGCCCTGCCGCCCGGCTTGGAGCTGAGCGCGGAGGGGCTGTTCACCGGCGCCCCGACCCAGGCGGGGAGCTTCACCTTCACCGTCCAGGTCCTGGACGCCGCCGGGTCGACGGACAGCCGGGAGTTGAACCTCGTCATCCTCCAGCAACGCCCCTGCGCCGCGCTCGAGGCCGGGGTGGCGGGCTGGTGGCGCGGGGAAGGGAGCGCCGCCGACGAGGTCCCGAACGGGAGCGACGGAACGCTCCGCAACGGCGCGGACTTCGCGTCGGGCAAGGTCGGCCAGGCCTTCAGCCTCGACGGGATCGACGACCACGTCGACATCCCCCGGTCGCCGGCTCTCCTTGACGTGACCCAGGACATGACCTTGACGGCCTGGATCAAGCCCGACCGCCTCGATATCGGCCGCCAGACCGTCATCGGGGCCGAGGACGGCCTGACCGGCGCCTGGGAGATGGCCCTCAACGGCCACAGGCTGGAGTTCCGCCATCTGGATGTGGAGGATATCGTCTCCGCCGGGCCCGGGCTCGGCGACACCGAATGGCATCATGTCGCCGTCGTGCGCGGCGGATCCTCCGGGGACTGGGAGTATTCCTACTATGTCGACGGGCGGCTCGACGGCGTCGCGAGCCGCGGCGGCGACCTCGTGCCCCGCGACACCGACACGCTCCTGGGGCTGGGGAGGGACGGCGCGTTCCCGTTCGGCGGCCTCATCGACGAGGCCGCGGTCTTCGGCCGGGCCCTTTCGGCCGAAGAGATCCAGGCCGTCTTCGCCGCGGGCGCCGCGGGGATGTGCCCCGAGATCAACCAGCTGCCCGTCGCGGAGGCCGGGCCGGACCGCGCGGCGCTGGCCGGCATCGCGGTCGCCTTCGACGGGTCGGCATCGGCGGATCCCGACGGGGAGATCGTGAGCTTCGACTGGGACTTCGGCGACGGCGCGGCGGGCGCCGGGCCGGCGGCCAGCCACGTCTATCCATCCGCGGGCATCTTCGCGGTCACGCTGACGGTCTCGGACGATGACGGCGCGACCGGGACGGATACCGCCATCGTGACGGTGCGATCGCCCGACCAGGCCATCGCGGACCTCGCCGCCGAAGTCTCGGCCCTCGCCCTGCCGGCCGGGACTTCGCAGTCGCTCCGATCCAAGCTCGTCGCCGCCATGAGCTCGGCGGACAAGAAAAAAGACACGGCGGCGAGGGGACAGCTCCAGGCGTTCATGAACGAAGTGCGGGCCCAGCGGGGCAAGCGCCTCACGGCGGATCAGGCCGACGCCCTGCTGGCCGCGGCCGGCGAGATACTGGCTTCCCTTGAGGCGCTGAACCCGTAGCCGGCCTTTGCGCCGGACGATACTCGCGCCTTCCCAAGGGCCGGCGAGAGCCAGGGGAAGCGGCGATCCGTCGCTTCCTTCATGATCGGCGGCCCATAATCACGATACCTGCGATTCAACGCGCCCAATAGGTTTCATAAGTCGCAGCCTGACGCCGCCGTTTTCTTGTCGTCGAGGGGGGCGGTTTCTGTGGTATAATATACGCGGGTGGTCAGAACAATCAGCCGTTTGTTTCTGGTCTGGACGTTCTTAGCAACAACCTCGAGTACGGCTCAATCCCAGACCCTGGAAGGCGCCAAGGTCCCGCAAGGGGACGGCTCTCGGCGCCCGCTTCTGCTTGCCCAGCTGCCCCTTCCCGCCGGGAGCTTCGATTGGACGCGGCTGAACCGTCTCTTCGACGCGTCCAAAGCGCGCGAGCCGCTCAAGAAGGACGCCCCCGACGGGGCCGTCAAGAGGCCGGCGCGGCCGGCCGCGCCCAAGGCCCCGGAGCGGCGCTTGGTGCGCGGCAGGCTCAAGCAGACCCGCCATCCGCTCGTCGTCCCCACGCCGAAGGCCACGGAAGCGTACCGGCGCACGTTCGGGTACCTGATGGCGCGGCCGGACAAGACGGACCGCTTCGACGAGATCATCCTGAAATACGCCTACAAGTTCGAGCTCGACCCGCGCCTCCTGAAGGCCATCATGGCCGCCGAGTCGGAGTTCAACCGCTTCGCCCGCTCGCCGGTGGGAGCGCGCGGCCTGATGCAGGTGATGCCGCGGACCGCCGCGTCCATGGGAGTGCCCGGCAACCGGCTGACCGACCCCGTGCAGAACGTCCGGGCCGGAGCCAGCTACCTCGCCCATCTATTCAGCAGGGTCTGGCGGCGCTACAAGCTCAAGGGGGTCCGCTTCCAGGACGCCCCGCTTTGGGTGGTGCAGCGGGTCTTGGCGGCCTACCACGCCGGGCCCCGGTTCCTCTACAAGAACCGCTGGTTCCGCTCGACGCGCCACTACGTGCGCAAGGTCCTGCTCTTCTACCAGTCCGGCGTGACCGACATCCGGCGCCTGCCGGATGAGAAGCGGCAGGTCACGGAGATGACGATCATCCCCTCGTCTTCGGGCTCGTTCCGCTAGTCCGCAACGGAGCGGGATTCCCGTCGCGAATCCCGCTCCGTTGCGTTGCTGGACACCGCTTCCGGCAAATTCCTACCATTACAGCATCTTGGATTTTTGAGAAGATTTCCATGGAAATCTTCTCAAAAATCCGCTTCCAGACCGCGCTCCATGGAACTCGAGCCCGACGACCTGTCCACCGGCGACCGCTACAAGCTGATGACCTCGGTCATCCAGCCTCGCCCGATCGCCTGGGTCTCCACCCAGGACAAATACGGCTGCAACAACCTGGCGCCCTTCAGTTTCTTCACCGGGATCACGGCCAAGCCCATGACGCTGTGCTTCGCGCCGGCCCTCGACGGCGAAGGGAGGAAGAAGGACACGCTCGTCAACATCGAGGCGACCGGCGCGTTCGTCGTGAACGCGGCCACCGAGGCCACCGCCGGCAAGATGGTCCAGACCTCGGCCGCCTATCCGTACGGCGTCGACGAGTTTAAGAAGGCGGGCCTCACCCCGGAGCGCAGCCTCTTGGTCGATCCCCCGCGAGTGAAGGAGTCCCCGGTCAGCCTCGAATGCAAGCTCGACCGGGTGCTCGAGATCTCCAAGGGACCGATGGGAGGCAACCTGGTGATCGGCACCGTCGTCTACGTCCGGATCCACGACGCGCTTTGGAAGCAAGGGCGCGTCTCCCACCGGGACCTGAAAGCCGTCGGCCGCCTCGAGGGCCGGTGGTACTCCCGCGTCACCGACGACCTCGAGATCCCCTGGCCCAAGATCTAGGCGGTTCCCTCGGAGAGCAGGCCGCGCCCGCGCGTGCGCAGCCAGCGCCGGTGGGCCTTGTGGTCGGGGCACCAACGCTCGACCAGCCTCCAGAAATCCCGGGAATGGCTCATCTCCAGAAGGTGGGCCAGCTCGTGGACGACGACGTAGTCGAGGACCTCCGGCGGCGCGAGGGTCAGCCGCCAGTTGAAGTTCAGGTTCCCCTTGGCCGAGCAGCTCCCCCAGCGCGTCCGCTGGTCCTTCACGCGGACCTTCCCGTAGCCCACGCCCATGACCCGGCTCCAGTCCTCGACCCGCGACGCCAGGACCGACGCGGCGCGCCGCCGCTCAGTCGCGTGGCGGGGCCGCGCCCGGCCGGCCGGCCTCGTCACGGGCCCGAATCCTTCGCCGGGGCGGGGGAACAAGCCCGGCAGCCCGCCGCGAAGGTCCGTCAGGAAGCGGCGGACCTCCTCGACGAGCCGGGCGGTCCGCTGCCTGCCGGCTCCGAAGAGCTGCACGGCATGGATTGTAGCCAATCCGAGAGGGCGGGAGAAGAGCTCCCCCGTGAAGACTTGAAAAATTAATATATGCGGGCTACCATTGGAGGAATCCTGGATTCCTCCGGAAATTCCCGCCGAAATCTCCGGAAAGTCCCGTCCATCGAAGTCTCGGAGCGAGGATGAGCCGACTTCACGCGGCCTTGCCGCTGACACTATGCTTCCTGTGGCTGCTTCCGGCACCAGGCCGCGCGGCCTCGGCTCCCCATACGTCCAGCGAGCTGGAGGCACTGATCGCATACGAGAACTCGTTGGAGGACCGCTTGCAGGCGGCCCTCCGCAAGGAGTTCCACACCGACGATGTATTCGTCGTCGTCAAGGTCGATCTGCAGAAGAAGACCGAGAAGCAAGCCGAAGAGATCATGCCCGGCGTGCCGATCCCGGCCTCGGCCAACGCGCCGCCCGTGACGCGGTGGGTGGTCAGCGAGATGTGGGCCAAGGTCTTCATCCGCCAGGGTATCACCGAGGACGAGAAGAAGATCATCGAGGATACGGCCAAGCATGTGGTGGGTCTGGGTCCCCAGAGCGTGCATGTCGTGGTGAAGGACACCATCAGGCAGCCGACGGTCGAGCCGGACTCCCCCTACGCCGCCTTCTGGAATCCCGCCTGGCTGCTCTCGCTCTCGTGGCTGCTCATCATCTGCGTGGCGCTCGGCCTGATCTTCATCCGGTTCCTCGCCCCTCTTCTGGGGGTGATCCGGGACATGACCGCCGCCCGGGCCGGCGCCGGGCAGCGGGAGGCGGCCAAGACTGACGCGCAAGCCGCGGAGCGGCTCGCGGCCCTGGAGGAGACGCCCGAGCTCCAGCGAGCCGCGGCCGAGACCGACGGGGGGGCCGGGGAGAACCTGCCGTTCTCGTTCGTCCGGGAGCGCCACGTCCCCATGATCAAGTTCCTCTTGAGGCGCGCCCAGCCGCGCACCGCGGCCGTGGTCGTGCACTACCTGCCGCCGCGGCTGGCGGCCGGCGTCCTGTCCGAGCTCGATCCCGGGGCGCGCCAGGAGGTCGTCGGGCACATGCGCAAGGTCGTACAGCTCGACGAGGCCAACGTGCGGGCCATCGAGCGGGCCCTGCGCTCGCGGATCGACTACCTCATGGGCGGCGAGGACAAGCTGGCGGAGATCCTCGACGAATCCCCGACGAGCCTGCAGGAGGAGCTGCTCGAGGCGGTGGGCACGAAGGACCCGGCGCTGGGCCGGCGCCTGGGCCTGAGGATCGTGCGTCTCGAGGACCTGGCCCTGCTCGGGCCGGCCGACTTCAAGCTCCTCACCCAGCGCGTGCCCCTGCCAAGCCTGGCGGCGGTCCTAAAGCACTCCAAGGAGCTCGCGGACCGGATCCTTCCCAAGCTCACGGGAGGCTTCGGCGAGCGCCTCAGCGAGGAGATCGAGCTCACCGGCGAGCTGCCGCCGCCCCGCCTCGCGGCCCAGCAGAGCCGCGTGCTCCGCGCTCTGTCCCGG
Source organism: Elusimicrobiota bacterium (assembly GCA_043819795.1). Lineage (GTDB taxonomy): Bacteria > Elusimicrobiota > Elusimicrobia > UBA1565 > UBA1565 > JBDREN01. Next base: position 8,051 of record JBDREN010000237.1, read on the forward strand.
CTCGTGCGCGAGGGCCACGTGGTCCTCAAGAAGGAGACGCTTGGCTATACCGAGACCGAAGCCGAGGCCGAGCCGGCCGGTGTGGAGAGCCTTCCGCCTCCGGTCGCCGCGGGCGACGCGGGGGAGGGGCCGGCCCCGGAGCCTTTGGCCGCGCCCGAAGCCGGCGGCGAGGCCACGGCCGACGCGCCGGAGCTCGTCGACGAGAAGGCCCTGCCGGCTCCTCCGAAGAAACCGCCGGAGGAACACGGCGGCGGACCCGTTGAGAAGCGCGCCGCCCGCGGCGAGGGCGGCGTGAGCGAAGACACCCCCGCATAGGAGAGACCCGCGCATGGACCTGATGACCGTCCTCGGCAGCCTCTGCGGCTTGGGCGTGATCTTCTACATCCTCATCGCCCAGGACCTCGCGGAGTTCCTCCTCAACACCCACGCCTTCGTCCTCATCTTCGGCGGAACGGCCGGCGCGGTCATGATCAGCTACCCCTGGTCCGCCCTCAAAGAGGTCCCCAACGCCGTGTGGATGATGCTCTTTCCGCACAAGCGGCCCCCGTCCGCCGTGCTCGTCCAGGCCTTCATCCGTCTGGCGGAGAAGGCGCGCCGCGACGGCGTCGACTCCCTCGAGCCCGAGATGGCCGGCCTCCCGCACCCCTTCATGCAGGACTGCCTGCAGATGATCCTCGACGGCCTCGACAAGGAGACGATCGAGGACCGCTGCGAGCGCGACATCCTGGCCACGCGGCAGCGCCACCAGCAGGTGAGCACCGTCTTCCGCTCGGCCGGCACCTACTCCCCCATCTTCGGCCTGCTAGGGACCCTGATCGGCGTCGTGGAGGTACTGCGCACGATCGAGGAGCCCACGAAGATCGCCTCCTCGATGGCGGTGGCGATGACGGCCTCCTTCTACGGGATCTTCGCGGCCAACTTCCTGTTCTTGCCGATCGCCAACAAGCTGGCATTCTATTCCGACGAGGAGGTCCTCAACCGGGAGCTGATCTCCAAGGGCAGCATCTCCCTGCAGCAGGGCGAGGCCCCCTGGCTGCTCTCGAAGAGGCTTGAGGCCTACCTCTCGTTCCACCTGCGCCGTGCCGGCGCGAAGAACTACAAGGCCCGCGCATGACCCGTCCGGGGCGGAAGCCGTGATACCGTTCTTCCACCGGATGGCCCCGGCCACGATGGAGGAGAACCCCCTCTGGCTGGTCGTGCTCTGCGACCTGATGACGAACCTCATGCTGTTCTTCCTCGCCATGTTCGCCCTCACCCAGGGCGCCATCGCCGAAAGGGAGAGGACCTTCGAGGTGACCGGCATCATCGAGATGCCGGAGGCGCGCCTGCCCGAGAGGTTCCCCGAGTTCCGGGCGCCGGCGGCCGCCGAGGCCCTGGAGAGGCTGTTCCAAGAGGAGGGCCGGGCGATCGTCGTTATCGATGCGAAGCGCGAGAACGCGATCCGGGTCCGCCTGCTGGACCGCATCCTGTTCCGGAGCGCCGAAGCGGACCTCAGCCCCGCGGCGGAGCGGGCGATCAGGCTCCTGGCGGGGGTGCTCAGGGAGATCCCCAACGAGATTGTGGTCGAAGGCCATACCGACGTGGTGCCGATCGTGTCCGGACAGTTCGATAGCAACTGGGAGCTCTCGGTGGCGCGCTCCTACGCGGTGATCGAACGGCTCATGCGGGAAGGCGTCGAGCCCGAAAGGCTCGTGGCGGCCGGCTACGGCGAGCACCACCCGGTCGCGCCGAGCGATACGCGCGCGGGCCGCGAGCGCAACCGGCGCGTCGAGATCGTCATCCTTAGAGAGGAGGAGCGGACGTGAGTCCGAAAGCCGGCCGCCACGCGGCGATCTCCTCCCTTAAAGGGGACGGCCTGCCGACCTCGCTCTGGATGGTCCCCTACGCGGACCTCATGTCGGCGTTGATGATCCTGTTCCTCGTGTTGTTCGCGGCCTCCTACGGGAAGGCATCCTTCAAGTTCCTCGAGCGGGCGAAGAAGATCGTGGAGCAGGTGGGCAAGGCGGAGGTCGAGGCCGCCGCCCCGGGCGGCCCGATCGTCGGCGCGATCGAGGACGAGATGGACCGCCTCGCGCTCAAGGACTTCGGCATGCGCGTCACCTCGCGCTACATCCACCTGACGTTGCCGTCGCCGGTCCTCTTCCGCATGGGCTCGGCCAGGCTCACCCCCTCGGCAAAGCGCTACCTCATGCCGCTCGGGCGCGTGATCGCCAAGTTCCCCAACCCGGTGCTCGTGGCCGGCCATACCGACGACCTGCCCATCCGCGGCGGGTCCCACAATACGAACTGGGAGCTCTCGGCCGCGCGCGCCTTCTCGGTGATCGATTTCTTCGTCCAGCGCGGCCTGCCGCCCTCGCGGTTCCAGGCCCGCGGCTACGGGGAGTACCGGCCGGTGGACACCAACGAGACCGCCGACGGCCGGCGCAACAACCGCCGCATCGAGATCCGCCTGGTCCGCGAGGCGCGCAAGGAGCCATGAGGGAGCTCTCCGCCTACCTGCTGGCCCTGGTGCTTTGCGCGGCCCCGCTGTTCGCGGTGAGGCCCGAGAGCGCCTCCGCCCCCTCGACGGGAGGAGAGCGCGGGCAAGCAGACGCCTCGGAGGATGTGACCGGAGAGGAGCTTAAGGAGCGCTACGACACCGCCCTGCGCCACTACGGTTCGGGCGACTATAGCAAGGCCATCCTCCAGTACACCGAGATACTCAAGCTCGATCCCCGGCAGAAGAGGGCCGATGAGATGATCCGCAGGGCCCGCGAGCGGATCGCCCAAAGGGACAAGGAGCTGGCCCTGTTCGGGCACGTCCGCGCCGGGGAGTACCAGAAGGCCCTCGTGGCGCTGCAGCCGCTGTTGGACGGCGACCCCGGGCATCCGCTCTACAAGAGGCTGCAGGAGCGCCTGGAGGACGTGATCGAGGTCTGCGGCCCCAAGGCCCCGGAAGGCAGGGCCTGGCGAGCGGCGAAGAAGGGGCTGGCCGGGCTCCTGGGAGCTGAGGAGGACCTCCAGCTCGCCTACGACGCGCTCCGCCACGCCCGGGACATCGAGCCGGACGAGGCGCGTTTCGCGAGGTTCATCAAGCTCGCGCTCGAGGTCAAGCCCGGCCTGGCGCAGGACAAGATCACCCCGGGGATGACCTTGCTGGAGTACCTGCGCGCCGTCGCGCTCGAGCACATCTACGACGGAAAGTATCACCTGGCCGTCCGGGTGCTGACCCGGGCCTTGGCCTTCGAGCCCGACGACCTCGTCTGCCTCAAACGGCTGGGCTCCGCGTACTACGCGCTCAAGCGCTGCGCCAAGGCCGCGGAGGCCTGGGACAAGGCGCTCCAGAGCGCCCCCGCCGACGCCAAGATGAAGGAGTTCCTCGAACGCGCGCGGCGCTGCGCGCAAGAGCCCCGGTAGGCCTACTACTTCTTCTTCTCTCTCAGTTTGAAGCGGAACGTCTTCTTCTTGCCGCCCTTCTTGTATCTGAGCTTGAGCTCCAGCTCTTTTTGGTCGCGCCGCATCTTCTGGGCGCGCTCGAGGAGCCTCTCGATCCGCTTCGGACGGATACCCTTCTGCCAGACCTCGCGGTCCTCCTTGCCCATCTTCCGGGGCGCCTCCGGAGCGTCGGCGGCGCTGGCGACGCGCGTCACTTGGCCGGCCGTGAGGGCCTGCCGGCCGTGTTCGTTGAACACGTCCGCGTGCCCTTCGTAGACCTTGACGTCGAGGCGCCCGCTGATCGCCGCGTCCACCTCGGTGCCCCGCACGGAGACCACGGCCAAGGGCGTGCCGATCCTGACCTGGGCCCTTCGGTGGAGCATGCGCGTCCACACCTGGCCGATCTTGAAGGCGACCACTGCGGGCAGGGACCCGGTGCCTCCGTCCTTCACCTCGAAGACCGTCTTCTCGTTGAGACGGATCTCCACGCCGGAGAGCAGCGCCAGGGAGGCCAGATCTCCCCTGCGCGTCTCTACGACGTCGCCTTGGCGGAGGAACATCCCCACATCGAGGGGCACGGGCTTCGGGCTGTCGGGCCGCTTCAGCTGCGGCGCGCCCTCGACGGCGACGGCCACGCCCTGCACCGGCCGGTCGGCCGCCGCGGCGACCCGCGACCCGCAAAGAAGGCCGGCCGCGAGGGCCAGGGCCCCGGCTAGATACGCTTTAGGCGGGATCGATCGGGCATCCATGATCTCTACTCCTGGCCCGCGCCGAGGCTTTCCAGGGCCTCGGCCGCGCGGCGGCGCACCTCGGGACTCTCCTCACCCAGCTTGCGGCGCAATGGACCCACGGCCCTCGCGTCCCCGAGCCGGCCCAGGGACTGCGCCGCGTTGATCACGACCGCGGCCTCGGGATCGTCCAGGGCCCGGATGAGCGGCTCCACGGCGCGCGCGTCCCCCCTCAGGCCCAGCTGGTGCGCGGCGTGCGCGCGCTCGAAGAGCTTGCCGTCCCCGAGCCTGGCGAGCTCCCGCGCGAGCGGGTCCTCCGCGCCGAAGAGCCTCACCTCGGGGACATGCAGCCCCAGCGTCCATCCCGCGCCCACGCAGGCCGCGGCCAGAAGCGCCAGGCCGGCCCTGCGCAGCGGCGTCTCTCGGGGTCCCCTCATGGCCGTGATGGCGTCCGCATCATGCTAGCAAAGCCCCCCGTCAAAAGGAATACGAATAGCGCGTCGCCACGGTCAGCTCGCTGGCGTCCTGAGAGGTCTGGATCTTGTCCTGGATCTTGTTGTAGCCGAGACCCAAAGTCAGGCTCGAGCGCTGGCTCTGCGCCCAGGTGAACTCGGAGTTGAGCGCCGTATCCTGCCTGTCGGCCGGAAACGCGGGCGAGGTGTTCTCGCTCTTGGTCAGCGTGGCCCAGAACTGAATGGTCCAGTCCGCGCTCAGGCGCTTGGCCAGGCTCGGCGAAACCGTCAGCGAGGTGCGCGTGGAGCCGTCGGCCTTGTCCTTGGTCTGCGACCGCGTTATCCCGAACGAGGCGTTGACGGCGCGCGGCAGAAAGAAGTTCGAGGAGAGCGCGACCGTGTTCGTGTCCAGGTCGTCGGCCAGCTTGTTGTTGTCGGTGAACCGGCTGTTCTGGACGCTCAGCGACACGCTCTGGCGGCCGAAGCTGTGCGCGACCCCGAAGCCGGCGGTCGTGGTCTGGTTGTCGAGCGCGGTCGCGGGCTTGCCCTTGGCCGTGTTCAGCGAGAGCGAGAGGCTCAGGCTCGTCGCGGCCGGGAGCTGGAACGCGTGGCTCGTGGCGATGTACCGCTGCGTGGTCGTGACCTTGGCCGGGTCGTTGTCGAGGTTGTCAATATACTGGTTCAGCGACAATGAGAGGGTGTACCAGGAGGCCGGGAACAAGCCCAGCGACCCGTTGTACGTCATGCGGTCGCCGACGACCGCCGGCGAGCCGAAAGCGACGAAGTCCGACCCGGCCCGCTGCAGGTACGTCCGAAGCTTGAAGATCTTGCGCTCCCACCGGAACTCGCCCTTGTACGCCGTGTCCTTGACCCCGGGCTGGCTCGTGTCGGCATAGTACGTGTTGAGCTGGTAGTCCACCAGCACCTTCATGCGCGGCCGCGGGTCCCACGAGAGCCCGAGGCCGTAGCCGCCGTTCTTCTGGGGAACGAGGGTCGGCCCGCGGAAGTTGGCCGAGTCGGGATCGGTGTTGAGCGACCCGCTCTCATCGGCGCTCAGGAAGTAGTTGACCGAGAGCTTGACGTTGGCCGGCAAGCTCCTGGCGCACTCCGCCGCGTAGAGCGTCCGGGCGAAGCGGCCGTTGGCCGTCTGCGTGCCCGGCTGGGACTCGATCGTCTGCCCGCCGAGCACGGACCATTCCCAGGGCCCCTTCTTCTGCTCGAGCCATACGCCCCGCATCCCCTGGCCGTTGAGCGAGAGCTCGCTCAAAGTCGGGGAGATGTCCCCCCCGTAGACCGTGCCCCAGGGCGCGTAGTAGGTGAAGAGGAGGATGAAGGGGTCGAAGACGTCGCCGGGCTCGTGCAGGATGTAGGCGTTGAACAGATACGAGGAGTCCTTGATCTTGCCGACCGTGTTGAACGTCGTGGCGCCCGAGTGCTCGCTCCAGGCGTCGCCGCTCGCGTTCTTGTAGGAGACCGTCACGTTGCCCTCGACGCGGTAGTCCACGGGCTTGGGCGGCTCGGGGATCGGCTTGGCGAGGATCTGGAACGGCTTGAAATCGGAGTCCACCAGCGTCTGGCCGTCCTTGATGAGGAGGACGCGGTAAAGCCGCCGCCCGACCATCGTCGCGGGGACGCGGAAGGGAAGCGAGATCGACGCCACGCCCCCCGGAGCCACGCTGTCGCGCGGGGAGACCTGGTCGGTCCTCCCCACGAGCTTCTCTTCGATCTCGTAGACATACGCGACCCAGTAGTAGCTGCCGGCCGCCCACGCCTGCGCCCCGGTGTTCACGACCAGAGCCTGCAGCGCGACCGTGTCCCCGGCGTGGACGGGATCCGGCGCGGGGAGCGTGAACTGAAGGCTCGCCGAGTCGGCGGCGCGGGCGGGCGCCGGAACCGCCAAGCCGATAGCGAGCGCGCACAGGCAAGCCGACATCCGGGGACGGGCCCCTGGTGTCGACTTGCCGCGGGCGTCGGTGGCGTGGCTGTCGCGCATGGTGTCTTGACGGTCTTGGACCTTCGAGGGAATCCCCGCGGGAGCCCTCCGAAAAGCCGCTCTATTTTTTCTTCTTGAGCCTCAGGTTGAGCTCCTTCTCCTCGCCGCCTTTCCCCTTGTACTTGAGCTTGAGCATGCGGGTCCGCCCGGACTCCTCGTGCAGCCGCTTGAGCTTCTTGTCCACGTCCTTGGGGGAGAGAGCGTCCTGCCAGCTCCCGTACTCCCCCGCCTCGAGCTTCCGCGCCGGCTGAGGCGCCTGGCCGGCCCCGGCCACCTGCGTGGTCATCCCGGCCTGCAGCGACTGCCGCCCGTGGTCGTTGGAGACGTCCACGTGGCCTTCGTAGACTTTGACCGTCATCCTTTCCTGTATGTCCACGTCCGCCTCCGTCCCGCGGACCGAGGCGACCGCCAGCGGCGTCCTGACCTGCATCCCGGCCCGGCCATGCAGGAGCCGGGTCCATATCTGGCCGGCCCGCGAGAACACGCTGGTCGCGCTGCGGCCGCCCCCCGACTCGACGAGGAACTCGGAGCTCTCGTTGATGCGCATTTCGGCCCCGCCGATGAAGGCGATGGCCGCCCGCTCGCCCGCGCCCGTCTTCACGAGGTCCCCGTCGTAGACGAACTTATTGAGCTTCAGGCGCCTGAACTTACCCTCGCCCCCGCGCCGGACCATGGGCTTGCCCTTCACGTCGATGACGACCCCGGCCACGATGTCGCCCTTGGACGCCGCGGCCGCCGGCGCGGGCGCCGCCGCCGAGGCCGACAAAACGGCCAGCGCCGCCAGGACGGCCAAGGCGCACGGGCTCCGCCGCGCCCCGGCCGGAACGCTTCCTCTCGTGTTCGTCATGGCGTCTTCCTCCCGATGCGTTTGAATTCGACGGCCAGCTCCGTGGCCGGGATGACTCTCAGGCGATAGGGCGCTTTCCCGCGCGCGGCCTCCCGCTTCCCCCCGGGCGCGCCGCGCACGACCAGGCGGTAGCGGACGACCAGCCCCTCCTGGGTCTCGTGGATCTTCTGTATCTCGACTTGCTCCGCCCCGTCGCCGCTGCCGGCGATGACGCCGACCACCATGAACGTGCGGAAATCCACATCCGGCACCTTCCGGTCGCTGATCTGGCGCCAGAGGCGCCTGAACTGCTTGGGCGTGTAAACCTTGACCTCCGTCACCAGCTTCGAGACCGGGTCCGTGAACCCGCTCCACTCGAGCCTGGACTCGGGCCCCTTCGCGGGCGGAGCCTCCAGGACCGGGGGCGGGGGCGCCAGGGCATAGACCACCGGCTCGGCTCCGGGCTCCGGAGTCGTCAGCGCCACCTCCACGTTGCCCTTGCGCAGCTCGGCGAGCAGCTCCTCGAGCTCGCCCGCCGTCAGCGGCGGCTCGATGCCGGCGATCTCGTACTCGTCGAAGCCGAGGCCCTGCTCCTCGAGGACCTCCTTGACGCCCTCCCAGGCCTCCTCCTCGGTCAGCTCATCGGGCGGCTCCGGGGGCGCGGCGACCGCGACCGGCAGGCCGGGGGCCAGCGGGTAGATCACCGGCGAGGATCCGGGCTCCGGAGTCGTCAGCGCCACCTCCACGTTGCCCTTGCGCAGCTCGGCGAGCAGCTCTTCGAGCTCGCCCGCCGTCATCGGCGGCTCGATATCGGCGATCTCGTACTCGTCGAAGCCGAGGCCCTGCTCCTTGAGGGCCTCGCGGACCTCTTCCCAAGCCTCCTCCTCGGGCAGGGCGTCGGCCACAACGGGAACGGGCATCGGCCTCACATCGGGCACCAGCACGTAGACCGGCGGCGGGCCCCCGGGCTCCGGACCCGTGAACGTCACGTCCACCCGGCCGTCCCGCAGCTCGGCGAGCAGATGCTCGAGCTCCTCGCGCGTCAGGCCGCGGTCCAAGCCCTCGAGCTCGTAGTCGTCGAGCTCGAGCCCCTGCTCCTTGAGGGCCTTGCCGATGTCCTCCCAGAGCTCCTCTCGATCCATCTCTTCCAGCGGCGGACCGGGGGGCGCGGCCACCGGCGGGCCCGCCGGAGGCGGGGCGCCGGGCGCCGGCGGGGC
>JBDREN010000238.1:0-5155 GCA_043819795.1 Elusimicrobiota bacterium
GATGTGGCCGGGGTAGGGAGCGGCGAGAGCGCCGCTCGTCTCCGTCTGCAGCGCGGCGCCGCCGCTGTCGTAGAGCGTGCACGTGGTCGCGGGCGTGGGCGCGGCGATGGCCACGTACTGCAGGGACTGGGGGATGAAGTACTCCGCGTTGAGCTCGCCGGGGGGGAGGAACGTGGTGGACTCGAGCCCGTCTCCGTCCGCGGCCTGGTGCACCCCGATGGGGTTGTCGGAAACGACGTGAGCCGCCGGACTCGTCCCCTGGCTCCCCAGGCCCCCGCGGCCGTATGCCCCGTTGGGTCCCAGCGCCACGTTCTGGCTCGTCCCATCGCTGTAGTATATCGTCGCGTTCGCTCCGGCGGGACCCGCCGCCAAGTGGATCCCGTTGGAGGGCACGCCGTACCAGTCCGTGCCCGCCGGATAGAAGTTGTAGCCGTCCCCGTTGTTGGTGGTCGTGTGGGAGACGAGTATGGGCTCGTCGGAGGTGATCCGCACGGTCTTATTGTCCGCGATGTCCTGGTCGATGACCTTGACGGTCCCCCGCGGGACGAACTCGCTACGCACCTGAGTCCCGGCCTGTTCGATGCTGACGTTCGCGCCCGTGAGGGCGTAGACGGAGAAGACATTCGAGTTCCTCGTACTTCTGTACATGAACTCGGTCCCGGCGAAGACCGCGGGGACGCAGGGAGCGCCGCCGTCGCTTGTCGCGTCGGCGTAGAAGACGCCCGTCCCTCCAACGACCGTACCCAAGGACGCTACGAAACTCCCGACCTCGCCCCTATCGAGACGCAGCGTGGCGGCCCCGGCGGTGATCGTGTTGCCGTCGGCGAAACTGACCACCTCGAAGCCCGAACCATGGGTGTTCTCATTGACCACGAAACAGGCGTTGGCCGCGGTGTCGCCGTCCTCCTGGCCCGGGTTGCCCGTCAGGGGGCAGTTGTCCGATCCGTTCGGGACTCCGTCGTCGTCCATATCCGGATCGCAGGCATCGCCCGAGCCGTCGCCGTCGTTGTCGTCCTGACCGGGATTGCGGATGGCCGGGCAGTTGTCGCAGGCGTCCCCCGCGCCGTCGCCGATATACCCATGCCCGGCCAAGCCAACTTCATAATGCGCCTGGATCTCCTCGGGGCTCAAGGCCTGGCCATAGACGGCCACCTCGTCGATCATGCCCTTGAAGTATCTGCCGTTGATGCCGCCCTCCCATCCCGCGGCACCGATGCCGAGATAGGAGGTGGAAGTATCGTTCCAGATGACCTGGTCGTCCAAAGCGTTCTCATGGCTGGCCAAGAGGCTCCCGTTCACGAAGGTCCTCATGACGTTCCCGTCATAGGTGCTTGCGACGTGATGCCATTGGTTCGGCGAAGGCGACCAGGCGTCGCGGTATCCGCCGATGTACTCTCCGAGAGTGGAGTAGAGCTCGAACCACCATCCGTCATCGTTGTACCCGAATGTCCAGCCGTGCCATTTTTGCGCCACTTCCTGAACCGTGCCCTGAGGCGCGGAATCGAAATTGATCCAGGCCTCCAGAGTGATGGCGGTCATGCCGCTGAAAGCGGAGGTGGGAGCGACGACGACGTGATCGTTCACGCCGTCAAAGCGTAGCGCGCCGCCAGCCCTGCCGGCGGTCCAGAGCGGGCCGTTGACGAGGGTCCCCGGATGGCTGCCGGCGGAATCCCCCGCGGTCGTCCCACCGCCTTCATCGAGCTTCCAGTAGGAGACCCAGTCCTGCATGCCCTCGGTATCGGACTGGTCCGGATTGGAAGCGGCGGGACAATTGTCGGCCGCGTCCTCGATCCCGTCGCCGTCGGAATCCGCGGCCCGGGCGCTTGGCGCCAAGGCCAGACTCAGGCCCGCCGCGGCCAGGATCATGCTAAAAAGGAAGCTTCTCGCCTTCATCGTGGTTCCTCCTGTCTCGGTCTTCCGCGAGGTTCGAGGGAAATCAACCCGACGGCCGGACCGCCGCCATAGGCCTTCTGCAACCGTCGTCTTAGGATAACCCTGGTCCGACGACAAGTCAATGGCGCGGGACGCGAGACTGAAGTCACTCGATCTCTTCGATCACGTTGTTCGCGAACTCGATGAGCATCCGCGCGTCTTCCTCCGAGATCTTCTTGCCTTTCTGGGCCTCCACGCTGTTGATGAAGGCCTTGAGCTTGTTGACGGCGGCCCCGGCATTCCCTTGTTGTTGGCTCGAAAACGCATTATCGAGCTTAGATGTAAGAGCGTTGTCCGTCCCTTCGGGCAGGTTCAACGTTTCGACCACGCCGGGAGCGTCCACCAAGCGGTCGATGCAGCCGTCCGCGTTCGCGTCGCGCTCCTCGGGATGCTCGAAAGGACAGCTGTCGGCCGCATCCAGTATCCCGTCGTTGTCGTCGTCGGGGTCGCAGGCGTCGCCCAAGCCGTCGCCGTCGAAGTCGGCCTGCTGGCCATTGGGGATGTCCGGGCAGTTGTCGCAGGCGTCGCCGATCCCGTCGCCGTCGGAATCGGCCTGATCGGGATTGGGGACGTTCGGGCAGTTGTCGCAAGCGTCTCCCGCTCCGTCCCCGTCGCCGTCCTCCTGCCCCGGGTTCGGGGCGGAGGGGCAGTTGTCGCAGGCATCCCCGGCCCCGTCCCCGTCGCCGTCCTCCTGCCCGAAGTTCGGGATGGCAGGGCAGTTATCGCAGGCATCGCCCCCATCGCAGGCGCTCAGGTCGGCGATCACAAGGCCCTCCTCCCGGCCCTTGTTCGTGTCGCCGCCATGAGTGCGGTCATGATAGTCCTCATAGCCGAGATAGATGTCCTTGCCCAAAGCCGGATAAACGAACGTTATCGTCATCGGGCCGTCGGCCAACAGCCTGTCGCTGGGGAGCCAGTGCGTCGCGTCGAAGATATAGAAGATGTCGAGAGGCACGCCGTCATCGGCGATCCGGACGAACGGATAGGACATGAAATCGTCGTCGTAGTAGCTGACGCCGATCCTCCCGACCGTGGCGGTGATCTCGAATACATCGCCCGAAAGGCGCCTGGCGCTGACCGAAAGCGTCCCCTCGTCATAGGTGTTGGGACCCTGCGACACAGGAGACCATTCCCCGGAGGCGGGCGTTGGATCCGAGTCGGCCTGATCGGCGTTGGGGGCGCCCGGGCAATTATCCGCCGCGTCGAAGACCCCGTCGCCGTCGGAATCCGTGCAGGCGAGGACGTCCTGGTCCGGGTCGTAGACGGCCGGGCAGACGTCGCAGACGTCGCCGAAACCGTCTCCCAGGCTGCTCCGGAAGTGATCGAACTCGACGTAGGCCGGGGCCGAGGCGCCTCCGTCCGTGGCGAACAGCCCCGCCTGTTGATGCCCGGCGTATCCTTGCGCCACCGGGTACTCGGCGAAGTTCGCGCCGTCCAAGGAATAGCTTCCCCAATATGTCATGCCGGTCTTCCTCAACCTCAAATGGATCGGCAGACCGGCGTCGATCTCGAAATCCGGCAGGGCGGGCGTCACCCGCGCCCCGTCAGCGTAAAGGCGGAAGCTGAAGGACGTCTTTCCACCGCCGTACACGATGCCGGCCCAGAGGTAGTCGGCGTCACCGTAATGAACGACCAAGCCCGCCGCATGGGAGTCGGCGCTGAAACTATGGGCGTCGATCCTGGCGGCCATGGCGAAGTCTCCCGAGAGGTCCTGCAGGACCATCGGCGAATCATTCACGCCGCCGTCGAACGTCGTGCCGCCGGCGGTGGTCAGCCTCAGCTTGCCGGCGCTCAGGCTGTAGCCGCTCCCGGCGCCTCCGCCCTGGGTGAAGGTCCACTGCGAGCCGAGCGCCGGGCCGTCGAAGGCGTCGAGTCCGTCGGCGTCCGCCTGGTCCGGATTGGCGGTTTCCGGACAGTTATCTAGGGCGGAGCAGACGCCGTCGCCGTCCGGGTCCTGCGGGACGCTCGCCGCGTCGAGGGGGTCCTTCCCGCAGGCCTCCTCCGCCGCGTTCTCCCAGCCGTCCCCGTCGATGTCCGGATCGCAGACGTCCCCGGCGCCGTCGTCGTCCATGTCGGTCTGGTCGGGATTTTCCGCCGCCGGACAGTTGTCGCAGGCGTTGCCCAGCCCGTCGGAATCGTCGTCGGCCTGGCTGGGGTTGGGCAGGGCAAGGCAATTGTCGTCGGAGTCCATTGTCCCGTCGCCGTCGGAATCATCGCAGGCGTCCCCCGCGCCGTCGCCGTCGCCGTCGGCCTGGTCCGGATTGAGCGCGGCCGGGCAGTTGTCGCAGGCGTCCGCCACGCCGTCGCCGAACGTCAACTCGGACTCGTGGTAGTTGTCCACCAGCATGGTCCCCCGGTACAAGGTGAACCAGGTGCTCCACGTCAGGCCGGGAGTGGCGTACACCATCTGTTCGGCGGTGACGGAAGGGTCATCCCTCTCGAACGTCCGGATATGGAACCGGCCTCCCCCCAGCATGGAAAGCCGCACCGTGTACCAGGTGTCCGGTGAGATCTCCATCAAGACGAAGTACTGGAGCCGCGAGGCGTTCACGTCGTCGTGGACCTGCACCTGGAGCGAGTTGGCGAACGTCACCACGGCCACCCGATGATACGAAGCGGTGTCCCAGCCGGTCCCGTTCTGGATCATCGCGTGGATGTAGCCGTCGGCTTGGAGGTCCGTTCGGATGTCCCATTGCAGGACCCGTCCTTCGGTGAGAGCCCGGTTCCCCGCGATACCCTGAGCCCAATAGCCGGTGGAATCGATCCGACCGGTGTTCTCGCCCTCCAGATCGTACGGGACGCCCGCGTCGCCGCCCACGGTCCACGCGCCCGGGCTGTCGAAACCGTCCGAGAAGAGAAGCGAGCCCTCCTCAGCCTCCGCGTCCTCCTGTCCGGGATTGAACGCCAGGGGGCACGCGTCGCAAGCGTCGCCGCGGCCGTCGGGGACCGGCACCCTCATCTGGGCCGCCCCGAAGAGGTTCGTCTCCTGGCTGAGGGCGTTCTGCTCGTAGTACGCGTACACGGGATGGCCGCACTCCAGCCGCGCGCCCCGCTCCGCGAAAAGAGAGGACCCGCCCAGCAGGATGTGGCCGGGGTAGGGAGCGGCGAGAGCGCCGCTCGTCTCCGTCTGCAGCGCGGCGCCGCCGCTGTCGTAGAGCGTGCACGTGGTCGCGGGCGTGGGCGCGGCGATGGCCACGTACTGCAGGGACTGGGGGATGAAGTA
>JBDREN010000239.1:0-5684 GCA_043819795.1 Elusimicrobiota bacterium
CTCCCGAAGGAGGCTTTTGACGCCCCGCTGTGGTCCCGGGAATCTCTTCCCGAAACTGGGGCCTGCTACCGGGGGCTCCGATGCCTCCCCGGGCGGGACTTGCACCCGCTGGTTCGATACAGCTTTCACGGCGCGACATGCGGGGATTTTAACATTTTTTCCATAGGCTGGTCGGCGGCCATGCCAGCAGTCCCCCCGCGGGGGATGTCAGCAGTCCCCCCACGGGGGACTGCTCCAATAGGGGGGCCACCCCTTCAGCTCACCATCGATACACGACACGGCATCCGTTTGATACACGACACGGCATCCGCCCCCTCTCACTCCCGCTTCCCTCCCCATGCCAGCAGTCCCCCCGCGGGGGACTGCTCAAGTAGGGGGGCTACCCCTTCAGCTCACCATCGATACACGACTCGGCATCCGCTTGATGCACGACACGGCATCCGCCCCCTCTTATTCCCGCGTCCCTCCCCGCGGGGGAGGGACGCGTACACAGGTTGACAGGGACGCGTTCCAGTGCTATATGTTGGATATGCGCAGCCTCGAGGTCACCGGCGTCATCAAGCGCGACCACATGCTCCTTTGGGGGAGCGTCGCGCATCCGGATTTCTGCCGGCTGTTCGCGGAAGCTCTGTCCTTCCCGTTCTCCGGACTGTTCGAAGCCCGGCTGAAACCCGGCCCCGGAAATCCCGGAACGCCTCCGGCGGGGGACGCCGCGCCCAGCCGGGGCCTACGCGCCGGGGACGAGGTCGTCATCCTCACGGCCAAGGGCGGCAAGACCGTGATGCGCCTGCACGTGGATAAGGTCGTGACCCCGAATCTTTTCGCCTTCAGCGAGCTGAGGAAGGAAGTCGGGCTCGCTTCCTATCTGATGAAGACGACGGTCGAGCTGGAGGAATACGGGGCCAATCGCACGAAAGTGACGATCGTCTTCGTCGTGATGCTGTTCAACCGCCTGATCGAGTTCCTTACCTGGGTATTGCCCTTCCGGATCTATTTCTCCTTCTTTGTCAGGCGGGCTTTGAAAAAGTTGAGCGCCGCGGCGACCTGAGCCTACTCCTCCGGCGCCAACTCGTAGGTGGCGTTGCTTTCCTCTTCGACGGCCGTATGGACGTCGTTGCTCTTCTGGACCTCGGGCTGAGTCGACGGCGTGCAGTTTGCGGGGGCGGTGCCGTCCGCGACGGCCTGGTCCGAGCACTCGTCGACGATGTCGCCTTGCTCCTCCTGCCCGTACTCATCCTCGATCTGCTGGCCCTGGTCCTTGGCTTGGCCGGCCATCTTCCCGGCCATCGCCAGCATCGCCGCGCCCATGGCGAGCATCATAGTCCCGCTCATGACAAGGGCCAGCCCGATCTTCATGCCGATCCCTGTCCACCCGCACGAATACATGATGATCAGGCCGATGGCGACGAGGGCCATCCCCAACGCGATCATGGCCATGGCGCCCTTCTTGAGCCCGGCGGCCATGTTGCCCATGTCCTGGGCCGAGTCCAACTGGTCCTGATAGGGAGTCACGTTCTCCCCGATGCCCACCTCCGGCACGGTCGGCTCCTCGTCGGCCGTCCCGCTGCCGGACCCGCTGGGGCTCGGGGCGCCGGAGCCGGGCGGCATGACGATGCCGCTGCCCTGGTCCACTCCGTCGAGCGAGCCCCCGATGGTGGCTCCCTGCTCGAAAGCGTCGGCCGAGAACTGCTTGGCCTGGCCGTCGGCAGCCGTGGCCGCGCCGGACGTCGACATCCTCCGCGCCAGCTTGAGCTGCCCCATCGCGCGGCTCGAGCGGCCCCGCAGCGTGCTCATCTTCCTGGCGCCGAGAGAAGACTTGCTGCGGGAAAACGCCTGGAGCTTCCGGGGGGCCTTCAGGTTGGACTTAACGCTCCCGAAAGACTTCTTCAGATTGAAGCCCGACATCCCTTCCTTGAGCCTGCCGCCGGTGCCCGCCCCCATCTGCCCGGTGCCCTTCGACAGCTTCTTGACGAAGCCTTCCCGGTTGAGCCCCCGCTGGCCCATCACCTGAGACACGTCCGGCATCTCGAAGGCCGGCACCTCGGGTTCGGCCGGCGCCTCCTCCTCGACCTCCACCGGCTCATCCTTGGGGGAATCCTTCGGCGCCTGGGGGTGCTTCTTGTCCCAGACTATCTCGCCCTGGTTGGCGCCGGTCAGGAGGCCGAGCGACTTGTTCCTCGCCCTGTCGATGATGATCCCGGAGGAGCCCACTCCGGGAAGCGCCGCCGTTACCTTAACCTGGGCCGGGGCGACGCCTCCGCCCATGAGCTTGAGACCCGCCAACGCCATCAGACCGCCCCAACCCAGCAGACCGCCAAACACGAGGATCGGGCCCAATTTCGAGGCGAACAGCCCGCCCAACGCTGACGTCGGACCGAAGAAATTCGACAGAGTGGTCGCTATCTTCCCGGTCCCGAACAAGCCGCTCCGGGCGGCCACGCTCCCGCCGACGCGCGCGCCCGATACGCCGGCCCCGGAACCGGCGTACCACGGCACGCCGGCCCCCTTGCGCTCCTTCTCCTTCTTCTTGAGCTCGGGGATGTCGGGCTGCTCGACCGGCTGAGGCGTCAACTCGGGAAGCGACTGCTCCTCGGCCTCGACCGGCTGAGACTGAGGCGCCTCCACCGCGGAGCGGTACAGGCGGTCGCCGCGTCGTCTCTGCCGGGAATCCCTCATCAACAATAGGATAATAGGACTTTAGACCCCGTGGCAAGGGCCAAAGGGCCTAGGTGTCCTTCATTTTCCAGTTGCGCGGCGCTTTGACGCGGCGACCCGAATTATTATAGTGTAGCCTCAAATGAACACGTTGATCGCTGTCTGCATCGCTGTCTGTCTGGGGATCCTTACCCTGACCCACCTGGTCGCGTTGGTCCTCCTTCTATACACCATGATCCAGGTGCACCGTTCGGCGCGGGCGGTCGAAGTCCTCGCGTACGAAGCGCACGACCAGGTCGAGCGGTTCAATACCGCGACGAAGAAACTGAGCGACTTCGCCGGCACCGTCCGTTCGGGATGGATGCGCGTACTGACCCTGGGCCTTGGAGCCGTCGTCGCTCTCTGGCCCCGGGCGAAGAAAAACGATTAGGGAGCAGCATTTAGGAGGCGGTTATGGCAGAGCAAGATTCCGGAGAGAGCAGCATCCTGGCGTTCCTTCTCGGCGGGGTGGCGGGCGCGGCCATCGGCCTCCTCCTTGCCCCCACGAAAGGCGAGGAGACCCGCAAGCGCGTGATCGACTGGCTCGAGGAGGGCCAAGAGAAGGCGAAGCGGTTCCTCGACGGAGAGAAGGAAGTCCTTAAGCACAAGGGAGAACAGCTCGGAGCCGCCTGGGAAGCCGGCAAGAAGGCCTACGGAGAGTCGAACGGGCCGGACGCCGACTAGCCGCTCGTGCTCCTAACGCTCAAGCGCTTTTTCACCGACGAGCGCTTCAGGAAGCGGCGGAAGTTCTTCCGCTCGCTCAGCTTCTGCAAGGGGCTGACCGACCGGGAGATCGGGTACCTCCAGCAGGCGTTCCATTCGCGCGCCTATCGCGAAGGCGAGGTCCTTTTCCTCGACGGCGATATCGGAAGGGCCCTATTCGTCGTGGAGTGGGGGCGCGTGGAGCTCAGCAAGGCCGGCCCCGACGGGACGCCCCAGCGCCTGTCCGTCCTGGGCCCCGGCGGCTTCTTCGGGGAGATGGCCCTGCTCGAGCATCTTCCCCGCTCGGCTTCGGCCGTCGCGCTCGAGGATTCGACGGTCCTCCTGCTCTACCGTTCGAAGCTGGAGTCCATCCTGCACTACCATCCCCGCATCGGCGTCCCGATGATGATGCATATCGCGCGGCTGCTCTCGGCGCGCCTGCGCAAGACCTCCGAGAACCTCACGGCCGTCGAGCCCGACGCCGAGGACGGAGTCTTCTGAGTGGCCCGGCGGCCCCCCGCCCCTCCCCTTTGGACGTTGGCGGCGGCCGCGGTCGTCTTGTCCGCGGCCTACTACCTGCATGACATCCTGGTTCCTTTCGTGCTCAGCCTCGCGCTGGCGTACCTACTCAACCCCGTGGTCCTCTTCTTCGAAGTACGCGGGCTGCGGCGCACGCATCTCGTCCTCGGGCTCTACCTGCTGGTCGCCGCGGTCCTCACCGCCGGCGCGAACACGCTGCTGCCGGCGATATCGCACGAGATGGCGCTGCTGCAGGGCAAGACTCCGTTATACTTCACGAAGATGCGCGACATGCTGGGGGCCATCCAGTTCGCCCTGGCCCAGCACATGCCGTTCGGCCAGACGGTCGTGGAGGCCTGGAGCCTGAAGCTCTACGAGCCGATCGTCGGCCAGATC
This sequence comes from Elusimicrobiota bacterium, assembly GCA_043819795.1. Classification (GTDB taxonomy): domain Bacteria; phylum Elusimicrobiota; class Elusimicrobia; order UBA1565; family UBA1565; genus JBDREN01. The sequence continues at coordinate 4,312 of JBDREN010000239.1, forward strand.
CCCAAGCTTCCCAGCTACGTGCTGGGGCTCTTCCCCCTCTTCTCGCTGATCTTCCTCGTCCCGTTCATCACCTTCTTTCTGCTGCTCGACTCCCCGAGACTGCTGCAGAAGACGATCCAGATCTGCCCGAGCCGCTACGTGGAGCAGACCCTGCACCTGCTCAGCGAGATCGACACGTCGCTGGGGAACTACATCCGCGGCATCCTCATGATCGCGCTTTGGATCGGCGTCGTGTCCTATGCCGGGCTCAAGTTCCTCCGCGTGGACTACGCCCTGGCGGTGGCGACGCTGGCCGGCCTCTCGAGCTTCATCCCCTACCTCGGCGCCATCATGGGCGCGGCGGTCGGCGCTTTGGTGGCGTTCTTCCAGTACCGCAACTTCCTGATGCCGTTCCAGGTCGTGATGCTGTTCACCGGCATCCGGCTGGCGGACGAGGCCTTCCTGCAGCCCGTGGTCGCGAAGCACTCCGTGCACCTCCACCCGCTCTTCTTCCTGCTCGCGCTCATGGTCGGCGGCAAGCTCTTCGGCTTCGTCGGCCTCATCTTCGCCGTCCCGGGCGCCTGCGTCATCAAGGCGCTGACCCTGGTAGCCTGGGACTGGTACTTGAGCGAGGCGCAGGTGACCCCCCCCCAACACATCGACGGATCGGAAATTCCTTATATTTGATCGGCGATAAGTCGCGCGCGCGCGCCGGCCTCTTGCCTACACCTTTGGGTTATTAGGGATCGCCCGCCCGCCGAAGGCGGGCGGGGTCTCTCAAAATAGCAGAGGCGTAAACGTCTTAAGCGTGAGGCGCGACGTACGGAAGCAGGCGGTCCCGGAGGTCTTTCGGGACGCGGGTGGGCTTCCAGTACTCGTCCACGACGGCGTGGCGGGTGAAGCCGCGCGCCACGAGACGGTCCGAGTCCTCGCGGTTGCGCACCTCGTTCTGAAAGCAGAGGCTCGCCGGGCCCATCCACGATATCCACGTCTGGACGCGGACCAGGTCGTCGTAGCGGCAAGGGGCGATGTACTCGCAGCGGGACTCGACGGCAGGAAGGAAGATCTTCCGGTCCGTCTCCAGGTCCCGGTACCGGATCCCCAGCATGCGAAGCAGCTCGGTCCGGCCCAGCTCGAAATACTTGAGATAGTTCGCGTAGTAGATGATGCCGAGCCGGTCGGTGTCCGCGTACGTCACGCGCACCTCGAACTGGTGATGCTTGCCGGCCGGCGGCCCCGGGGCGGCCCCGGCAAACGCCCGGCCCGCATGCGGCGGCGCGAAGGCGGGTCCGCCCGGTGCGGGCGCGCCCGGGACCGATCCCGCCTGAGGGGCGAAGCCCGGCTGCGGGGCTCCCAGCTGGGCCGGGTGACCCATCCCGGCGAAGGGAGCTTCC
>JBDREN010000240.1:0-2494 GCA_043819795.1 Elusimicrobiota bacterium
CGAGCAGCACGCCAACAACCAGGAGACCAACCTGATCAAGCCCGCGCGCGTCCTCAACGACGGGGTGGGCGACGCCTGCGACAACTGCCCGGACGCCTACAACCCGGACCAGGCGGACGCGGACGGCAACGGCAGGGGCGACATCTGCCCCCTCACTTTGCCGCCGGGCCTCGACCATGTCCCCGCCGGCTGGAGCCAGGGCGGCAAGAACGGCTGGGACGGCGACACCCCGCCCGGCTTAGACAACGGCAAGAAGAAGGGCTGGACGAAATAGCGAGCGCCGGTACCAGGTACCAAGTACTAAGGAGGACCCACCATGAAGCCGAGAAACTTCCTTTTCACCATTCTGATGTCTGCCCTGGGCCTGAGCCTGGCCTTGGCGCCGTGCGCCCGCGCCGCGGACGCGGACGGCGACGGGATCGATGACGCGATCGACAACTGCCCATCGGTGGCCAATCCGGACCAGGCGGACAGCGACGACCTGCCCGGGAAGGCCGCCCGATGGAAGTTCGATGAGACCTCCGGCACGACCGCGCAGGATTCCGTCGCCGGCGACACCGCCGCGCTCTTCAACGGCCCGGTCTGGACGTCCGGCCAGGTGGGCGGGGCGCTGAGCTTCGACGGCTCTAACGACTACGTCCAGGCGCCGCACACGCCGGCCCTGGACATCACCGAGGCCATCACGGTCGAGGCCTGGGTCTACGCCGAGTCGGGCTGGGACCTGCACGTCGCGGGCAAAGAGACGTCCTACCTGCTCTGGGTCCAGGGAGGCACCGCGAACTTCGAGGTCCACCCGCCCTCCGGCTGGTGGTACAACCCCTACGACATGAACCCCGCGGGCCGCACCCCGATCCCGTACGGCGAGTGGTTCCACCTGGTGGGCACGTTCGACGGAAGCTGGGTGAAGGCGTATCTGAACGGCCAGTATGCCAACGGCGTGGCCTATAACGGCACCATGCAGTCGAACGCGAACCCGATCCGGATCGGCATGGTGTACAGCCAGAGGTACTTCAACGGCAAGATCGACGAGGTCACGATCTACGGCCGCGCCCTGAGCCCCGAGGAGATCGAGGCCAAATACGAGGCGGGGTTGGCGGGCCACGGAAACGCGGGCGACGGCGTGGGCGACGCCTGCGACAACTGCCCCCTGGCGGGCAACCCCGGCCAGGAGGACGCCGACTCCGACGCCGTCGGCGACGCCTGCGACAACTGCCCGGCCGCCCCCAACGCGGACCAGGCGAACGCGGACGGCGACGCCTTGGGCGACGCCTGCGACAACTGCCCCGAGTTGGCCTATCCGGGCCAGGAGGACATGGACGGCGACGGGATCGGCGACGCGTGCGACGACTCGGACAAGGACGGCGTGGCCGACCTGGACGACAACTGCCCCTACGCCCGCAACCCGGGCCAGGAGGACACCGACAGCGACGAGGACACCGCCGCCTACGCCTGCGTGGTGCTCAACGAGAACAACGGCGACTACGCGCTCATCAGCCACGAGGACGGCAACGTCATCACCGCCGCCGAGACCGTGCTGAGCCTCGACCGGGGCCAGATCGGCTCCTTCAGCGCTCCGCTGGGGACCATGGTCACGGGGACCAAGCCCTTCTACGCGGACACGACCGTCAACGGCGGCTCTCCCTGCGCGCCGCCCTCGTCCGCGGGTACCGAGTTCGTCTACCGGGCCTCCCGGAACAGCGACATCTTCTCGATCTACGCCTTCGGCGACGCGAACGTGGAGATATACGACACCGGGACTTTGGTGAAGACCGTGTCCGTGGCGCGGGGGACCGTCGAGGTCGCGGCCCAGGACATCACCAACGGCGGCGTGGCGCGGATCACCTCGGACCGGCCCATCCTGGTCTCGCATTCGACGGACAAGGATACCGACGGCTACAACTTCCACCCCGCGGGCACGGACTGGTACGGCGTGCCCTCCCAGAACCTCGACATGGGCGTGGGCGCCGAGGCGACATACGTGTCGCTCTACGCCAGCGGCGGGGTCGTCGACGGCGACTCCTTCGGCCCCCACGGCCAGGTCCGGATCGGCGCGCTGGGCGCCCACGGCCAGAGCTTGGCCGCCCACGTCGTGGCGCAGGCGCCCATCGGCGTGAACCAGTACGCGGACGGCGACGGCAGCGAATCCACGACCTTCCTGCCGGCGAGCGAGCTCGCCGCCGAATACTACATCCCCCTGGACATGCAGTACGTCGCCATCGCCGCGCCGACGCCCGCCACCTCATGCGCGCTCTACGAGGCCGACGGCAGCATGAAGGAGACCCAGGTCGGCGGAAACGAGTCCGACCCCCACCCCAACTTCATGCTCTTCGGCGGCAACTACCTATACGCCGGAGCGGGGGCCAAGCTCGAGTGCGACGCGCCCGTGTTCGCCTACTACGAGCAGCACGCCAACAACCAGGAGACCAACCTGATCAAGCCCGCGCGCGTCCTCAACGACGGGGTGGGCGACGCCTGCGACAACTGCCCGGACGCC
>JBDREN010000241.1:0-17380 GCA_043819795.1 Elusimicrobiota bacterium
GGCGTCCGGGCAGTTGTCGCAGGCGTCGCCCACCCCGTCGTTGAGGACGCGCGCGGGCTTGATCAGGTTGGTCTCCTGGTTGTTGGCGTGCTGCTCGTAGTAGGCGAACACGGGCGCGTCGCACTCGAGCTTGGCCCCCGCCGCGGCGTAGAGGTAGTTCCCTCCGAAGAGCATGGCGTTCGGGTAGGGGTCGCTCTCGCTTCCGCCGAGCAGGGATTCCTTGACGCTCCCGTCGGCTTCGTAGAGCGTGCAGGAGGTCGCGGGGGTGGGCGCGGCGATGGCGATGTACTGGATGTCCATCGGGATGCGGTACGCGGCGCTCAGCTCCCCGGCCGGCAGGAACGTGGTCGAATCGGTCCCGTCGGCGTCCGCCAGCTGATGCACGCCGATGGGGTTGTCCGAGACGACATGGGCCGCGCGGCTTTGGCCGTGGGTTCCCTGCCCCCCGGCCCGGTATTGGCCGTCGGGCCCCAGCGCGACGCTCGCGCTCGTCCCGTCGCTGTAGTATATCGTCACGTCGGCCCCGCCGGGCCCGGCCCCGATATCGAGGTTCTGGGAGGGCACGCCGTACCAGTCGGTGCCCGCGGGATGGAAGTTGTAGCCGTCGCTGTTGTCGGTCGCCGAATGGGAGACTAGGATCGGCGCGTCGGAGGCGATCCTCGTCACCCCGGAGTTGGTGATGTCGCGGTCTATGACCCTGGCGGTCCCCGCGGGCACGGATTCGCTCTGGACCAGGACGCCGCCGTCGTAGACGTCGACGTTCGCGTCCTCGAGCGCGTAGACGGAGAATCTATCCACGTTTCTGGACGCCCTGTAGATGAACTCCGTGCCGGCGAACGAGGGGGGCAGGCACGGGGCTCCGCCGTCCGCCACCGTGTCCGCGAAGAACGCCTTGGCCCCCGTGACCGGGGTCCCCAGGGGGGCGGTGAAGGAGCCGATCTCGCCCGCGTCGAGCTCCAGCACGGTGGAGCCGGCGGTGATGGTGTTGCCGTCCTCGTGGCTGATCACGGCGAAGGCGCCGTTGTTCGCGTTCACCACGTAGCAGATGTGGCTGGCGTGCTCCTCGTCGCTGTCGGTGTCCTCCTGGCCCGCGTTCCGGGCGTAGGGGCAGTTGTCGTCGATGTCGAGCACGCCGTCCTTGTCCGAGTCGTCGCACGCGTCGCCGATCCCGTCGTCGTCCATGTCCCGCTGGCTCGGATAGGCCAGCTCGGGGCAGTTGTCGCACGCGTCGCCCAGGGCGTCGCCGTCCGCGTCGGCCTGGTCCGCGTTGGGCGCTCCCGGGCAGTTGTCGCAGATGTCGCCCAGCGCGTCGCCGTCGCCGTCGGCCAGGCCGGGGTTGGAGGCCAGGGGGCAGTTGTCGCAGGCGTCGCCCGCGCCGTCGCCCGCGTAGGCGCGTCCCGTCAGTCCGGACGCGTGCCTGGCCTGGATCTCCGCGGGGGCCAGGGCCCGGTCGAAGATCGCGACCTCGTCGATGAGCCCGCTGAAAGGACGCTGCAGGCTGGGGCCGGGCTGGACGAGCATGCCGATGGTGTGCTGCGGCTGATCCAGGGTCAGGGTCAAGGCCGCGCCGATCAGCTCGGCGACCGGGACGCCGTCCAGATAGACCGACGACGTGCCGGTGTCGCCCCTGTTCTCGTAGGTCGCGACGATGTGGTGCCACGCGTTCGGCGATACCACGCCCGGTCCGGTGATCAGATTCAGGTATCCGTCGGCCATGCCGTCCTTGTGGCGGACGGCGAAGCGGATGGAGCCGTCGTTCCTCAACTCGAAATGATTGTTGGCGTTTCCGCCGGGGGGAGTCGCTCCGGTCGCGTTCCAGATGCCGTGTGTCGTCGTTATATCATCGCTGTTGATCCAGGCCTCGATGGAGATGGCCGAAAAGTCGGTCGCGGGCGAGAAGGTGTACGACGGCATGTCCACGTAATCGTCCGCGCCGTCGAACCGCAGCGCGCCGTTGACCTGGCCGGATGCCCAGACCGGGCCGTGGAGGAGAGTCCCGTGATTGCCGCCCACGGAATCCCCCGCCGTCGTCCCGGAACCCTCGTCGAAGCTCCAATAGGCGACGGCGGCGTCGGTCTCGGCCTGGTCCGGGTTGGCCGCCGATGGGCAGTTATCGATCGCGTCATCGATCCCGTCGCCGTCCGCGTCCGCGGCGCGGGCGCACGGCGCCAAGGCCAGGCTCAGGCCCAGGGCAGACATCAGAATGGTGAAAAGGAAGTTTCTCGGCTTCATGGTGGGTCCTCCTTGCGGTATCCCGACGACGTTAGGGTATCCCGAGTTCCGGGATAAGTCAACGGCGACCGGCTGATTCAAAAAAGCGTCTACAAAACCACGCCAAAATCAGCGGCAGATATCGAGCTGTTCGGCCGATCCCGCCGCTGCGGCGGCGAGTTAGTCAAACAACTCAAAGAACTCAATGCCTGACGCCGCTGATCCAATCCTCGAGCACGCCGGTCGAGCAGCCGAACTTGTAGTGTCCCTTCATCTCGTCCGGTGAGGTGGCCAGGATCTGCTCGCAGCTGCAGCCTCCGGTGTCCATCGTGCTGAAGGACTTCCTAGGTCCCTTACCCTTGGGTGATGTCGTGTCGAAGGCTTGGTCGCCGTCAATGAGGGCCCAGCGGTTGGGCTTGAGCTGTCCCGTCGTCGGCACGGCTTCGGGCAGCGCCGTGTCGGGGCACTTGTCCTCGCAAACATTGACGCCATCGGAGTCCAGGTCCGGGTCGTCCACGGTCTGCGCGTCGCAGTCGTCGTCGATCCCGTTGCAGTGGGACTCGGCCGCGCCGGGGTTGATGTCCGGGTTCTCGTCGTCGCAGTCCGTGCCTTCCTGGTCGCAGCCTCCGGTGAAGCCGTCTCGGCCGTAGCCGTCGCCGTCTTCATCCACACAGCAGGTCGGATCCGGGTTGCCCGCGGCGGCGCAGTAGCCGGACTCCCGTCCGTCGCAGATGCCGTCGTCGCAGTCGCAGGCGTCGCCGTTCCCGTCCGGACCTCCGGCCGCCCCGCTCACGCTTCCGCCCCAGTCGAGGCCCCCGTAGCAGAGGTTCGGGACGCCGGGATCCCGGGACAAGGTCGTGGTGACGCTCGCCGAGGGGCCGTTGGCCGTGGCCGTGACGTAGCCCATGGCGATCGACTCACCCCAGTCCACCCGCGCGGCGTTGGGACCGCCCGGGTTGAAGGCGGCGACGGCGGCCGGGCCGTCGAAGACGAACTCGGCGGCGACGTCGTTGCAGTAGCAGCCTTCCGTCGCCGGGAGGGAGCCGAGCTCGACGTCGTTGAGGTAGAACGTGATCGGGTCGCCGCCGTCGCCGCAGTCCGCGTGGTTGAGGGTGAAGACCAGCGAGTCGAGCGTGGCGGGCGCGTAGTCGGCGTCGGCTTGCTCGGGGTTTCCGACGGCCGGGCAGTTGTCGCCGATGTCGAACACGCCGTCGCCGTCCGAGTCGTCGCACGCGTCGCCGATCCCGTCGTCGTCCATATCCCCCTGGTCCGGATGGGCCAAGGCGGGGCAGTTGTCGCAGGCGTCGCCCCTGTCGTCGCCGTCCGCGTTGGCCTGGTCCGTGTTGGGCACGCCCGGGCAGTTGTCGCAGGCGTCGCCGATCCCTTCGCCGTCCTCGTCCGCCTGTTCGGGATTAGGCGTGAGGGGGCAGTTGTCTTGGCCGTCGAGCAGGCCGTCGTCGTCGGTGTCGGGGTCGAGCGGGTCGGTGCCGTGGGTGACCACTTCCTCATAATCGGTGAGGTAGTCGTCGTCGGTGTCCTGATCGAGGGGGTCGGTGCTGTTGTCGTATTCCAGGATCTCGGTCAACCCCTCGGAGTCGTGGTCGTCCGCCGCGCCGGAGGAAAGATCGCCGAAATAGCGTCGCTCCCACCAGTCGGGCAGGTTGTCGCCGTCGGTGTCCTCGTATTCGTCTATGCCGATGTCCACGGCCGGGCCGAAGGGCCTGGCTTCGCCGTCGATGTCGGCCGGCGGCGCGTTCACGGTGGTGCCGGCGTTCTTGCAGGGCGAGCCGCTCCGGAGGTGGCCGTCCACCCGGATGAGCGGGTCTTCGTTGATGTCGCCCTCCTGCGGGGAGGCGTAGCCCTGATAGTCGCCGTTGCGGTTGCCCCACACGCAGTTGTGGCTGGCCACCGGCGCCCTTACGTCCGCCGCGATCCCGGCCCCGCCGTTGCCGGTGATGACGTTGTTGCGGATCGTGGGATGCGCGCCCGGCGTGACGTGGATGCCGTGGCCGCTTCGCCTCAGCACGTTGTTGATGATGTACGGCTTCGAGTCCTGGCCGAACATGAACCCGGAATGGCCGTTGTCCTGGAACACGCAGTTCCTGACCATGGCGTTCGTGTAGTATGAATGGCCGCCGCTGTACTCGCTGTTCTGGACGATGAAGCCGTCCGCGACGGTGTTGTACACCCCCCAGAACATGAAGACGTACGGTATGTTGATCACGGACTGTCCCGCCTCGCCCCGGCGGGTCCAGTCGGCAGCGTCGAAGCCGCCCATCACGGTCAATCCCGAGATGAAGTCGATGTCCTCGTTGTAGGTCCCCACCGCCACCTTGATCGTGGCGCCTTCGGGCGCCGAGTAGATCGCGTCCTGGATGGACTCGTAGGGATGGGCCTGGGAGCCGTCCTGGGAGGGGTCGCCCGCGTTGTCGTCGTCGACGTAGATCGTCGCCATGGCGGGGGTCGAGGACCCGTCGCATGGGTCGGTGTCCCGGGCGTGCTCCAGCCAATTGAGGGCCCCGTCGCCGTCGGGGTCCTCATAGAGGTCCGCGACCGCGGGGTCCATGCAAGCCGGATGCTGGGCTTCCCACGCGTCGGACATCCCGTCGTCGTCGTCGTCGGGGTCGCAGGGGTCGCCGTTCCCGTCGCCGTCCAAGTCCTCCTGGCCGGGGTTATGGATGTCCGGGCAGTTGTCGTCGGCGTCGTGGATGCCGTCGCCGTCGGGATCGGTGAAGGCGTCGCAGGCGTCGCCCTCGCCGTCGCCGTCCCTATCGCTCTGGTCGGCGTTCGCGGCGCCGGGGCAGTTGTCGCAGGCGTCGCCCACGCCGTCGCCGTGAGCCGTTATCCTGATATCATCGAAATGCGCTTGCGACACCTCGCATTTCCACAATGCGGAATATCCGGAGGCGTGGTAGTTCACCGAATCCACATGATCTATCTTCAAAACCCCGTCAAGATAGACTTGGATGTGGTTCCCGGCGAGGACTACTTTTAGGTCATACTCCTGCCCCTCGGTATAATCAATGGCGACTATATCCCCCAGCAGGATGAATTCGGGGAAGGTGAGAAGAGCCACTATCCCGGATCCTCCGCCGACGTCTCCGCCGACCAGAACGAGATATCCGTCCATAACATTCGCCGTTTGAGAATCCTTCCTCAAGAACGCTCCCGCCCAGCCCCAGCCGTCATTATCGTTCTCCGCGACCGTATCATCGTCGATCGCGACTTTTATCTCCAGTGTATAGTCCTCCAGGCTGCCTGCCGGGATCAGCGAAGCCTCGCCGCAGCCTCCGGGACCGGAGCTGACGACATACTTGCCGCCGCCGGCGTCCCAATCGCCTATCTCGATGAATCCATCCGCCGCGCCGTCGTCAAAGTCTTCGAATAGGACCAGCGCATCGTCGCCGTCCTCCTGGCCCGGGTTGGACGCGCCGGGGCAGTTGTCGTCGCCGTCGAGGAGGCCGTCGCCGTCGGAGTCGTCGCAGACGTCCCCGGTGCCGTCGCCGTCGTCGTCAGCCTGGCCGGGATTGGCCGCCGCGGGGCAGTTGTCGCAGGCGTCGCCCACGCCGTCGCCCGCTTTGCCGTGCCCCGCCAGCCCCGCCTCGTAGCTGGCCTGGATCTCCGCGGGGCTCAGGGCGCGGTCGTAGATCGCGACCTCGTCGATCATGCCGTTGAAATATCTGTGGCCATACACCATGCCGATCCTGATCGGGTTCGGATTGGACTGCATGGTTCCGTCATGGGCCACGCCGTTCGCGTACGCCCCGTTCAGGTATACCTTTACCCAGCTCCCGTCGAAGGTGCCCACCAAGTGGAACCACTGGCCGTACGGGATCGGGGTCCGGCCCGCCGGGTTCATGTCATAGGGGTTGCGCCACCACCCGGAAGGGGGGCGGATCTCGAAATTGGCCGTCCCTCCCTGGACCCAGAGCAGGAAGGACTCTTCCTTGCCCGCGACGTGGATGTCCCAGCCCGCTTGGGCGTAGACCCACGCCTCGACCGTGATGGCTTCGGTGATGTCCAGGGACGGGGAATTCGGCGCCTGGACATAATCGTTGGATCCGTCAAAGCTCAGAGCGCCGCCGACTTGGCCGGCCGTCCAGACGGGGCCGTCGTAGAGCGTTCCGTGATTGTCTCCCACGGAGTCCCCCGCGGTCGTCCCTTCGCCCTCGTCGAACTTCCATTGAGAGACCTTCCCGCCCAGGTCGTCGCTATCGGCTTGGTCGGAATTGGCCACCGATGGGCAGTTGTCGATCGCGTCGTCGATGCCGTCGCCGTCCGAATCAGCGGCTCGGGCGCTCGGCGCCAAAGCGAGGCTCAGGCCCGCGGCCGCCAGGATCATGGTGAAAAGGAAGTTTCTCGGCTTCATCGTGCGGTCCTCCTTCGGGGTCTTCCGACGGACTCAGAATAACCCCGGTTCGGATATAAGTCAATGGGGGCGGATAGAGGCGGAAAAACGGTTATAAATAAATCAGAAAATGAGCTGTACCCGCCGTTCGCTTGTCGCGTTATTCGCGGTTTGCCGCCGGAGGAGCTCGGCGGCTATTCCTTAATAAGGGGGATGGCGGCGCGCTTATTGCCGCCGCGCAAAGACGGGGTCTGGTCGCGGTTCTGGCGGCGGGCGGCGTCGCGGACCTTGGGCTTCAGGTAGTCGTGGACGTCCGCGAGGTCGAGGCGGCCTTTGCCGCGGGCCGCTTGGCGCGACATGCCTTCGAGCAGGTAGTAGGTGAAGATGCCGTGGCCCTCGGCCTTTAGGGTGCCGGTGATTTCGTCGCCGGCCGCCGCGGAGAGGACCGCGAGGCGGGGGTCGTCCGGCGTTTGGTCCGCGGTCTTTAAGACGAGGGGACGGGCCCCGTCGGCCAGGACGGAGCGCCCGCCGGCTCCGGAGAAGCACGCGTCCAGCGCGACCCAGACGCTCTCGGCGGGCAGGCCGCGCAAGGACGCGTAGAGCTTCGCGACCGGATACGCGGTGCTCTTAAGGAAGCTCGCGTCGCCGTCCCAGGGGACCAGGTAGGCCTCCCCGGTGCTCGGGTCCGGGGCGCCGTGGCCCGAGAAATAGACGAAGAGCCGGCTTCCTTCGCGGATGTTGCGCGGCAGCCACTCTTCCACGTACTTGCGCATGCCCGAGATCGTGGCGTCGGCGCCGGTCAACGTCACGATGTTGCGCTCGGGGAAGCCCAGCGCCCGGAGGTGCTCCTTGACGGCCGCGGCGTCGCGCTCGGCGAACTCGGCGCGGGGGAGGTCCTTGTAGCGGTCCACGCCGATGACCAGGGCGAATAGGTCCGCGTTCTCGGCGAAGCGGTATGCGGGCTGGTCCACGCCGGAGGAGTAGGTCTTTTCGGGAGCCGCGGCGGGCGCGGGCATAGGGGCGGGGGAGGGCGCTTGAGGCCGGTCGCCGCGGGCCGCCTTCTGCGCCTCGGCGACCTGCTCTTTGGTCATCTCTTTTCTGAGGCGGTCCATGGCCTGGCGGGCGACATCCAGGTCTTGGGCCGCCGACACGGCGTACCACTTGTAGGCCTCGACGAAGTCCTGAGCCACGCCCAGGCCCGCCTCGTGCATCTCGCCCAAGTGGAACGCGGCGTGGGTCCGCTCCCCGGCCGCCACGGCCTTGCGGTACCACTCGAGCGCCGCGGCGTGGTCCTTTTCGGTCCCCAGGCCCTGGTGGAGGAGGTAGCCGACGCCGCTCTGCGCGAATTGGTTTCCCTGCACGGCGGACTTCATCATCCAGTCGAACGCCAGCTTCCAGTCTTGCTTCACGGCCCAGCCGTTCCAGTACTGCCAGCCCAGCATGTGTTGGGCGCCGGGCTCGCCTTGCTCCGCGGCCTTTCGATACCACTTGGCGGACTCGACGTAGTCCTTGGGGACGCCCGTGCCGTTGAAGTGGAGGTTGCCCAGATTGGTCTGGGCCTGGGGGAGGCCCTTGTTCGCGGCCTTGAGGTACCAGGCGCGCGCCTCGGCGAGGTCTTTCTTCACTCCCCAGCCGTACTCGTAATGCGCGCCCAGGCCGGCTTCGGCGTGCTCGTTGCCCTGCGCCGCGGACTTCCGGTACCAGGCGACGGCCTTCGCGTAGTCTTTTGGGGCGCCCAAGCCCTGCTGGTAGAGGTAGCCGACGCCGCCCTGCGCGTACTGATTGCCCTGCTCGGCGGACTTCAGCAGCCAGTCGAACGCCAGCTTCCAGTCCTGCTTCACTCCGAAGCCGTTCCAGTACTGGTGGCCCAGCATGTGCTGGGCGCCGGGCTCGCCTTGCTCCGCGGCCTTCCGATACCACTTGGCGGACTCGACGTAGTCCTTCGGCGCGCCCGTGCCGTTGAAGTGGAGGTTGCCCAGACCGGACTGCGCGTACATGTTGCCCTGCTCGGCGGACTTCATGCGGAGCTCGAAGGCCTTCTTGAGATCCTTGGGAACGCCCCGGCCATGGAAGTACATCTCGGCCAGGACCTGCTGGGCGTTGGGCTCGCCCTTGCTGGCCTCGGGCCGGACCAGCTCGAGGGCGCGCGCGTAGTCGCCTTTCTCGTAGGCGGTCCAGGCGTCCGCGGCCGGGTAGGCTTCGGCGCGGACGACGGCGGCGAGGGCCATCGTGATCAGCAGCAGCGCGCGCATGATGTAATTTTAGCAAAGGGGGGGGCGTTCGTCGCGTTGTTGCGTTATTCGCGGGACGCGGGCGGCGGTATGTCCAGTGAATGCAGAGAGCCGATGCCGGATATTTCGCTTGGAAGCGGTCGCGAAACGCGACCGCATACTCACAGTCCGCGCTTCCCAGGGGAACCGAGCCTGGGCCTCGGAACGCCGCCTCTGCTTGCCGGCGATGAAGCGGAGCTTTGGTATCGCGGAACGCGATACCTTCTCGCGGACATAGCAGGGGTATCACTCAGGTGCTTTTTAGTTCATGAATTAGTATACCCTATCGGGGGTACTGCATTATTAATAAATCTCCGCCTAAACCTGTTTTGAATATGTATTGATACGTTACACCCGATGAGGTATACTAATTGTGTTATGAAAGAGGTGGCAGGCGCGTCCAGGCAAATACGCCAAAAAATTGGATATACCTGAAGGGGTATAATAAATGACAGCCAATAGCCTTTCTGTCAGAGAATACGTCAAGGCGAAGAGGCGCAAAGCCGGCTTGACCCAGGTCCAAATCGCGGGCAAGGCCGGCGTCGGACTTCGCTTCGTACGGGACCTCGAGCAGGGCAAGCGGACACTACGCATGGATGTTGTCGACAAGATCCTCTGGCTTTTCGGCTCGCGTCTTGGCCCGGTCGGGTTGCCTAGGGAGTAGCGCCATGGATGGGGAAACCGGGAGGACCGATGAATAGGTGTCTTTGCTGCCAGAAGCGCGTTGATGCCGACGCGCGCCACCACGCGAAGTGCTTGAAAGACCTGTTCGGCAAGGCGCGCGTGCCCGACATCACTTTCAGCAAGGCGGATATCCAGGCGCGGGCGAGCGGGATCGGCGGACGGATGTCCGCGACGGGCGCCCAGATGAAGGTCTCCGTCAGGCTCGACGCCAAGGAGTGGGCGCTCGAGGTCGCGGGCGCGGAGGGGACCCATGTCCTGAAGCCCGAGCCCGACGGCTTTCCCGGGCTGCCGGGCAACGAGAACCTGTGCATGAACATCGCGGCCGGGCTGGGCATGTCCGTCCCGCCGCACGGCCTCTTCCCGATGGCCGACGGGAGGCTGTGCTATGTCGTCAAGCGGTTCGACCGGCTCGATGACGGGACAAAGCTCCGCGGGGAGACCATGTACCGGATCCTCGGATCGGAGGACGAGTACAAGGGCTCATTGGAGCGGGTCGGCCGGGCGATCCGCGGGCGCGCCGCGAACGCCGGCTTGGACTGCGTCGACTTCTTCGAGAGGGTCTTGCTGTGCCACCTGATCGGCGCCGGGGATATGCATCTCAAGAAATGGGCCTTATTGCGGGATGAGGACGATGAGTGGAGCCTCGCTCCCTGCTACGACCTGGTCTCCTGCGCGCACTACGCGCCGCAGGAGGAGTCCGCCCTCGCCGTCCGCGGCAGGAAGCAGGGTCTGACGCGAAGCGACTTCAACGCGCTGGCGGAGGACCTGCGGATCGATCCCAAGGCCGCGGAGAACTCGTTCGCCAAGCTGCGCGGCGCGCAGGACGGCATCGTCGAGCTTGTGCGCGAGTCCGAGATGAGCCCCGAGAGGCGGAAGAATATGGAGGAGATTATTCTTTCCCGCTACAACCGCCTATTTGGGTTCAGGCTCGCCGTTTTGTGACTAAGCCCGTGATTGCGGCCACGAGTTAGTCGCAAAACTCACAAAACTCAAAGCCTGACGCCGCTAGCACCGCTATTCCATCGAGTTGATGGCGAACTCGATGAGCGTGTCCGCCTCCTCGTCGGTGAGCTTCTTGCCGCGCTGGGCTTCCACCTGGTTGATGAAGGCCTTTAGGACGTTGTCGGCGGCTTTGGGGTTGTCCCGCTCGATCGCCGCCGCGGCGTTCTCTGCCTTGCTGGTGAGCGGGGACTCCGCGGCCTCGGGCAGGTCCATGGCCTCGATGGTCTCGGCGAGTTCCTCGACCGCGTCCACGCATCCGTCCTGGTCCGCGTCGTTTCCCGAGGCGTCTACGGCCGGGCAGGCGTCGGCCGTGTCCGGGACCCCGTCGCCGTCGTCGTCGGGGTCGCAGGCGTCGCCCGCTCCGTCGCCGTCGAGGTCTTCCTGGCCGGGGTTCGCGGCCAGGGGGCAGTTATCCTCCGTATCGGGCACGCCGTCGTCGTCCTCGTCCGGGTCCCCGCAGGGCCCCGGCGGGTAGGGGTTGGGGGGGTAAAGCAGGTAGATCCCCGGGTTGTTCGCTTCGATCAACGGCAGGTAGGTGGCGTAGGCCTCGCAATCCAGGGGATTGGAGCGCATGACGAGGTCGGTGAAGGCGCTCAGCCCCGCGAGGGGGGAGATGTCCGAGATCTGGTTGGAGGTGAGGTCCATGACGCGCAGGACGGCCATCCCGCTCAGGGCGGAGATATCGGCGATCCGGTTGTCCCGCAGGTAGAGCTGGTCGAGGCTCGTCATCCCGGTCAAGGCGGAGATGTCCGAGATGTCGTTGTTGTTGAGGCGCAGGTAGGTGGGGGTCGTGATCCCCGCCAGCGGCGAGATGTCGGCGATCAGGTTGCCGTCCAGGCGCAGGTACTGGAGGCTCGTCATGCCGGCGAGAGCGGAGATGTCCGCGATCTGATTGTACTGGAGCTGCAGATGCGTCAGGTTCGTCGCATGCTCGAGCCCCGATAGGGCCGTGATACCTCCATACACGGCGTAGAGGTTCGTCAAGGAAAGCATGTCCGTGGGTGTGGGATCGGACTTGCCCAGGGCGGCTTCCACGGCCGCCTTCAGGTTGGCGTCCGCGAATTGGACCGGGTCTTCCGCCATAGCCGGTGGCGCGAGCCACAATAGCCCGGCCAAGGCCAGCGCGCTCACGGCGGACGCTGTTTGGATTTGTTTCGGCTTCATGGTCTCATCCTCGCTATATCCGCGTCGTTCTTAAGGCCCCGTCATCGAGTTCAGGGCGAACTCGATGAGCGTGTCCGCTTCCTCGTCAGTGAGCTTCTTGCCGCGCTGGGCCTCCACCTGGTTGATGAAGGCCTCGAGCACGTTGTCGGCGGCCTTGTCGTTGCCCCTTTCGGAGGCCGCGGCCGCGTTCTCGGCCTTGGTGGTGAGCGGCGACTCCGCCGTTTCGGGCAGGTCCAGGGCCTCGATCGTTGCCGGAAGCTCTTCGACCGTGTCCACGCACCCGTTCCGGTCCGCGTCGCTTCCGGATGCGTCGGTGTCCGGGCAGGCGTCAACGTCGTTGTCCACCCCGTCGCCGTTGCGGTCCGGGTCGCAGGTGTCGCCTATCCCGTCGCCGTCGAGGTCTTCCTGGCCGGGGTTCGCGACTGCGGGGCAGTTGTCCACGTCGCCGCAGACGCCGTCGCCGTCAGCGTCGTTGTCCGCATCGTTCGGGCAGGCGTCGCAGCCATCGCCCGCGCCGTCGCCGTCGGCGTCGGCCTGGTCCGCGTTGGCCGTCGCGGGGCAGTTGTCCACATCGCCGCACACTCCATCGGCGTCGGCGTCGTTATCCGGATCGCCGGGGCAGGCGTCGCAGGCGTCACCCGCTCCATCGCCGTCCGAATCCGTTTGGTCCGGGTTGAACGTCGCCGGGCAGTTGTCTGCGTCGCCGCAAACGCCGTCGCCGTCGGCATCGTTGTCCGGGTCGTTGGGGCAGGCGTCGCAGACGTCGCCCAGGCCGTCACTATCGGCGTCGGCTTGGTCCGGATTGGCGGTCGCCGGGCAGTTGTCCACGTCGCCGCACACGCCGTCCCCGTCCGCGTCGTTATCCGCGTCATCGGGACAAGCGTCGCACGCGTCGCCCGGCCCGTCGCCATCGGAATCGGCCTGGTCCGGGTTGGGGGTCATCGGGCAGTTGTCTTCCTCGTCGGGCACGCCGTCATCGTCCTCGTCCGGGTCTTCGCAGGGCCCGGGCGGGTAGGGGTCGGCGTCGTGGGTGATGTCGGCCCCGGGGTTATTGTCGAGGATGAGCGGCAGATAGGTCCTGTAGGCATCGCAGTCGAGAGGGTTGCCGTAGAGGTGGAGCGTCGCCAGGTTGGTCATGCCCGCGAGCGCCGAGATATCGCTGATCTGGTTGTTGAGCAAGTAGAGGGTCTCGGGGTTCATGTCCGCGAGCGCGGAGATGTCGGTGATCCGGTTGTTGTGGAGATATACCGTCCGCGGGGTCGTGACGCCGGCCAGGCCGGAGATGTCGGTCACCTGGTTGTTGTTCAAGTAAAGCGTCCGCAGGCTGGTCATCCCCGGAGGTATGGCGGTGACCAGATTGCTGTACATCATGAGGTACTCCAGGCTCGACAGGGTCCCGAGCGCGGAGATGTCGCTGACCTGGTTGCCCTCCAGATACAGCTCCTTTAGGTTGACCATCCCCGCCAGGGCGGAAACGTCCGTGATCTGGTTGTGCTGCAGGCCGAGATCCGTCAGGCTCGTCACCCCCGCCAGGCCGGAGATGTCCGTGATCTGGTTGTTGTTCAAGTATAGCGTCCGCAGGCTCGTCATCCCCGAAAGGTCGGGGATGCGGCGGAGCTGATTGCTGTAGAGGATCGCCGTATCCAGATTCGTCGCGTGCTCGAGGCCGGTGAGGTCCGTGATCCCTTGGCCGGGAGCGGTGAGATGCGTCAAGGCGAGCATGTCCGTGGGCGTGGGGCCGGTGACGCCCAGGGCGGCCTCCACCGCGGCTTCCAGGGCGGTGTCCGTGAAATGGACGGGGACCTCCGGGCAGGGCCCGGGCGGGTAGGGGCTGGGGTCGTAGGCCAGGTAGACGCCGGGGTTGTTCTCTTCGATCAGCGGCAAATGCGTGCTGTAGGCCTCGCATTCCAAGGGGTTGTTCCTCAGATAGAGCTGCGTCAGGCTCGTCAGCTCCGCCAGGTCCGCGATTCCGGTGAGTTGATTGTCGGAGAGATTGACGACCTCGAGGCTCGTCAGGGTCGCGAGCGCCGAGAGGCCGGCGCCGATCTGGTTGTGCTCCGCGTAGAGGCCGGTCAGAGCGCTCATCCCCGCCAGCGGGGAGATGTCCGGGATCTGATTGCCCAAGAGCCAGAGCTGTTTGAGGCTCGTGACCCCTTCCAGTCCGGAGATGTCGGTGATCTGGTTGCCGCGCACGTCCAGATACTCCAGGTTGGGCGAGGCGGTCAGGGGCGGGATCGAGGTGAGCCGGTTGTTCTGCGCGTAGAGCAAGGTCAGGTTCGTCAGGCCCGAGACCGCGGAGATGTCGGCGATCTGGTTGTCGGAGAGATTGACGACCTCGAGGCTCGTCAGGGTCGCGAGCGCCGAGAGGCCGGCGCCGATTTGGTTGTGCTCCGCGTAGAGGCCGGTCAGAGCGCTCATCCCCGCCAGCGGGGAGATGTCCGGGATCTGATTGCCCAAGAGCCAGAGCTCCGTGAGGTTCGCGGCGTGCTCCAGGCCCGTAAGCTCCGAGATGCCTTTGCCCGCGACATTAAGCCGCGTCAGGGCGAGCATGTCCGTAGGCGTGGGATTGGCGATGCCCAAAGCGGCTTCCACCGCAGCCTTCAGGTTGGCGTCAGGGAAATGGACCGGGTCCTCGGCCATGGCCGGGGGGGAGAGCCATATTAGTCCGGCCAGCGCGAGCGAACTCGCCGCCGCGATTCTCAAGGGTTGTCTCGGTTTCATTTATTCACCTTCCGGCTCGGTCGGTTCCGTCGCTGATTCAGTATAGGGCCGGAAGCGCTGACTTTTCAAGGGCAGGCCTCTGGCAATGATGACGAAAAAAGGATTGTAAAAGCATCACAAAAATAATTTGTCAGCCATCCAGGCGCGAGACGATCATCTTATGCGGGACGTCGCGGATCGTCTATCTCGGCGTCGAATCCCAGAGCTTCCTGTGCGTGTCGAAATCCACCACGGCCTGGCCCACGGTATATTGGTCCGGGGCGGCCTTCGCGGGGATTTCGATGGTCACGATGGTCCCACTGGGGAGCAATTCATCCTGGGAGCCCGCGGGAAGTCCCGGCATCTCCCCCTGCAGTGTGATCTTGTTGTCGCCCACCCAGTGGATCTTCATTTGTGAGACATTGAAAGCCGTGTTGGGCTCCGGCCTTCCCCCTCCGGCCGCTCCCACCGCGAGCACCATCGCGTCGGCGCCGGTGAGCCCGTCGGTATCCGTGACGGTCAGGGTCACGTCATAGGCGCCGATGTCCACGCTGTCGGTGGCCGCCCGCTCGCCGGCAAGGGTGAAATCGGAGCCTTCAGGGTCTCGATTCGTCAGGACCCAGTCCCAAGAGACTATCGGCCCGTCGGCGGCGCGGGAAGAGCTGCCATCGAGGATGACAAGATCATTCTCGTCCACTCCGGGCTCGGCGACCGCCACCGGAGTCTGCGCACAATACCCCAGGCCTTCCTGGCCTTTGTCGTAGTGTCGTTGGACCTCTTCCGGAGTCAGCGCCGTGTTCCAGACCGCCACCTCGTCCAGCGAGCCGAGGAAGACGTAGATCAGCTGGTTCGGCGCGGGATTCCAGCATCCCAGGTACAGATCGTTCGCGTTCGCGGCCAACGGGCCGCCGCAGCCCGTCCTGGTGACGACGTAGCTTCCATCGCGATATGACTTCAGCACGGAGCCGTCGTACGTGAAGGCGAAGTGATGCCACTGGCCGTCTCTGATGTCGGGTCCGGCCAGGCCGATGTAGCAGGACCCTCCCTCCGTCCATAGGCTGAACTCGCCGTTCCCGATCATCCTGAATTCGAGGACGCCCAGACGAGACGCTATCCTTCTCCAGGTGCCGGTATCATCCGTCTTGAGCCACCCCTCGAATGTGAACGCCTCCGTCACGTCCGCGAACATGCCCGGCCCGGCGTCGACATAGTCGTCCACGCCGTCGAAACCCAACGCTCCGCCGGACCTTCCCGTTTCCCAGGCCGGGGCGTTGAAAAGCGTCCCATGATTGCCGCCCACGGAGTCATGAGCCGTTATCCCGGCCCCTTCGTCGAAGGTCCAGTAGGAGGTCATGCCCGACGGACAGGCCATCGCCGCCGCGTTTGTCGTCAAGAAAGCGACCCCGATCGCCGCGGCCACCACGGCGGGTAAAACGCTCGCGCCATGCTTCTCGCTTGTTTTAGTCATTTCACATCCTCCTCCATCTCTCTCAAGAACGGATGCCGGGCGTCTATTCGCCCCCACCCGCCTTGCCTGACGATTCTCAGACCCGGTCTTCCGCTCTTCCGCGCTTAAAGTCCCGCGATCGAGTTGAGGGCGAACTGGATGAGCATGTCCACCTCCTCGTTCTCGGTCCCCGCGGGCAGGTCCAGCGATTCAACGACGGCCGGGGCGCAGGCTGCCGCCCTTTTGGATACCGGTCTACCTCTCCCAGCCCTTTTTCTTCCCCTTGTCGAAACCGGACGGGGCGTCGCCTTCCCAGCCCTTTTTCTCTCCCTGGCCGAAGCCGGCGGGAGGCTCCACCAGCCCGGGCGGCAAGTCGGGCCGGGCCACCATGAAACTGCTGAAGTGGTCGGTCAGTAAGGTGAGGGTGTCGGCGGCCATGTCCAGCGTCGCTCCCTGCGCCTCCCATTTATTCGTGGCCGGATCAAGCCAGTAGATATCCAGGCTCGCCTCCTGCTTCGGGTTCTTGAGTAGGGATTCGTCGTAGGAGAACACGAGAGTGACCAGCTGGGTAAAGGTCCCTCCGCCCGCCCTGAGATCATAGTCCATGAGGGCGACCACGTTTCCCTTGTTCGTCGAGACGGTGAAGTTTCCCTCCCCGCTCACGGCGGTGACGGTGGTCGGCTCGCTGATCGCCCCAGGAGGGAGGTCGACCACGATATCGCGGGCCTCGATGGTGCCGCCGTTGGAGTCCACCACGGCGCTGGCGTCGCCGTCCGCTTCGTTCGACGTGCCGTCGCCGTCTATATCGTCGTCGCAGACATCGCCGGCGCCGTCCAGGTCAAAATCCGCCTGATCCGGATTGGCCGTGGCGGGACAGTTGTCGACGTCGCCGCACACGCCATCCTCGTCCGCGTCGTTGTCCGCATCGTTTGGACAGGCGTCGCACGCGTCGCCCATGCCGTCACCGTCGGCGTCCGCCTGGTCTGGGTTGGGCGTGGCTGGGCAGTTATCAACGTCGCCGCACGCGCCGTCGCCATCCGCGTCGTTGTCCGCATCGTTCGGACAGGCGTCGCAGGCGTCGCCCAGGCCGTCACTATCGGCGTCGGTTTGGTTCGGGTTGGCGGTGGCCGGGCAGTTATCGACGTCGCCGCAGACGCCATCCTCGTCCGCGTCGTTGTCCGCGTCGTTCGGACAGGCGTCGCAGACGTCGCCCAAGCCGTCACTATCGGCGTCGGCCTGATCCGCGTTGGGGATCGCCGGACAGTTATCGACGTCGCCGCATACGCCGTCGCCGTCCGCGTCGTTGTCCGGGTCGGCCGGGCACGCGTCGCAGGTGTCGCCCAGTTCGTCACTGTCGGCGTCGGCCTGGTCCGGGTTGGCGGTGGCCGGGCAGTTGTCGACGTCGCCGCACGCGCCGTCGTCGTCCGCGTCGTTGGCCGCATCATTCGGACAGGCGTCGCAGGCGTCGCCCAGGCCGTCACTATCGGCGTCGGCTTGGTCCGGGTCGGCGGTGGCCGGGCAGTTGTCGACGTCGCCGCAGACGCCGTCGCCGTC